>CACWHX010000039.1 GCA_902760845.1 Oscillospiraceae bacterium
CGTGGCTCTTATCAATCTAAGACCACGAAAATGCTTGAATTGGGCCACCCCCTATGAGGTCTTTTCTCATAACCTGTTGCACTTCACTTGACAATTCGCGTCGCGAAGGAATCCAGATCGTCGATCTGAAACAGATCGCTCCGCCATCTTCCGGGCCATACGGCGTAGAGCGCGGATTCGCCGGAGACCACCCGGTTATATGCCGCCCGGAGTCCCGGCAGATCAGACTTGTTGTTGTGCGGAACCTGCGCGACGTCGCCGTCCCGGGTCACTTCAATGTAGCAAACCGTCCCCATCCGATAAGGGAAATTTCCTGCGTCCTTAGCGCTTCTCATAGCCTGTCGCCTCCTTTAAACAAAAGGATAGCAGGGAAAAGAAAAAAGTCAACAAAAAACGACGAAATTCGGGGGAAAAGAAGAGCGAAAGCCGCTACGGTGACCACCCGGCGCTCGATCTCCTCTTTTATGGCAATTTCCTCCGACGCCGGCGAGCCGCGGCGTCTGCCGCGTTCTTTTCAGTGTTCCGATCACTCCACAGGCAAAGCCGAGATCAATACAGCAACAGGTCTCCGTTTTTCTTTGTTCGTTTTAAGAACAAAGCCGCATTTCTGAAATGCGTGTCCCTGAAGCGACCAGAGCAAACAATAAATCCGAGCCCTTCTCCTGCGGGATTGGGCTCGGATTATATTGAGTTGGTGCGGGTAACAGGGCTTGAACCTGCACGGTTTCCCACCAGAACCTAAATCTGGCATGTCTACCAATTCCATCATACCCGCGTGTCCCGCAAGCGGGTGTTCATTCTACCACAATATCCGCCCATTGACAAGCCGAAAAGAAAAATATAAAATGCCTTCAACAGAGAAAAACAGAGAGGATGACGCAGCGGATGAAAAAGCATGTATTTGCGGTGCTGGGGGCTGGAACCCTTTGGGGGACGATGGGGCTTTTCAGCCGCGGTCTGAGCGGGATCGGCATCGACGCCGGCGGCATGATCCTGGTGCGCTGCGCGCTGGCGGCGCTCTTTTTTGCCGTGACCATGCTGCTGACCGACCCGCGCGGCTTTCGCGTGCGGCCGGGGGATCTCTGGTGTTTTTTCGGCAGCGGGGTCTGCAGTCTGCTGTTTTTCTCCTATTGCTATTTTAACGCCATTTCCATGATGAGTCTTTCCACGGCGGCGATCCTGCTCTATACTGCGCCGTCTGTCGTCATGCTGCTTTCGCTGCTCCTGTTTCACGAGCGGATCACGGGGAGAAAGATCGTCGCCCTGTTGCTGGCGTTTGCCGGGTGCTGCCTCGTTTCCGGTCTCGGCGGCGGGGGAGAGCGGCTCACTTTGCGCGGGCTGCTGTTTGGCCTTGGCTCCGGCGTCGGATATGCGCTTTACAGCATTTTTGCCCGGTTCGCGCTCGACCGCGGCTACGGCAGCAACACGGTCAATTTCTACTCCTGCCTGCTCGCCGCCATCGGCGCGGGAGCGATCTGGGGCTTTTCCGGCCCGGCGGCGGCCATGTTCGCGTCCTGGGGCAATTTTGGTCTCTGCGCCCTCGCCGGGATCGTCACCTGCTATCTGCCCTATCTGCTCTACACCTTCGGCCTCACGGGGCTGGAGACGGGGAAGGCGTCCATCCTGGCGTCTGTGGAGCCGATGGTCGCCACGCTGCTCGGCATTTTTGTTTACCGCGAGCCGATCAGCGTCACGAGCGCGGCGGGGGTGCTGTGCGTGCTCGCGGCGGTCACGCTGCTCAATCTGCGGCAGCGCTCCACCGCGCGGTGAACCAATATGCAATATGCGGTTCGGCAAACCGATATGCGATATATCGCTGTCTGAAAAACAAAAATGCCCCGGCTGCTTCCGGATGTGGGAGAGGAAGCGGCCGGGGCATTTTTGTTTTACGTTTTTTGGGAATTGGACACCAGTCTGAGCAGCACGTAACCGATCAGCAGGGAGCTCAGGAAGATCTGGATCCCCGTGAGCTGCAGGCAGGCGCCGGACAGCGGACTGTGCAGCGCCTCGTCGAGATAGACGGACATCCTTCGCGACGCGGCGGCGCCGATCGCCATGGGGAACGTCAGCCCCGCGTAGCCGGGGTAGAAGGGGAACGCGAAGAATTTTGGAAGCCGGAGGATGAGATACAAAACCGATCCCAGAACGCAGAGATAAAAAACTGTAAGGAGAAACGGGCTTGGCCGGGTCCAGAGATTCAGCAGGCTGATGACGCAGAGACTGCCCGGCGCGGGGAGAATGCCCAGGGTGTGAAACGCCCCCTCCGGGAGCGGCTGGCGCAGAAGGCGCACGAGAATCCATGGCCCGAGTATGCAGAAGGCGACGACGCCATAGACGGCGACGACGCGCAAAAGCGGCTCCAGGTGAAAGCTCATGCCGTTGACGCAGGCGACCATTATGCCGTTGTAGGTGACGAACCACGCGGGGGTGACGTCCTGCGTCTCCCGGTATTTCAGCACGCCGCCGATCACGTGCCGGACCGTGAACGCGACCGTGTGCACCGCGTGCAGGCAGAGCCCGATCAGAAAAATCCACTTCCCGGCGGCGGGGGAGAGCTCCGCGTAAAAGCCGCCGAGGACCATCAGACACATGCTGTATGTGCCGTACAGCGCGGCGGGGAGGGGGTTTTGATATTCCAGAAGGACCGTCTTCGGGAAAAGGACGAGCTTTCCGGTGTACAGAAGAATATGGACCGTTCCGGCGGCCATCGCGAGGACGCGAAACCAGGAAAAGCCGAGGCCGCCGTACAGATTTCCAAGCGTCATCAGGCCGAGGACCGCGCCGACGCCGGGGACCGGCATCCGTTCGATTTTTTTCATGCGTTCTCCTTCCGACGAAGCAAAGAGACCGGAGCGCGCCGGGGCGACCCTTTGCTGACTCCGATCCCTCTTTGCCCGCTATCTGTTGCTTTTGACACTGCTTTGCCGCGGAGGGTCAATCCCATCCGAGCGCGCGGCGCTTTTCCTCAAAGTCGCTGACGATCCGGTTACCAAGCGCGATGGGGTCTGTGTCCACGATCATGACGCCGCCCAGCAGCTCTCGGGTGTCCTCCTTAAAGAACTTCGTGACGTTCTCGGAGCCGAAGGTCTGCGGCTCCACGCAGTGATATGAGTTGAGCCCGAGCAGGCGGAACGCCAGCGAGGCGCCGACGCCTTTTTCGTTGGCCCACTCCGGGGAGGACTGCGCGAAGGGCATGTCCGTCAGATTCTGCCCGCAGAGACCGGCGACGTTCGCCAGGATGCCGGTGGAGCGGGTGTTGTCCACGCACTCGCCCACGTGCCATACGGGCGGCATGTTGTATTTCCGCAGGAACGCCTTCAGGGAGTCTCCGGCCTTGGTCTCCACGGCGTCCATGTTGCAGAAGCCCAGCTTCAGCAGCGGGAAGGACGCGCAGCCGTTCGTGAGGAGCAGGATGTTGTTTTTCAGCAGGATATCCGCCACATCCACAATCGCGCGCTCGTAGATCACCTTCGGGTTCGTGCAGCCCACGAGATTGACGATGCCGCGAATCTGCCCGCCGCGAATCGCCTCGGCCAGCGGCTCGAAGCTGCCGCCGAGATCCTTTGTGACGCTTTCCACGCTGAAGCCCAGCTCGGCCTCCACCTCGTACGGCGGGATGAAGACCGGAATCTCTCTTCTGGCCGCATAGCTCTCAATGCCGCGCAGGAGGATCTTTCTCGCGATCTCCTCGGTCTCTCCGATGTTCGAGTGCTCGTGGTCATAGGCGATATGCTCCGCGCCGGGAAGGCGCGTGGAGTCGTTCGTTGTGACGACGGTGGTCTTGAAGCAGTTCGCCACGTCCATAATCGCCGGGTAGATATCCTGCACGTCCGCGACCCAGAGATCCATCGCGCCGGTGCCGAGCACCAGCTCCGCGCCGGGAGGATTGCACAGGGGGATGACATTGTCATACCGGTACATGGCGGAAAGGCCAGTGCAGCAAATGCCGTAGAACTGGATGCCCTTGGCGCCCTTTTCCTTTGCAAGCTGCGCAAATTCCTCGCTGTGGCCGAGCCGGACGATCTCGCTGACCAGCGTGGGCATATGGCCGTGAACGGCGATGTTGACATAGCCGCGCTTCAGCGCGCCGATGTTGACCATCGTCTTCCTGCGCTGGCCGACGCCGAACAGGCTGTCGGTGGCGAGATTGGTGCCCACCACGGTGCCGAACACGAACGCCAGACCGGTGCGCAGAAACTGCTGCATGATGTTCTTCCAGTCGCCGTCCGTCGCCTCACCGGAATTGTGCATGGACTCAAAAACCTCGTGGTAGGTGCTGATCGGCAGAATGCCGAGCTCCTTCCATACTTTCTGCCGCTCGGGCGGCGCGCAGTATTTGATCGTCTTGTATTCGTCCGCCTCCGCGCGGGAGAGATCCTGGAGCAGGACGTTCGCAAACTCGATCGCGACCTCCTCCACGCTCTTGCCCTCGGTGTCGATCTCAAACGACTGCGCCGTCGCGATCAGCTTTTCCGCGCCGAGAATCGGCAGCTTCAGTTTTCCCTCCGCCGCCCACTTCAGGGACAGGATCACCTCTCTGGCGTGCATGCCGTGCTGCGCGGTTCCGCCCGTGACGGCGCGCAGCATGTTTCTCGCGACGATCAGATCGGCATTCGCGCCGCAGACGCCGCGGGGGCTCTTCTTGGTGATGCGACATGGGCCCATGTGGCAGATGCGGCAGCAGATGCCCGCCAGGCCGAAGTTGCACTGCGGCTGCTGCTGGTCAAAGCGGTCAAAGGCGTTGTCGATCCCAAGCTGCTCCATGCGCAAGATCATTTCCCGGACCGCCGGGTCCGGCGTTTTCTCAATGACGTCTTGTTTGTTCGGGAAGGTTTTTCGGTATTCGTTGACTGCGCTGATATAATCCGTAACATCGTTCGGATCGTGATCGTGCGGGTGCGTATGCCCGATCACCTGGCCGTTTTCGTCTGTATGGGTGTGTGTTCCGTCTTGCATCAGTTTGCTCCTTTCACACCGTCGAACATTTCGTTCGCGTCCGCTGCCGCCTTCCTCCACACGGCGTGTCCTGCACCTCGCGCCCGGCATCCCCTCCTTTGTCGGATTTGATAATATTATTGTACAGGTCGTTTCCTATTTCCACAATAATATTTTTTGAAGTCTATCATTTTTTGTGGAATATCGCCATATACAACAACCCGTTTATCAGACTGTAAAGTAGGTTAATGGACTGGAAGAAATGGTGTGTCTGAAAGGAACTCCCGCATTTGGCTGGCGCTGTGAAAACGGAAATAAAAAGCCCGCCCGTCCGCAATCTGCGGACGGCAGGCTGAGCCTGTCGAAAAACTCGTTTTTCGACAGAAAGGGGATTGCGCTGCATTCCTTGCCCTCGTTTGCGAATGCGATTCGCAATATGAGGGCAATCCATTCCGCGAGAAGTATTTTTGCCCCGCGGCGAAGCCGCGGGGCAAAAATGATTTGACCCAATTCGCGCCTCCGGGCGCGAACTCTGCGAGGCCTTTTGTGACGGGATGTAATCCGGATTACTTCGTTTGCTCGTTGTACTTCTGAATGCCGAGGGCGAGCAGGTCCATGGCGCGCTCGAGATCCTCCCGCTTGAGTACGTACGCCATGCGAATTTCGTTTCGCCCGGTGTTCGGTGTGCCGTAGAACGGCTCGCCGGGGGCGAACATGACCGTGTCGCCGTGGTCGTCAAACTCCTCCAGCAGCCAGCGCTGGAACTTGTCCGCGTCGTCCACCGGCAGGGCGGCCATGACGTAAAACGCGCCCTTCGGCTCGGAATACACGATGCCGGGAATCTCCCGGAGCTTCGCCACCAGCGCGTCGCGCCGCGCCTTGTACTCGTCGCGCACGGCGGCGAAATACTCCGGCCCGACGGTGTAGAGCGCGGCGGAGGCCACCTGGTCGATCGTCGAGGCGCACAGGCGGCCCTGGCAATACTTCATCGCCTGGTCGTAAAGCGCTTCGTTGCGCGTCAGCAGGCAGCCGATGCGCGCGCCGCAGGCGGAAAAGCGCTTGGAGACAGAGTCGATGACGATGATGTTCTCGTCGTAGCCCTCCAGCTGCAGCAGGCTCATGAGCGGCTCGCCGCCGTAGACAAACTCACGGTACACCTCGTCGCCGATGAGGAAGAGATCGTGCTCTCTGGCGATATCGGCCATGAGGCGCATCTCCTCCGGCGTCAGAATCGCACCGGTGGGGTTGCCGGGGTTCGTGAACAGGATGGCGCGGGTGCGCTCGTTGATGCAGGCCTCCACGCGCTCGCGAATGGCGAAGCGGTAGCCCTCCTCCGGCTTGGTCGTGAGGGGACGGATCGAGGCGCCGGTGAGCTTGACGAACGTGTCATAGTTCGGATAATACGGCTCCGGGATGATGATCTCGTCGCCGTCGTCGAGAATGCAGCTGAGCGCCATCTGCAGCGCCTCGCTGCCGCCGGTGGAGATGAGCATGTTTTTCTCGCTGAGCGCCGCGCCGATCTTCGCGTAATAGCCGCGGATGGCGTCAATCAGCACCGGCATTCCGGCGCTGGGCGCGTAGGCCAGCACCTTCTGGCTGAATTCGCGCACGGCCTCAAAATAGACGGGCGGCGTCTCAACATCCGGCTGGCCGATGTTCAGGTGGTAAATCTTCTTTCCGGCTTTCTCCGCCTCCACGGCGTAGGGTGCGAACTTGCGCATCGGAGAGAGACCGCAGGCTTCGATCTTTCTGGAAAATTTCATGCTGCATTCCTCCTTTTGCATGAAAACCGTCCCGGCTTATACCTTGAAATCCACAGAGGTTGCGCCCTGGTCGCCCTGATCGAACGTGTAGTCCTTGCCGGGCAGGATCGCGTTGAGCAGAATGCCGACGATGGAAGCGACGGCGAGACCGGAGAGCGACACGACGCCAAGCTGGATGCTGCCGGAGTAGTTGATGCCGATGGCGAGCACGAGGATGAGCGCCGCGATGATGATGTTGCGGGTGTTGGCGAAGTCCACCTGGTTTTCCACGACGTTGCGCACGCCGACAGCGGAGATCATGCCGTAGAGCACGAGCGACACGCCGCCGATCGTGGCGGTGGGCATGGCGGAGATGAGCGCCGCGAACTTCGGGCAAAAGGACGCGATGACGGCGAAAACGGCCGCGATGCGGATCACGCGCGGGTCATAGACGCGCGAGAGCGCGAGCACGCCCGTATTCTCGCCATAGGTGGTGTTGGCCGGCGCGCCGAAGAGGGACGCCAGCGTCGTGGCGAGACCGTCGCCCAGCAGCGTGCGGTGCAGGCCGGGGTCCACGAGATAGTTGCGCTCGCAGGTGGAAGAGATGGCGCAGATATCGCCAATGTGCTCCACCATCGTCGCAAGCGAGAGCGGCACGATGGTGAGGCAGGCAGAGAGCAGCAGCGCGCCGTCTACATGGCCGGAAAACAGGCCGAACACGCTGTTTTCCCACACGATGGGAAGACCGAACCACTTGGCCTGTCCCACCGTTTCGGCGACGTTGGCGCGCGCCGCCGGGTCGATGATGACGGCCAGAAGATACGAGCCGAACACGCCCAGCAGGATGGGGATGATCTTGGTCATGCCCCTGCCCCACATGTTGAAGCCGATGACGATGCAGATCGCGACGACGGCGATGAGCCAGTTGGCCTGGCAGTTGTTGATGGCGGAGGACGAGAGCGTCAGGCCGATGGCGATGATGATCGGGCCGGTGACGATGGGCGGGAAATAGCGCATGACCCGGCTGACGCCGAACGCCCGGATGAGCGACGCGAGAACGACGTACATCAGTCCCGCGACTGCGACGCCGAAGCAGGCGTAGGGCAGCAGCGCGGTGTTGGGCGCGCCGTCAATCATCGGGGCGACGGCAGCGTAGCCGCCGAGGAACGCAAAGGAACTGCCGAGGAATGCCGGAACCTTGCCCTTGGCGAGCAGGTGGAACAGCAGCGTACCGAGTCCTGCAAACAGCAGCGTCGTCGCCACGTCCAGCCCCGTGAGCATCGGGACAAGGACCGTCGCGCCGAACATGGCGAACATGTGCTGCAGACCCAGCACCAGCATCCGCGGGGTGCCCAGCGCCCGTGCGTCATACACGGGCTCCAGCCCAATCTTCTTGTCACTCATAGTTTATCCTCCTGTTTTTTTTGCGACCGCCCAATACGCGCGGCGGCCGCTTAAAATGCCGCTGCCAGCGGGGTTATTTCTTAAAGCTGTCCTTTAGGGCGACAGCGCGGTTGAACACCAGGTGCTCCGGCGAGGAATCCCGGTTGTCCACGGTGAAGTAGCCGAGGCGCAGAAACTGGAACGACGCGGGCGCTTCGGCGCCGGCGAGCATCCGCTCGACTTTGCAGCCCGTGAGCACCGCGAGCGATTCGGGATTGACGCAGGCGAGATAGTCCTTGCCGTCGCCCTCGGGGTCTGCGTCGGAAAAGAGATTGTCGTAGAGGCGCACCTCCGCGTCGGCGCAGTTTGCCGCGTCCACCCAGTGGATGGTGCCGCGCACCTTGCGCCCGTCGGGCGTGTTGCCGCCGCGCGTTTCGGGGTCGTACGTGCAGAGCACCTCCGTCACGACGCCGTCCGCGTCCTTCACGCAGCCGGTGCAGCGGACAATATACGCGCCCTTGAGCCGCACCTCGTTGCCGGGGTAGAGGCGGTTATATTTTTTCGGCGGCTCCTCCATGAAGTCGTCCGCCTCGATCCAGAGGCTGCGGGAGAAGGTGACGCCGCGCGTCCCGGCGGACGGGTCCTCGGGGTTGTTCTCGATCTCGAACGTCTCGCCCGCGTCCGCGGGATAATTCGTCACGGTGAGCTTCACGGGGCGCAGCACCGTCATGGCGCGCTGCGCGTGCGCGTTCAGATCCTCGCGCAGGCAATGCTCCAGAAAGCCGTATTCCACAGTGGAGTCCACCTTGGAGACGCCGATGCGCTCGCAGAAATTGCGGATGGAGGCCGGCGTATAGCCCCGGCGGCGCAGGCCGCAGAGCGTCGGCATGCGCGGATCGTCCCAGCCGGAGACGATGCCCTCCTCCACGAGGCGGCGCAGCTTGCGCTTGGACATAACGGTATAGTTCATGCCGAGGCGGGCAAACTCGATCTGCCGCGGCTTGCAGGGGACGGAGACGTTCTCCACCACCCAGTTATACAGCGGGCGGTGATCCTCATACTCCAGCGAGCAGAGGCTGTGCGTGACGCCCTCCAGCGCGTCCTGGATCGGATGGGCAAAGTCGTACATCGGGAAGATGCACCACTTCGTGCCCTGGCGGTGATGCTCGATATAGCGGATGCGGTAAAGCACCGGGTCGCGCATGTTGAAGTTGCCGCTGGCAAGGTCGATCTTCGCGCGAAGCGTATACTTGCCCTCCGGAAATTCGCCCGCGCGCATCCGGCGGAAGAGATCGAGATTTTCCGCAACGGGCCTGTCCCGCCACGGGCTTTTGGCCGGCGTGTTCACGTCGCCGCGATACGCCTTGAATTCCTCCGGCGTGAGCTCGCACACATAGGCCAGCCCCTTTTCGATCAGCTCGACGGCGTAGGCATAGTCCTGCTCAAAATAGTCCGAGCCGAAATAGAAGCGGTCGCCCCAGTCGAAGCCCAGCCAGTGGATGTCCTCCTGGATGGCCTTGACAAACTCCGTGTCCTCCTTGGAGGGGTTCGTGTCGTCCATGCGCAGGTTGCACAGACCGCCGTATTTTTCCGCGGCGCCGAAGTTGATGCACAGCGCCTTGCAGTGGCCGATGTGCAGATAGCCGTTCGGCTCCGGCGGGAAGCGGGTGTGGATCCGCTGCCCGGCGAAACGGCCGCCCGGCGCGAGGTCCTCCTCGATAAAGGCCTCAATAAAATTTCTGGAAGTTTCGTCCATACTCTCAACTCCGTTCAAAATTCCGTAACAGTATACATGATTTTGCCCGCTATTACAAGATCGGACCCGCCAAATTTCATGCGGGTTTTCCGGGAAAGTGCGTGAAAACATGCAAAGACCCCGTCGCACCTGTGCGTGCGGCGGGGCTTTGATGGCCGATCATTTGTCCAGATAACTGGTGAGCAGCTCCTGCAGCAGCTCGTCCCGGTCCAGCCGGCAGATGAGGCTGCGGGCGTTGTTGTAATTCGTGATATACGTCGGGTCCTCGGAGAGGATGTAGCCGACGAGCTGATTGATGGGATTGTAGCCTTTGACGACCAGAGAATTATACACGGAAGAGAGGATCTCTTTCATCTCGGTCTTGTTGTCGATGGCGGTAAATCGTCTGGTTGCATCTTCCATGCGGTCTGCACCTCCCAAATTGCTCAGTTTGATGTTTATTTTACTATTATACCAAAAAAAGCGGTTCTGTAAAGACCCAATATCACGAATTGCGAAAAGTTTTCGGGTCGGGCCCGGTTCCGGGGCCGCTGGGCTGTCACCGCATCGTGGCGTTGAACGTGTCGCGCAGCGCGTCAAGGATCGCGCGCACGATCTCGTCGGCGTGCTCATCCGTGAGCGTCTGATCGTCCGCGCGCATGGCGAGCGAGAACGCCGCGCTCTTCATGCCGGGCGGGATCGGCGCGCCGGTGTAGACGTCAAACAGCTCGCACTGCCGGAGCGTCTCGCCGCCCGCGCGGCGGATGCAGTCCTGCAGCTTTGCCACCGGGATGGCGGCGTCGCACGTCACGGCGATGTCGCGCGTCACGGCCGGGAAGCGCGGCAGCGGTTCATACACCGGCGTGCCGCCGCGCGCGTCGAGCAGCGCGTCGAGCCAAAGCTCGGCGGTGTAAAGCTCCGCGTCCACGCCGTAGTTTTCCGCGACGAGGGGGTGCAGCTGGCCCACCACGCCCAGCTCTCTGCCGCCGGCGAGCACCTTTGCGCAGCGGCCGGGGTGATAGGAGGGGTTCGACGCATCCGCCTCAAAGGCGGGGTCTTCGATGCGCAGGCCCTGCAGCAGGTTTTCCACGGCGCCCTTGATGCGGAAGAAATCCATGTCCTCGCCATACGCGCCGAGGCAGAGCACCTTCGGCTCGTCGGCCATGCCGTCGAGGCGCTTGAAATATACCTTGCCCAGCTCATAGAGCTTGACGGACTTATTGCGGTAGTTAAAATTGCGCGTGAGAATCTCCAGCATCGACGGCAGCACCGTCGTGCGCATGATGGACGTGTCCTCGCCCAGCGGATTCAGAATCTTCAGCGAGTCGCGCAGGGGGGAGTCCTCCGGCAGACGGATCTTGTCGTAGTACGCGGGGCTGATGAAGGAGTAGGTGATGATCTCGTTATAGCCCAGCGTCCGCGCGAGCGCGCCGATGCGCCGCTCGGCCTTCTGACGGTCGGTGTAGCCGCCGGCGGTCGTCTCGCCGCGCATGAGCGTGTTGGGGATGCTGTTGTAGCCGTAGAAGCGCGCGACCTCCTCGGCAATGTCGGAATAGTGCTCCACGTCGCCGCGCCAGGAGGGGACGCGGATCGTGCTGCCCTCCAGCCCGAAGCCGAGCGAGAGCAGGATGCGGCGCATCTCGTCCTCGGACACGTCCGTGCCGAGCAGGGCGTTGATCTTTTGCGGCTCCAGCCGCACGGTCGTCTGCGGGAAGGGGTTCGGCACCACGTCGATCACGCCCTGCATGACCTCGCCGCAGCCGAGCAGCTCCACCAGCTCGCACGCGCGGTTGACCGCCGCGACGGTCGCCTGCGGGTCCAGCCCCTTCTCGAAGCGGCCGGAGGCCTCGGTGCGCATGCCGAGCGCGGTCGCGGTGCGGCGCACGGACGGCCCGTTGAAGTTTGCCGACTCGAACACGACCATCGCCGTGTCGCCCACGATCTCGGAGTTTGCGCCGCCCATGACGCCCGCGACCGCGACGGGCTTTTCCCCGTCGCAGATGCACAGCATATTCGGCGTGAGCGCGCGCTCGTTGCCGTCAAGCGTCTGGACCGACTCGCCCGCGCGCGCGCGGCGGACGACGATCTGCTTGCCGCCGATGCAGGAGAAGTCAAAGGCGTGCATCGGCTGGCCATACTCCAGCATGACATAGTTTGTGATATCGACGATGTTGTTGATCGGGCGGACGCCGCTGTTGCGCAGGCGTTCGCGCATCCACGCGGGGGACGGCTCGATTTTGACGTTGCGCACCATGCGCGCGGTGTAGCGCGGGCAGAGTTCCGGCTCGTCGATGCAGATGGCGACATGGTTGTGAATGTCGTCGTCGCAGCCTTTGACGACCGGCTGCGCCAGCGTCAGCGGCAGGCCGAGCGTTGCGGACGCCTCGCGCGCGAGGCCGATGACGGAGAGACAGTCAGGCCGGTTCGGCGTGATCTCAAACTCGACCACATGGTCGTCCCGCCCGATGACGACGGCCATGTCGTCGCCGGGGCGCACGTCCGGCTCCTGCAGGATGAACAGGCCCTCCTCAATGGCATAGGGATAGTCATGCGTCGTGAGCCCCAGCTCCTTGAGCGAGCAGATCATACCGTCGGACCGTTCGCCGCGCAGCTCGCTCGCGTGGATTTCCACGCCGCCGGGGAGCAGCGCGCCGTCGAGCGCGACGGGGACCATGTCGCCCTCGCGCTGGTTCTGCGCGCCGGTGACGATCTGGATGGGGGCGTCTCCGCCCACGTCCACCTGGCAGACCCACATATGGTCAGAATTCTGGTGGCGCGTCATCTTGACGATCCTGCCCGCGACGACGTTCTGGATCGCGTCGTGCAGGTCCTCATACGTCTCGACCTTCGAGCCGGAGAGCGTCATCGCCTCGGCAAACTCGCGGTCGCCGACGGCGGCGCAGTCTACAAACGTGTTGAGCCATTTTCTGCTTAAAATCATGGGACGATCTCTCCTTTCTTAAAACTGCTCCAGGAACCGGACGTCGTTTTCAAAGATGAGCCGCAGGTCGCTGATCCTGAAGCGGCGCATCGCGAGACGCTCCAGCCCCATGCCGAAGGCCCAGCCGGAATAGACTTCCGTGTCGATGCCGCAGCCCTCGAGCACCTTGGGGTGCACCATGCCGGCGCCGAGAATCTCGATCCAGCCCTCGCCCTTGCAGGTGGGGCAGCCCCTGCCGCCGCACTTGTGGCACTGCACGTCCATCTCGCAGCTCGGCTCCGTGAACGGGAAGTGGTGCGGGCGGAAGCGGGTGACGGTGTCCTCGCCGTAGAGCTTTTTCATCACGGCGTCCAGCGTGCCCTTGAGATCGGCCATGGTGACGCCCTTGTCGATGACCATGCCCTCGATCTGGTGGAACATGGGAGAGTGCGTGGCGTCCACCTCGTCCTTGCGGTAGACACGGCCGGGGGCGACCATGCGGATCGGCAGCGGCTTGCTCTCCATGGCGCGCACCTGCATCGGGGAGGTCTGCGTGCGCAGGAGGATGCTGCTGTCCTCGGTCAGATAGAACGTGTCCGACCACTCGCGGGCGGGGTGGCCCTCGTCGGTGTTCAGCTTTGTAAAGTTATAATCGGACTGCTCGACCTCCGGACCGTCGAGAATCTCAAAGCCCATGCCGATGAAAATGTCCTTGATCTCGTCAAGCACGACGTACATCGGGTGCTCGTGGCCGATCGCGGCGCGCGTGCCGGGCATCGTGACATCCACCGTCTCCGCCGCGAGGCGGGCCTGAAGCATCCGCTCGCTGAGCGCGGCGCGGCGCGACGCGATGGCGTCCTCCACCTCGGCGCGCACCTGGTTGGCCAGCTGCCCGACCGCGGGGCGCTCCTCCTCGGCGAGCCTGCCCATCTGCTTGAGCAGCTTGGTAAGCTCGCCCTTCTTGCCGAGATACTGGATGCGAAGCGCCTCCAGCGCGTCGCTGTCCGGCGCGTTCAGAATGGCGCTGACGGAGACTTCCCGAAGCTCCTGCAGCATCTGTTTCATGAAAACAACTCCTTCGTTGAATGAATAAACAAAATAAAAAGCCCTCGCCCCAATCTGTCAGGGACGAAAGGCATTCTTCCGCGGTACCACCCGAATTCGGCGCACGGCGCGCCGCACTCAACCGCTGTAACGGGCGGACCCGCCGGGGATTGGCCGGCGCTCACGGGCGAACCAAGCATGCGCTTCGCAGGGCGCTTTCAGCCGGAGACGCCCCTCTCTGCCGCGAAGCGGGAGTGCTATTTTCCCGATCGACGCAATACATTTTTGATAACGGAACCAGTTATATCACATTCTCCCGTCAAAATCAATGAAAAAGGTGAAGAAAATTTGACACATCGAAACAAAAATGGTATCATGCAAAGCATAATCGCCGGTTTTCTGCTGCTTGCGCTGCTGTCCGGCTGCGGAAAAAGCGGCGACGAGGCGCGGTTTCGGCAGTTTCAGCAGTTGCTGGAAACGGCGGCGGTCACCGTGACGGCGGAGGTCACGGCGCTCTCTGACGACGCGGTCACGGCCTTTACGCTGACCTGCGCGGAATCGCCGGAGGGCACGTCGGTCGAGGTCCTGCAGCCGGAAATGCTCGCCGGCGTGCGCGCGTGGCTGCGCCCCGGGGAGACGACGCTGGAGTTTGACGGCGTGGCGCTCCCGGTGCCGGATGCGCCGGGGCAGGTCTCGCCGCTGCTGGCGCTGCCCATGCTGCTCGAGGCCGTCCGCACCGGACACATCGACCTCGTCTGGCGGGAGGGCGACGCACTCGCCGTGCAGCTGATTCTGGACGATGAGACGACGGTGCGGCTGTTTTTCAATGCGGACAACGTCCCCGTCTATGCGGAGATCGCGGCGAACGACCGGACCGCCGTGCAGTGCGCCATTACGACGTGGATGACAAACGAGGGTGAGACAGAATATGAATCGAACGATCAGGACGTGGGTAGAGATCAATCTTAGCACGCTGGAGCACAATTACCGGGAGATCAGCAGGCATCTGCCGGACGGATGTCAGGTGCTCGGCATCTGCAAGGCCAACAGCTATGGCCACGGCGCGGTGCGCGTGGCGCAGCGCCTGCAGGAGGCGGGCTGCCGCTGGATCGCCGTGAACTGCTACGACGAGGCGGAGGAGCTGCGCGCGGCGGGAATCAGCGGGGAGATTCTGCTACTGAGCCCGCAGCCGGCGAATATCGCGGTCGATCTCGTGAATCTGGACGCGACGCAGGCCATCAGCTCGCTGGAGTATGCCGAGTCGCTCAACTGGTATCTGGAGGGCACGGGGATGCGCCTCAAGGCGCACATGAAGCTGGAGACCGGCATGGGCCGCACCGGCTTTGACGCGACCGGCGACGCGCACATCGACGAGATGCTGCGCGCGCTCGCGCTGCCGAATCTGGACATTTCGGGCGTGTTTACGCATATGGCAATTTCCGACGTGGCGGGCGACCCCTATAACGACTGGCAGTTTCAGCGCTTCCAGGAGGTGATCGACACGCTGGAGGCGCGCAGCGGGCACAAATTCCGGCTCCGGCACTGCGCCAACAGCGGCGCGGTGGTGAATTATCCGCGGATGAGTCTGGACATGGTGCGGCCGGGGCTGCTGCTCTACGGGCTGTATCCCGGCGCGGAGACCGGCGGGCTGGAGCTGCATCCGGCGATGGAGCTGCGCAGCCGTGTGTGCGACATCACCTATCATCACAAGGGCGATACGATCAGCTATGGCAGGACGTTCACCTGCGACCGCGACATGCGCCTGGCGGTGCTTCCGATTGGCTATGCCGACGGGCTGCTGCGCGCCCTGTCCGGCAAGGCGGACGTGATACTCCGCGGCAGGCGCGCGCACCAGGTGGGGCGCATCTGCATGGACATGTGCATGATCGACGTGACGGACATGCCGGAGGTGCGCGTCGGCGATGTGGCGACGATCTTTGGGCGCGACCTTCCGGCGACGGAGCAGGCGGAAAAGGCTGACACGATCTCCTATGAGCTGCTTTGCGCTGTGTCGCAGCGCGTGCCGCGGGTTTATGTGGACTGAAGAGCCTGTTGAAGAATGTTTTTTGACAGAAGCGGCGTATTCGCGCTGCCCAACCGAGCCGAAGCCACTGTTCTGGGCTTCGTCTCGGGGATGCGGGGGTGGTTGATTTGACCTGGTGTCCCCGTTAAGATACCGCAGATGTTGACGTAGTGCAGGCATTCCACCCGCTTTCTTTTCAGCGCGAAAAGAAAGCCGGTGGAGCCGGAAAGAAACGCTGAGGG
>CACWHX010000040.1 GCA_902760845.1 Oscillospiraceae bacterium
TCCACCCCATTTCTTTCCGTCTTGCCGGAAAGAAACGCGGTGGAGCCGCAAAGAAAGGGGCGCTTTGGTCAAGGGGCTAACCGCCCCTTAACAACCCCCCGTGGGCGGGGCATTCGGCAAAGGGTTATGCCGCGTTGCAGGTCGTACAGGCTGGGTGCCGGAGAATCGGTGCAGTGTGGGATACCATGCAAGCGACTAAAACTACAGCTCAGCGCTGCGGTGTGTTTTTACGTGCCTTGGCAATTCCCTGCGATGCTTGCCGCTCTAACGGGGGATTATCTCGTCGCTTCGCTCCTCATAATGACAGCCAATTGATACCTGGCCCCGTCCCACGGACTCTTCCGCACTGAGATTCTTGCCAAGCCCCATATCTCGCACCCACCACGCGCCGCACTGAGATACCAACCAAGCTGCGTCTCCCGCACCCCGCAGTACGGCGGCGCACTTGCGCCGCTCGTACAGGTCACTCCACACGTAGAAGGGTAAGCCCCCGGAACTGCGCGCTCTGTGCGCGGTTCCGGAAGAAGCGATGCCTACCTCCGCACCCCCAGCGTTTCTTTCCGGCTCCACCGGCTTTCTTTTCGCGCTGAAAAGAAAGCGGGTGGATTGCCTGCACTACGTTCAACCATCTGCGGTATCTTAACGAGGACACCAGCCACAATCTAGCACCCCCTTGCTCCGCACCAAGATTCCTACCAAGCCGTGTCTCCCGCACCCCGGAGTATGGCGGCGCACTTGTGCCGCTCGTACGGGCTCGTCCGACCGTAGAAAGGTAAGCCCCCGGAACCGCGCGCTTTGCGCGCGGTTCCGGAAGAAGCGTTGCCCACCACCGCACCCCTCAGCGTTTCTTTCCGGCTCCACCGGCTTTCTTTTCGCGCTGAAAAGAAAGCCGGTGGAATGCCAGCACCACGTCAACGACTGTGGTATATTAACGAGGCCACCGGCCAAAATCCAGCACCCCGCCAGCAGCTCCGCACCGCGACATAAACAATCCAGGCCGAAGCCACCAAGGCGGCTTCGGCCTGGAATCTGCGCCGCGGCTGTCCGCAGTTTCAAATCTGCCCCACAAGGAGCCGACCCTATTATTGCACATCCACCTCCGACACAACGCCGTTGTGCAGGAAAAACAGCAGACAATTCCGGACCGGTCTCCCCGTGATGCGCGCCATGGCCGCGGCATAGGCGCGCAGCTGACTCGCGTAATACGCGGTGCGCGCTGCGACAGCGTCCGGCCCGACGCGGTCTGTCTTGTAGTCCACGATGGTGAGCGCGCCGCCCTCTTCAAACCAGCAGTCCACCACGCCCTGCAGCAGGACCTGCTCGTCCGGCGCATCCGGGAACAGCGCCGCCGCCGGATAGAGCAGCGAAAAGCGAAACTCGCGCCGCAGCGTGCCCGCCGCCTCCGCGGCGACGAGCCGCGCGCCCAGCGGGGAGCGCATCAGACTGCGGATGGAGGCGACCTGTACGGCCCGGGCCTCCCGGTCTGAGAGATAGCCCGCCGCGGCGAGCTGACGAATCTGCCGCGCAATGGCGGCTTCGTCCGCCGCGTCCGCGAAGCGGAGATACTGCAGGATCCGGTGCGTCGCCGTGCCGCGCTCGGCGGCGGTGAGCGCCCGCTCCCGCGCCGCGAAATCCGGCTTGCGAAAGGCGCGCCACGGCCGCCGCACCAGCGCCGCGCCGTCAGACGCCTCGTCCGGCGCGTCCAGCCGCTTCAGCTCCGTGGCCGTCACCTTGGAGGGCAGCGCCTCCGCCGCCGCGTGCGGGTAGGAGAAGGCGAGATTGTCCCGCAGGGTCTGCACCAGCACCGCGTCCGCCTCGACGGGCGCATCCAGCGCGGACTCCGCTTCCTCCGGTTTCGCCTCGTCCGGGGCGGAGAGCGGCACGGTCTGAACGTCGAACACGGGCGACGGCGTCGCGATCAGCGCGGCCTGCAGCACCCAGAGCATGGGCGAGCCGGCGCCGCGCAGCACCTCCGGCGCGATGGGCGCGGTGAGCCCCGCGGCGAGCTGGGCGATCGTCTTTTCCGGGTCGGAAAACGTGCCGGTGAGGATGAGGCGCTCCTTTGCGCGCGTCATGGCGACGTAGAGCAGCCGCATCTCCTCCGAGAGCAGCTCCCGCTCCAGCCGCGCGGCGACGGCGCTGCGCGCAAAGGTGGGAAACTCAATGCCGCGCGCGGGGTCCGTGCGCTTCGGGCCCAGGCCGAGCTGCGGATGCACGAGCACGGTGCTGCGCGTGTCGGTCTTGTTGAACGCGCGCGAGAGGTCGCAGAGGAACACGATGGGAAACTCCAGCCCCTTGGATTTGTGGATGCTCATGATGCGCACGGCGCGCCGCGCGCCGCCGGAAACGGCCGGCTCGCGTCCCTCGTCCGCCTGATGGCGCAGCCACGTGACGAACCGGTGCAGCCCGCGATAGCCGGCGGCTTCAAACTCCTGCGCGAGATCGAACAGCTGCAGCAGACCGCGGCGGCGGGCGTCCCCGTCCGGCATGGCGCAGCAGAGCGCGAGCAACGAGCGGTCGCCGCAGATGTGCCACAGCAGCGTGCACAGCTCCACATCCGGCGCGAGCCGGCGATAGTCCGCGAGCGTGTCGAGAAACGCGCGGCACTGCGGCATCGTCTCCGCCGCGGCGGTGAGCGCGTCGTAGAAATCATGCTCACGGTCGCACGCGCGCACGGCGGCGAGATCGTCCGCCGTGAAGCCGAACAGCGGCGAGCGCAGCACCGCGATGAGCGGCACGTCCTGATGCGGATTGTCGATGACGGCGAGCAGCGACAGCATCACGGAAATCTCCGGCAGCTCGTAAAAGCCTCCGCCCTGCTCGGAATCGACGGGGATGCCCCGCGCCGTCAGCACCCGGCGATACACCGGGCCGACCGTGTTCGCGCTGCGCAGGAGGATGACGATGTCGCCCCAGTCCGCACGGCGCGGCGCGCCGTTATCCAGCACCTGCGCGCCGCCGTCGATGAGCGCATGGATGCGCCGCGCGACATAGTCCGCCTCCAGCGCGGCCTTTTCCGGCGCGCTTCCGTCGTCCCCGTCCGGCAGCGCGAGCAGCCGCAGCTCCGGCAGCGCGCCGCCCGCCGCCTCGGGCAGACCGCAGCGCAGCCGGGCGTCGGCGTCGTAGTCAAGCTCGCCCAGATCGGTTGACATAATATTTTCAAACACATGATTCACCGCGTCCAGCACCGCGCCGCGGGAGCGGAAATTTTCCTGCAACAGGATGCGGCGCGCCTCGCCCGCCCCGGCGGTCTCCGCGGGGGCAAAGCGGCGGTATTTGTCGAGAAAAATGGTGGGATCGGCCAGCCGGAAGCGATAGATCGACTGCTTCACATCGCCGACGAAAAAGAGATTTTGCCCGTCCCGGGACACGGCGTGAAAGAGGAGATCCTGCACCTCGCTCACGTCCTGATATTCGTCCACCATAATCTCCGTGTAGCGCGCGGAGATCGCGCGGGCAAGCGGGGTCTGGCCGCCCGCGTCGTCCGTCAGCAGCCGCGCCGACATGTGCTCCAGATCGGCGAAATCCACCAGCGCGCGGCGGCGCTTTTCGGCGGCGTAGCGCGCGTCGAAGTCGAGCGTCAGCCGGAGCAGACGCTCCATCGCCGGGGCGGTGGCGCGCAGATCGGCAAGAAGCGGCTCCGACGGCTCGGAAAACTGCTTTTTCAATGCCTCCACGGCTTTTTTGCAGCGGTCGCGCCGGAGCGTTGCCGCCTCTTTTTTTGCCGCGTCCGGCGCATTGCGGATGGGTTTTACGCGCGGGAAGGCGACCGCCTCCACGGCGCGGGCGGTCTCGTCCCAGCCGCGCCGCGCGGCGGCCGCGACGCCGCGCAGCCCCGCCGCCGTCTCGGCGACGCTCTCGCCGTAGGCGTTCATGAGCCACTCGCAGCCGGGCCGCGCCATCTCCCGCAGCAGATCGTCCAGCGCGCGCGCCCAATACTCCGCGCGCGCGCGGGCGTCCCGCAAAAGCTCCTCACCCCAGACGGTCCGGCCCGCGTCGGTCACGCCCTCCAGCCGCAGGCGGTCGATCTGCGTCTGCGCCCACCGCTCCGGCCGCGCGTGGCTCTGCATTTTGTCATAGAGCTGCAGAATGAGCGCGGCGAGGCGCGCGTCGTCCCGCCCGGCGCCCGCAGTGTCCACCAGCAGGCGAAAGGCGTCGTCCGTGTCGATGGAGGCGTAGGCGTGCTCCAGCAGCTTTTCCAGCGCCAGACGCTTGAGCGATTCCGCGCGCTCGGCGTCCGCCACGGCGAAATCCGGTGACAGGCCCGCTGCGGCGCAGTTTTCGCGCAGCACGTCGGCGCAGAAGCTGTGGATCGTGCCGATCTGCGCGCGGGCGCACAGGGCGCTCTGGCGGCGCAGACGGCGGTTTTCCGGGTCGGCGGCAATGCGCGCGGCAAGACTGTCGAGAATGCGGGCGCGCAGCTCGCCGGCCGCGGCCTTGGTGTAGGTGATGATGAGGAAGCGGTCGAGATCGGCGGGGGCCTCCTCGTCGGTGAGATAGGCCATGAGCCGCTCTGTGAGGACGCGGGTCTTGCCGCTGCCGGCCGCGGCGGAGACGAGCACCGTACCGCCGCGGGATGTGATGGCGAGACGCTGGGTCGGGGTAAAATTCAGTTCAGACATCCGGCGCGCCTCCCTCCAGCCGGCTCCACACCTTTGTGGCCGGCAGCTTTTCCAGCACGCGGTGCGCGTCGCCGGACGCGCCCGGCGCGAAGTGGCAGATATCGAGATAGTCGCAATAGGTGCAGGCGGTGTCCTGCTGGCTGCGGTAATAGGGATCGGCGGTGATGCTGCCGGCCCTGAGCTCCCGCGCCAGCTGCAGCAGCGTCTCCTGGATGTGGCGCGCGAGCAGCCCCAGCTGCTCCGCGCTTGCAAGCGCCACGCCCGCGCCCTCGCCGCGGTTTGTGCGCAGGGGGATGTATCGCTTCTCCGCGCCGTGCTCCATGGCCTCCAGCACGGCGTCGTCCCCCAGCACGAGCCCGGAGCGGCGCAGCTGCGCCGCGCGTTTTTTCGCGATTTCCGCATCCGAAAGGTCGCCCGGCGCGGAGAGCAGCACGTCGCGCGCGGGAACGTACAATACACCCGCGGGGACGATCTCCTTTCCGTAGCGCTCCTGTCCCACGCGGCCCAGCGCGAAGAGGTACAGCAGCATCTGCAGTCCCATGCCGTACCACACGTCCGAGAGCGAAAACGCCTTGCGCCCGGTCTTGTAATCCACCACGCGCAGATAGAGCTTCCCGTCGTGCAGCCAGCCGTCCACGCGGTCGGCAATGCCGCTCATGGTGACGCTGGTGTCTCCGTCCGAGAGCGTGACGGGCGGCAGCGCGTCACGGTCGGAGAAGTCCAGCTCGAAATCGAGCGGCTGAAAGTCCGACGCGCGCAGCTCCTGCGCCATGTCCGTCACGACCTGCTGCACGCTGCGGCAGAGCCGCTGGAAGAGATAGATAAAGCGCGGCGATTTTTCCTGAAAATCGTTGAGCGTCTCGTGAATGTACTGCTGCACATACCGCTCCGTGATCGCGCGCAGCGTCTCGTCCGTCACGGCGGCAAAGCCGCCCTGCGCCGCGGTGTCCTCCGCCGCGTGCTGCAGGACATAGTGGAAGAACGTGCCGATCTCCGGCGGCGTGAACGCGGCGCTCCGGCGCGGCCTGGCCCTGAGTCCGTACTGCAGGAAGTAGGCGTAGCGGCAGGCGGCGAATTTGTCCGCGCGCGAGGCGGAAAATCGCGGCCGGCTGCCGTACAGGCTGCGCACGCTCTCCGGCGAGAGTCGGCCGCGCAGCAGCGCCGCGCGCTGCCGCAGACGCGAGAGCGTCTCCGGCGCGGTCTCGGAAAAATAGGCGCGTGCGGCCGCGGCCTCGCCGGCGCCGCCCTGCAGGGCGCGCGCCGCCAGCTCCAGCGCCGGCGCCGGCGCGCACAGCTTGAGCGTCGAAAGCTCCGCGCCTTGCGCCGCCGTGCCAAACAGCTGCGCGATGCGCGTGACGAGAAAGGCGGGACGCAGCGGCGTTCCGTCACGGTCGGCGGTCGGATAGGCGACGGTGAGCGTCGCCTCCGGCAGAGAGACGCAGCTGCCCGCGAGCGCGTATTCGCGCCAGAGGTCCTCCTCACGCCCGCCCCCGATGTCGAGATCGTATTCCAGCAGCAGCCGCCGCTCGTCGGCGGAGAGGATGCCGCCCGTGTCGCCGGGGCGGGGGATGCGGTCGTCCGACGCGCCGAGCAGGATGAGATGGCGGATGCCGCGCCGGCGCATCCGGTCAAAATCGCCCGCTGTCACGCGGTCGAGAGCAACGGGGATGGTGCCGATATCGTAGCGCGAGAGCATGAGCAGAAACAGGCGGGAGAAGTCCTCCGCGTCCATCTCCGTATCGCCGAGAATGGCGGCGAACTGCTCCAGCGCGCGGACGAGCAGGTCCCAGATCTGCTCATATTCCGCCGCGAGCGTCTCGCGCCCCTCCGCACGCAGCTGCTGCGAGCGCGCGTCCAGCCGCGCGGCAAGATTCAGGTTTTCCAGAAAATCGGCCAGCGCCATGGCCTGCTCCGCAGCGGTCGCCGCGGCGGAGGCCGCCGCCTCCAGCGCCATGAGCGGGCGCACGGCCGTACGCCGCAGGCGGTTCAGCTCCGAGAGGCGCTCGTTCGCCTCGTCGGTATACGCCTCGCCATAGCCGTCCGGATGCTGGCGCCACGGCTCCGGCCGCGTCCACATCGTGCCGCGCACCGACCAGAGCACCGCGTAGTTTTCCAGCCGGTCGCATTCCCCGGCCGTGAGCGGCGTCAGCCCCGTGCGCACGACGGCGATTACGTCCTCGCCGTCCCATCCGCCGGTGATCACGTCATAGGCGGCAGCGATCAGCGCCGGGAGCGGCTTTTGCATCAGATCGGTGCGCTGCGCGAAATAGAGCGGCACGCCGTAGTGCGCGAACATGCGCTCCAGCGCGCTGCGGTAATCCGCAAAGCCGCGCACGGCCACGGCAATGTCCCGCCAGCGGCAGCCGCCGCGCACGAGCTCCAGCGCCCGCGCCGCGGCCAGCTCGCACTCCGCCGCCGGGCTTTCCGCGCGGAACACGGAGATCGCGCCGTCCGGATCGGCATAGGTCTCGGATGTATAGGAAAAGAGCTGCCGCTCCAGGATGCGCAGCGGTTCTGCCTTGTGCGTTTTGCCCTCCGGCAGGGGGCGGATCTCCGCGCTCCCGGTCAGCTCGCGCGCCATGGCGAGCAGGCATCGCGCCGTGCGCCGCTGGGCGGAGAAAACTTCGCTCCCGCCCTCCGGCGCGTCGAGCGTGAGACAGACCGTAACCGCCGCGCCGCGCGCGAACAACGCCTCGATCACCTGCAGCTCCTGCCGGGTAAAGTCGGTGAACCCGTCGAGATACAGCCGCGCGCGGTCGAGTCCGCTTTCCGGAATCTGCTCGGCGAGGCGCGTCAGCCGGTCGGAGGGATCGGCGTGCCCGTTCGCGGCCACGGCGTCGTAGGCCGCGAGGATCAGCGCGAGATCGGCGAGCTTGTCGCCCAGATAGCCGCCGCACCGCGCGGCCGTCTCGGTCAGCGCTTCGGGCGTGACGCAGGCGGTTTTCAGCTCGTCGATGGCCGCGAGCAGCGACTGCTGCATCTGCGCGCGCCGCGCCGCGCCGCCGAAAATTTTCAGCCGGGGCGCGATTTGGCTCAGCGCCCGCGCCATGCACAGGAGCCGCCCGCCCTGATCGAGCAGCGGCGCGCTGCCGCCGCCCAGCTCGTCCGCCACGCGGCGGGCCAGTCCCGTGAAGCTCAATACCTCGGCGTAGAGACTCGCGCCGTCGCCGCAGACGCGGCAGAGCTCGCGCTCGGCCTCGTGGCTGTATTGCTCCGGCACGAGCAGAATCTGTCCGCCCCGCTTTTGCTCCACAGCGGCGCGGATCTCGTCCATCAGCGCGGCGGTCTTGCCCGTCCCCGCGGGACCGTAGAGAATGCGCAGCATCGCCGTCGCCCCCTTTCTCCGTTTTTTCTCATTTTATCACAAGACGGGGACGCACGTAAATACCCGGCAGGAGATGCCCGCCGGGTGTGAAGGTACGTGATAACGATGTTACAAAAAACCTCGGCAAAGTTCGCGGCGCGCACGCCGACCAACCGAGGCAAAGCCGAGGGCGATGGAGCGTGCGTAATGCAAAAGGGAGCCGCTTTGCGGCTCCCTTTTGCTGCGCGGCGACTTTGTCGCCGCGCAGAAGAATGGCCGTGCCCGTCGATGCGGCGGCGCGTGCGCCGACGCATGACCTGGCACAGCCATTCAGCCGTTATGCCGCGTCGCTGTCGCCGCGATGGTCGCGGAAGAGCAGCGAGATGCACCAGATCGCCGCGAGGCCGACAAGCGTGTAGATCACGCGGCTGACCGTCGCGGTTTGTCCGCCGCAGATCGCAGCCACGATGTCGAACCGGAACAGACCGATACTGCCCCAATTGAGGCCGCCGATGATCGTCAGGATCAGCGCGATTCTGTCCATTACCATCATGATAGTTCCATCTCCTTTTGTCGCATGGTTCTCTGCTATGTTGCCCCGCGCGCCGGGGAATATGCGCCCGGCTGTGAGGAGAATTTTCCCACTCGACAAAACTAGTGATTTTTCAACGTTTTTCGCTCTTTACAAAGCGGCCGGACTGCGCTATGATTGCATCACAGCTTATCCAATTGGTTCTCCAATCTGATCGGAGAACCCGGCTCATATCTTTATCCCATAACCCTGTTTGGCGGACTATAAAATAGTCCGCCGCTTTTTTTCACTTTTGCGCTTGCGCAAAAGCGCATTTTTCCCGCGCGGCCTCGGTGTGACAACTTTCGCTTCCGCGCTCGTGTATGGTGATATCTGTACATCAACCAAACAGGAGGGATCTTTCTCATGCAGTTTTTCAGCAAAAATCCGCGCGCGCAGCGCGATACGATCACGTATCTCCCGGTGGAGGACATCCATTCCAGCGCCGTGCAGCCGCGGCAGAGCTTTCCGCCGGCGCAGATGGAGGAGCTGGCCGCCAGCATCGGCGAGTACGGCGTCCTGAATCCGCTCACGATCCGCCGGCACGGCGGGACGTACGAGCTGGTGGCGGGGGAGCGGCGGCTGCGCGCGGCGAAGCTCGCCGGACTCACAGAGGTGCCATGCATCGTCATGGAGCTGAACATGGAGGAGGCGAGTCTCATTGCGCTGGTGGAAAATCTCCAGCGGCGGGACCTCGACTTTGTCGAGGAGGCGCGCGGCATCTCGCAGCTCATCCGGCTCTTCGGAATGCGGCAGGAGGAGTGCGCCCGCAGACTCGGAAAATCGCAGTCCGCCGTGGCGAACAAGCTTCGCCTGCTCCGGCTGCCGGAGGATGTGCTCCTGGCGCTGCGCAACGCGGGACTGACCGAGCGGCACGGCCGGGCGCTGCTGCGGCTGAACACGCCGCAGGAGCAGCGCGACGCGCTGGCGCACATCATCAGCCACGAGCTCAATGTCTCGGCCACGGACGCCTATGTGGAGCAGCTGCTCACGGCGGAGCCGGAGCCGGAGGCCGCGCCCGCGGAGCCGGAGCCGGAAAAGAAGCGCACGTTTATTTTGAAAGACGTGCGGGTCTTTCTCAACACGATCTCGCGCAGCCTTGATCTGATGAAGCAGGGCGGCATCGACGCCGGCATGGAGCGCGAGGAGACCGAGGACGCGCTCATTTTGAGAATTAGCATTCCCAAAGCAAAGCAAAAGGAACCGGCGGCGGAGGAAAAAGAACCGGCGATGGTCTGAGGGCGGGAAAGACCCGCCGGCGCGCCATTGCGCGCGCCGGGTCTTTCAGTCTTCCCAAAACAGCTCGTCGAGCGTTTTGCCGAGCGCCCGGCAGATGGCGGCGCAGAGACGGATCGTCGGGTTATAATCGCCCTTTTCGATGGCGCTGATCGTTTGCCGCGACACGCCGACCAGGTCCGCCAGCTCCTGCTGCGAGAGGTCCATCGCCGCGCGCGCGGCTTTTAAGCGCAGATTTTTCATGAGTCAGTCCTCGTCCTCCGGCTTTTGCGCGGCGGTTTTCACGGCAATCATGATGAACAAACTCAGAAATGTGACCGCTGAAATGAAGGGCAGAATTTGAAACGTCAAAACCCCATTGTGGACGGGGCCGCCCATGGCGACCACATCCGAAATGGCCCCCAGCTGCGCCACGGTAGTGCAGCCAAACAGGAGCAGAAACGTCTTCGGCTGCTTGCGCATGGCAAAAAACGCATCCCGGAGAATGCATTCCACGCCGAACACCAGAATGCCCAGGAAGGCAAGCAGCAGCGTGCTGACCCCGTCCTCCATCAGCGGACGGCCCAGCGCCAGAACCAGCATGGCGTAAAGCGCGCCGCCGATCAGCACCGTGAAAAATGCGTGCTGGAACGCACGGCCCCGCAGGAGCTTCTGCCGCTCGTCATAGTCGTCGCTTCCATCGCGCTCCTTATCCTTCCGCTGCCTGCGGAAAGCATAAAACAGCCCGACAGCAAGAAGCGAGATCGTCACGCCGAGCACCAGACCCAGCGCATAATATCTATCAGACATGGTCATACCCTCCAAATCGGTTTCTGATTTGGAGGGTATCATATCAATAGCAAAATATCAAGTATTTTTTACAAAAATCATTTCTTAAATGATTTTAAGCGTCCGCGTCTTCCGGGTAATCCCGCTGGTGGCAGGTGAACAAAATGACCTGCCGGTGCCGCGCGATCTCGTGGAAGAGCTCCATGGCGCGCTTTGCGCGCGCGTCGTCAAAGTTTACGAGCGTGTCGTCCAGCACGATGGGGCACGGCTCGTCCGACTGCAGGGCCAGCTCGCACATGGCGAGCCGCACCGAGAGATACAGCAGGTCCGCCGCCCCGGCGGAGAGATACGACGCGCTGCGCGGCGTCACATCGTCCGCGCGCTTTGCCATGGCGGAGAAATCCCGCGCGAGCGCAATGCCGTCATAGCGGCCCTCGGTGAAAAACTCCATATAGGCCGCGGCCTTTTGCGCAAGCTGCGGGGAGAACCGCGTCTGGATCTCCGCGTCGGCGCCCTGGAGCGCGTCGCAGGCGAGCGCGATGGCGTCATACTGCTCCTGCAGGGCGTCGCGCCGTGTGCGCAGTGTCTGCAGCTCGCTTTCGATGGACATCGGGTCGCCGATGGCGCTCGCCGCGCCCTGGCGCTGCGCCTGCTGCGCGCGCAGGCGCTCCGCGACCTGCTCCAGCGCCTGTTTCTGGCGAAAGTAGACGGCGGCCTCGCTGTCGCCGTGTTCAAAATCCAGCTCCTGCAGAAGCTGCTCGTGCGTCTCCGCCTGATGCTCGCGCGCGTCTTCCAGCGCGTCCACCGCCGCGCGCTCGGCGGCCATGGCCGCGCGGCACGCCTTGAAGGCCGCGCGGTGCGTCTCCGCCTGAAAATAAATGCCGTTGATATCCTCGGCGCCATACTGCGCCAGCAGCTGCTCCAGCCGCGCCCGCGCGCTGGCCGCGCGGCGGTTGGCGCGCATGCTGAGAACGAAGCACAGGACCGCCAACGCCCCGAAGGCGCCCGCGCCATAAAAAAACGGCTGCGCGGAGAGCCATCCCAGCACGGCGCACAGCGCGGCGAGCACCAGCGCCCCGACCCAGAGAAACGGCTTTCCCGGATTGGCGGCGGCCTGCTCCCAGGCGCCGGCCTGCCGCGCGTCGCGCTCGGCCTGCTCGGCGGCCGTGTCCGGATCGGTCACGCCGAACGCCGTCCGCTCCAGCGCGGTGCGCTTGTCGGCGGCGTCCTTGCGCGCGTTGTCCAGCGCATGCTCCAGCCGCTGGAGCCTCGCCTTTTCCTCGCCCATTGCGGCGAGCGCGCTGCGCCGCTGGCGGCTGCGCGCGTCGTTGATCTGCACGGTGAGATGCTCGATCTCGGCGTTGGTCTGCTCCAGCTCCCGCTGCAGCAGCTGCTCCTCCCGCACGCCGTCCTCCAGCCGGCGGAGCTTGTCCTCCGCCGCGGCGATCTCGCTGTCCAGCGCGGGAATCGCGCCGTGCGACGCGCTGCGCCGCTTGCGCTGCCACGCGCGCAGCTGCGCGTCGGCCTCGGAATAGGAACTCTCCTCCTCGCCGGAGGTGACGATGGCGGCAATGCGCTTTTCCAGCTCCGGCGTTCCCGTCACGGCGACGCTGCCCTGTCCGATGAAGGCGGTGCGGGCAAACACGTCCGCCGACACGCCCGTGAGCTGCTCGCCCGCGTCCGCGCCCGTCATGCCAGGAACGGGGACGTCCGTGCCGGTGTAGACGGCGGAAAACTCGCGCATGGGGGCGCTCTTCGCGCCGGTCTGCCGCCGCAGCGTGATCTGTTTGCCGCCGTGCACAATGTCCAGCTCGCCCTCCATCGGCGCGCCGCTCCAGGGGGCGTATTTCGTTTTGTCCGGCAAGCGGCCGGCCTTCGCGCGCTGCGCGGTGTCGATGCCGTAGAGCATGGCGCGCAAAAAGGCGCACCAGGTGCTTTTGCCGCTTTCATTCGGCGCGTAGATGATGTTCAGCCCCTCGTCGAGCCGCAGCTCCTCGCCGGAGAGCGTGCCGAACGTGGCTTTCATTCGTCGGACGATCACAGGGGAAACACCTCCTCGTCGTGGTCAAGCGCCGCGAGACCCCAGCGCGCCGCCATGGTCACGCGCGCGCGGTCCTCGTTCGTCTCCGCCGCGTCGTACCGCGCGCGAAGCGCCGCGAGAAACAGCCCGCGCAGCGTGTCCTCGCCCGCCGTGGCCCAAATGTCCTGCTTCAGGCGCGTCTCGTCGCGCAGCTCCAGCGCGAAGGCGCGGCCCTCCAGCGCGGCGCGCAGCGCCGCGAGATTCGGCGCGCGGTCGCGCTCGCCCGTGAGGATGACGCGGAAAATGTGGCGCGCGGCGTCCTCCGGCAGCGCGGCGCATACCGCCGCCGCGAGATCGACGTCCTGCGCGTCCACGCGCAAAATCTCATATCGCCGCCCGCCGAGCGGGAGAAACGCGGCGTCCGCGCCGCCAGGGCGGACCTCCGCCAGCAGCACGCCCTTCTGCCCCGTCTCGTCAAAGCCGCGTCCCTCGGCGCAGCCCGGCCAGGCGTAGGTCGTGTTACCCGCGCGCAGCACGCCGCCGAAGCGGTGCACGTGGCCGAGCGCGGCATAGTCCACGCCGCTCGCGGCGAGCTCCGCCTCCGTCATGGGATTATACGGCGAGGCGGGGTTTCCCACTTCGCCGTGGATGCACAGCAGCTCGATCGTCTCCGGTCGGCGCTGCACGGTGAAGCCGCGCAGCAGCGCGGGGGAGCGGCTGTCTGTAAACGCGGCGCCCCAGACGCGCACGCCCAGCTCCGGCAGCTCGACCGGCTCCAGGCGCGGCGTACGGAAGATATGTACGTTTTCGGGAAATGCAAGGCGCGCATAGGGCGCGTGCGCCGAGTAAAAATCATGGTTGCCGGGGGCGATGAACACCTGCGCGTCGGTCTCGGCGAAGGTCTCGGCCAGCGTGTGCGCCGTCTCGGGGTAGGCGCTGTCGCTGTCGAGCAGGTCGCCCGGCAGCAGGATGATCTGCGCTCCGTGCTCCCGCGCCAGTCCCGGCAGCGACCGCAGGAGGCCGCGCTGCTCCTGCCGCCGCTGGGCCGCCAGCGCGCCGGGCAGCGCCTCAAACGGCGAATCGAGATGCAGATCCGCCGCGTGCAGTACCTTCACGCTTTTCATCGCAGCCGCACCGCCTCCGCGCTGACGCATTTGCCGGTTTCGCAGTTGATCTCAAACACCGCGCCCTCGATTTTGCACGCGCCCATCGCCGCCTCATACCGGCGCGGCGGGTCGCCGAGAAACTTACCGATGGACTGCTCCGGCGTGATGCCGAGCACCGACTGCACGGGGCCGGTCATGCCGAGGTCCGTGATATAGCCAGTGCCCTCCGGCAGCACGTCGGCGTCCGAGGTCTGCACATGCGTGTGCGTGCCCCAAACGGCGCTTACGCGCCCATCCAGATAAAAGCCCATGGCGCGCTTTTCGCTCGTGCCCTCGGCGTGCATGTCCACGAGCACAACGCGCGCGTCCGTCTGCTCCAGGATCTCGTCCACGACGAGAAAGGGATTGTCCGTGTTCGCGTCGAGCGTGAATTTGCCCATCAGATTGATGACGCACACCTTGCCCTGCTTTGTCCGGACCTCGGTCCAGCCGCGGCCCGGGCACTGCGGGGCAAAGTTTGCCGGGCGCAGGATGCGCCGGTGCTGGTCGAGATAGGGCTGCAGCTCATAGCGCGTCCAGGTGTGGTTGCCGAGCGTGATAACGTCCGCCCCGGCGGCAAAGATCGCGTCCGCCTGCTTCGGGGTGACGCCCACGACATTCGCGTTCTCGCCGTTTACGACGGCAAGGTCGATGCGCTGCCCGGTCTTGAAATCCGACAGCCGCTCACTTAAAAAATGAATGCCCGGCGCGCCAACCACATCGCCAACGGCCAGAATCCGCATGTTCATTCGCGCTTCACCTCAAAATTGCGTGTTTCTTTTTTGTATTATAACACATACGGTATCTGTGAATCAAACCAGAATCTACTTTCGATACCGTCGATCGGTCCTGCGCATACTAGAAGCGGAGAAATTCCGAAATTTTTCAAACAGGAGGCGGAAACGCATGAGCGCAAATCAGCAGAACAAGATGCAGTTTGCCAAGGGCATGGGCATGGGCTTCATGGTCGGCACGGCGGCCGGCATGATGATGAAGTCGAAGAAGAAGTCGGGCAAGCGCCTCGTGAGCGACGCGATCAAGGCCGTTGGCGACATCACCGAGACCATCGTGGACACAATGGGCTGGTAAGCAGCACGCAATTTTTTGAAAAAGGGTCTTGCATTTCCGGTGGAGCTATGCTAATATACTAAGGCGCTTATGCGCCGTTAGCTCAGCTGGATAGAGCGTCTGGCTACGGACCAGAAGGTCAGGGGTTCGAATCCCTTACGGCGTGCCAACAAAAAGGCAGCCCCATCGGGGGCTGCCTTTTTGCTAAACCTGTCGAAAAACAAGTTTTTCGACAGAAG
>CACWHX010000041.1 GCA_902760845.1 Oscillospiraceae bacterium
ACGTCCAACCAATATCGGTATCTTAACGAGGCCACCAGCCACAATCAACCACCCCTTGCTCCGCACCAAGATACTCACCAAGCCCCGTCTCCCGCACCCCGCAGTACGGCGGCGCACTTGCGCCGCTTGTACAGCCTAGTCCGACCGTAGAAGGGTGAGCCCCCGGAACCTCGCGCTTTGCGCGCGGTTCCGGAAGAAGCGATGCCTACCTCCGCACCCCCCAGCGTTTCTTTCCGGCTCCACCGGCTTTCTTTTCGCGCTGAAAAGAAAGCCGGTGGAATGCCTGCACTACGTCCAACCAACTTCGGTATATTAACGAAGCGCCCGGCCACAATTCCGCACCACGCACCGCACCAATAGTGCATTGCGGAATGGAGCGTGATCTCTCTCCTGGCGAAAAGCTGGTGTCTCGACAGACTTACCGGGCGAAGACGGATTTGTCTTCGCCCGGTTGTTGTGTGAAAAATTACGTGTCGGTGCCCGGCGGCCGCCAGTTTGGATTGCTTCTGCCATAGCGGCGGGTCGCCTCGGCAATCTTTTCCGTCAGCGCCGGCGGGATCTCATCCGGAAGCAGGCGCCATCGCCAGTTGCCGCCCAGCGTGCCGGGCGTATTGATGCGCGCCTCGGCGCCGAGACCGAGATAATCCTGCAGCTGGGCCACGAACAGCACCGCCACGGAGCCCAGACCCCCGCGCAGAACGCCCCAATTAAGGCCCTCCTCCTCGTTCAGGCCGAGATATGCCCGGGCAAAGGCCGCATCCGCGGGACCGGCCTCGTCCCACCACGCGACGAGGGTCGGATTGTCGTGCGTGCCGACGTAGCAGACGCAGTTTTCGCCGTAGGTGTGCGGCAGGTAATTGCTCGGCTCTCGGGAGTCAAAGGCGAACTGCAGCACCTTCATCCCCGGGAGACCGGAGTCTCGCAGGAGCTGCCGCAGCTCGGGCGTGAGATAGCCCAGATCCTCCGCGATGAACTGCACATCGGAGAACCAGCCCGTGAGCCGGCCAACCAGATCCATGCCCGGGCCCTTGACCCAGCGGCCGTTTCGGGCGGTCGTCTCCCCATAGGGCACCGCCCAGTAGGACTCCAGGCCGCGGAAATGGTCGATGCGCAGCACGTCGCAGCGCTTCGCCGCGCCGTCTACCCGGCGAATCCACCACGCATACCCATCGCGTCGCAGGGCGTCCCAGTCGTAGAGCGGTGTGCCCCAGAGCTGGCCGTCTTCGCTGAAATCATCCGGCGGCACGCCGGAGACCGCGATGGGAACGTTCTGCTCGTCCAGCTGGAAGCACGCGGGATTCGCCCAGACATCCGCGGAGTCCAGCGCGACATAGATCGGAAGGTCCCCGATGATGCCGATGCCCTTTTCATGCGCGTAGGCGCGCAGGGCGTCCCACTGGCGGAAAAACAGGAACTGTATGTAGGAAAACACGGCCGCATCGTCCCGCAGGCGCTCGGTATACGCCGCGATTGCCTCACTTTTGTGCAGGCGAATGTCCGCGTCCGGCCAGTCCGTCCACGCGCGCATGCCGAAATGGTGCTTGACGGCCATGAACAGCGCATAGTCGGGAAGCCAGCTTTCGTTCTCCGCGCAGAACGCAGCGAAGTCCGCCCCATCGCGCCGCAGGCCGCGCGCGGCCGCCTTGCGCAGGAGCGGAAGACGCCCACGGTAGAGCGCCTCATAGTCCACATACCGGGGCTCGCCGCCCCAGTCGATGCCGGCGAGCTCGCGCTCCTGCAGGAGCCCGTCCGCGACCAGCAGGTCGAGGTCTATAAAATAGGGGTTTCCCGCGTAGGCGGAAAAGCTCTGATAGGGGGAGTCGCCGCAGCTTGTGGGGCCGAAGGGGAGAATCTGCCACCAGCTCTGGTTTGCCGCGGCGAGAAAATCCACAAATTCATAGGCCGCTTTTCCCAGCGTGCCAATGCCGTGCGGCGACGGCAGGGACGAGATGGGCAGCAGAATGCCGCTGCTTCGAAACAGCTTCATCCTTTCACCGCGCCCGCAGCAACGCCCTTGATGATATACTTCTGGCAGGTCAGGTAGAACACAATGACCGGCACGATGCTCAGCATGATGAGCGCCATCGTCGCGCCGAGATCGACCGTGCCATAGCTGCCCTTGAGATATTGGATGTGGATTGGGATCGTCATATACTTCGTGCGGTCAAGCACCAGATACGGCAGGAGATAGTCGTTCCACACCCACATGATCTCCAGCACGCCGACGGAGATCATCGTCGGCCGGAGCATGGGGAACACCACAGAGAAATATGTGCGGATCGGGCCGCAGCCGTCGATGGCGGCGGCCTCCTCAATCTCCAGCGGGAGGCCCTTGACAAAGCCCGTGAACATGAACACCGCGAGCCCCGCGCCGAAGCCCAGATAGATGACCGGGATCGTCCACGGCGTGTTGAGCTTGAGCACGTCCGCCGTTTTGGAGAGCGTGAACATGACCATCTGAAACGGCACCACCATGGAAAACACGCAGAGATAGTACACGATCTTGCTGAAGAGGCTTCCCACGCGGGAAATGTACCACGCGGCCATGGACGTGCAGATGAGGATCAGCGCGCTGGAGGTGAGCGTGATGAACAGGCTGAACAGCGCGGATTTCCAGAACGGGTAGTTGCCGAAGGTCATGCCCTTGACGTAGTTATCCACACCCACGAACGACGCCGCGTTCGGCAGGGCAAACGTCTCGGTGTTGACATAGCTGTTGGCCTTGAAGGAGTTCATCAGCACGATGACGATGGGCAGCACATACACCACGGCGATGACGGCAAACACGATGGTCAGCGCGCGCTTGGTGCGCTTTTCGCCTGAAAGCGTCGATTTCATTACTGCTGCACCTCCCTGGAGCGGGTCGCCCGAAGCTGAATGAGCCCGATGGCGGCGACGAGAATGAAGAAAATCACGGCCTTCGCCTGCCCCACGCCGCGGTTGGTGTTGTTGGCGTAGAAGGCGTTGACGATGTTCAGCGCCAGCATCTCCGTCGTCTTGATCGTCTCGCCGCCCGACTGGATGAACGGCCGCCCGTTCGTGAGCGCGAGGTTCTGGTCAAAGAGCTTGAAGGAGTTCGTCAGCGTCAGAAACGTGCAGATGGTGAACGACGGCATCATATTCGGAATGGTGATGTGCCAGAGGCTCTTCCAGCCGCTTGCGCCGTCGATCTTCGCGGCCTCCAGCATATCCTCCGACACGGCCTGCAGGCCGGCGATGTAAATAATCATCATATACCCGATCTGCTGCCAGCACATCAGGATGATTAACCCCCAGAAGCCATAGGTGCTGTTGAGCAGGATCGACGTGCCGTAGCGCGAGAGGATGCCGTCAAAGATCATGCTCCAGATATAGCCCAGGACGATGCCGCCGATGAGGTTCGGCATGAAAAACACCGTGCGAAACAGATTCGTCCCCCGGATGCCCCGCGTCAGCGCGTAGGCCACGGCAAAGGCCAGAATGTTGATCAGCAGCAGCGACACCACGGCGAACAGCGCCGTATACCAGAAGGCGTGGGCGAAGCTGTTGTCCTGAAACGCCTTGACGTAGTTGGAAAAGCCCACCCAGGTCCAGTCCTTCGTCAGCTTGAACTTGCAGAACGACAGGAAGATGCCCTTCGCGAACGGATACAGAAACCCGATGCAGAACGCCGCGAACGTCGGCAGCAGGAACAGGGCGAAGCAGTGCTTGATCGGCCTGCGGATCAGCGGGGAGTTGAGCGCGGCTCCGTCGTTTTTGCGCTTGCGCGTCATCGTCTTTCACACTCCAGTCTTGTGAGATTCCTCTCTATGTTCAAACTCAAAAAATGCGCAGGGGAAGGTCCGGAGGGCGGACTTCCCCGTTTTTGAAAACGGAAGACGGCGTCCTCCGCTTTCAAAAACGGGGCGAGCGGTTCCGCTCGCCCCGTGCGCAGGTTATGTGTGTGTGCGAAGATCAGCCCGCGTTTTCGGCGGCGTACTGGGTGGCCCAGCCGTCCACGAACGCGGTCTTGACAGCGTCCCAATCGCCGGTGCCGGCGGTGTACTGCGTCAGCGCGTCAACGACGCCCGCGCGCCAGTCTTCCACGGCGGGGGTGAAGTTGAAGGCCCACGTGACGGTGTACTTGCCGTCGGCGATCATCTCGTTCGCCTGGGCGAAGAACACGTTCTCAGGCTCCTTGGCGTTCTTGAACGGGCAGGGGCCGAACTGCTCCGCCATCATGGTGGTGCCCTCGTCGGAGGTCACAACCCAGTAGAGGAAGTCGAGCGTGGCCTGAATGTCCTCCTCGGAGGCGGTCTTGTTCACGGCCCAGCAGTTCTCGGTGCCAGAGCAGAGGCCCGCGTTCTCCTCGCCGTCCACGCCGCAGTAGATCGGGATCATGGCCAGATCGTCGGGATTCATCATGAAGCCCTTCTCGGCGTCGTTCACGAGGGAGTCATACTCCCAGGAGCCGTTCTGATAGAACACGGCCTCGCCCTGGCCGAACTCGGCCTCGGACGCATCGCCGGTGGCGGTCGTCAGCGCCGCGCCGGTCGTGGCGGAGTCGGTGGTGTAGAGATCCCAGATGGCTTTGTAGTTGTCAAGATACTTGCCCTCGATCTCGGCGGGCTGGGAGGTGACGTCATTGTCGCGGAACTCATAGAACAGCGGCATGTTGGCCAGGTGGCCGGAGAAGCGCCAGGAGGAGCTGCTCTCCAGGCCGGCGGAGCTGAACGCATCGAAGCCCAGCTCGCCCGCGCGGGCGTGGATATCGTCCGCCACGGCCTTGAGCGTTTCAAAGTTCGTGATCTCGTCCAGAGAATGGCCGGCCTGCTCCAGCAGGGCCTTGTTCACGATGATGCCGAAGCACTCGTAGCAATAGCCGACGGAGAGCAGCGCGCCGTCCTCCCCATAGAGGTTGAAATCATCCGTGGTGAGCTCGTTTGCAAACGCGGTGTCGGTCAAATCGAGGCAATAGTCGCCCCAGCTGTTGATGGCGCCCTGGTTGCCGGCCTGGAAGAGCGTGGGGGCCGCGCTCTTATCCATCTCGGCGGCGAGGGTGTCCTCATACGTGCCGGAGGCGGCGGTGACGACCTTGACCGGAACGCCGGTCTCCTCTGTGTACTTGGCGGCCAGGTCCTGCCAGGCCTGGTCGGCTTCCGGCTTGAAGTTCAGATAATACACGGAACCCGAGGCGGAAGACGTCTCTGTTGAGCCGTTGGACTCGGTCTTGTTGTTGCCGCAGCCCGCGAACAGGCACAGGCACAGACAAAGCGCCAACAGCAATGCGATGGTCTTTTTCATTTTGTGCATCTCCTTTTCCATGGTTGCGCCGGACCCGGATACCGGCTCCGACATCCAATTGCGGACCGACCCACGCGCTGCGTGGTTCGGTAACCTATAATATAACAGATATCACAAAGCGCGTCAATCAATTCGCAACGGTTTTCCCATTTTTCATGAGATTTCCGCGCGTTTTTTGGGCAATCTCACAAAGCGGTGCTGTGCGCGGCGCGGCGGTGTGCAGTGTGCGTTCACATAAATTGCATGTTTTTCTTGTTTACGGCTTGCCTTTTTGGAGGCGGCGTGATAAAATTTTAAAACCTTCAGGTATTGGCGCACAGCGGGCGCCCGCTGTGCATTTTGCACTTCGTGCAAAATGATAGGCCGTTGCCGCAATGAGACAGAGGGATGAAAGCATGAGTTCAAAAACGCTGCTATACATCGTGAAGCGAATCCTTTTGGCGCTTTTCACGATCTGGGTCGTGATTACGATCACCTTTTTCGTGATGCACGCCGTGCCCGGCGGCCCGTTCGTCGGCGAAAAGGCCACGACGCCGGCCGTGCAGGCGGCGATGGAAGCGAAATACGGGCTGGACAAGCCCCTGATGGAACAGTACGGCACGTACCTCCGGGATATCGTGACGAAGTTTGATTTCGGCCCCTCGCTGAAGCAGCGTGGGCGCATGGTGATCGACATCATCTCGGACGGGCTGAAGACATCCGCCAAGCTCGGCGTGATCGCGGCATGTATCTCGGCGGTGGTGGGCATTGTGCTCGGCGCTGTGGCGGCGCTGCAGCGCAACAAGCTCATCGACCGCGTCGTCATGGTCCTCACGACCGCGTTTGTTTCGATGCCGTCGTTTATCATGGGGTCGCTGCTGCTGGTGCTGTTTGCAATCAAGCTCCGGGTGCTGCCGGCAAACGGCGCCACTCCCGCGGGCCTCGTGCTGCCGATCATTACGCTGGCGCTCTACCCCGCGGCGTATATCACGCGCCTGACCCGATCGTCCATGCTGGACGTGCTGGGGCAGGACTATATCCGCACGGCGCGGGCCAAGGGCGTTTCGGGCAGGCACATCATCTTCGGCCACGCGCTCAAAAACTCGCTCATCCCCGTGCTGACATACTTTGGCCCCATGCTCGCGTATATCGTGACGGGCTCGCTCGTCGTGGAGCGGATCTTCGCCGTTCCGGGCATCGGGCGCGCGTTTGTCAGCAGCATCACCAACCGCGACTACCCGATGATTATGGGCACGACCATCATCCTCGCGGCGCTGATCGTCATTATGAACCTGATTACCGACATTTTGTATAAAGTCGTCGATCCCCGGATCACATTGGAATAAGGAGGCGATGCTGCTATGACGAAAAATCCGCTCAGCCTCCAGGTCGATCTGGACGCCTTTCTTCCCGCGTCTGAGGAAGACAAGGCCTATATGGTGCAGATGCGCGAATCCTCCACCTTCTTTCGCGACGGTGTGAAGCGGCTGCACAAAAACAAGGTTGCATTCATCAGCTTTATCGTCATCGTTTTCATTACGCTGGCGTCGATCCTGGTGCCGATGTTCTGGCCGTACTCCTATGAGACGCAGCTCGGCGTCAGTCCCGGCAAGCCTGTGGACTCCTCGTACAACAATCTCAGCCCCTTCGAATACGGCAGGACGGAGCAGGCGAAGATCGAGGCCGGGGAAAAGGTCTTTCCCCATGTGTTCGGCACCGATGCCGCCGGGCGCGACTATTTCATCCGCGTCGTCTACGGCACGCGCGTGTCGCTCGCCGTCGGCTTCTTCGCGAGCATCATCGTGCTCGTGCTCGGCACGCTCATCGGTTCCATCGCCGGGTACTGCGGCGGCAGGGTGGACATGATTCTCATGCGCATCGTGGATGTGATCTACTCCCTGCCGGACATGCTGATGGTCATTCTGCTCGCCACGGTGCTGAAGGTGAAGCTGACGCCCGTGATCGAGGGCACGGCGCTGCAGAGCATCGGCTCGAACATCATCAGCCTCTTTGTCGTGTTTGCCATCCTCTACTGGGTGAGCATGGCGCGGCTGATCCGCGGACAGATCCTCTCCCTGCGCGAGCAGGAATACGTGCTCTCCGCGCAGGCGACCGGCGCCAAGGGCCGCTGGATCATCCGCAAGCACCTGATCCCGAACTGCATCAGCGTCGTCATCATCTCCGCCGCGCTGCAGATCCCCTCCGCAATCTTTACGGAGAGCTACCTCTCCTTCCTGGGCCTCGGCGTCAACGCGCCGATGCCGTCGCTCGGCTCGCTGGCCTCCGACGCGCTCAACGGGCTGACGTCATATCCCTATCGCCTCGTCATTCCGGCTGTGGTCATTTCGCTGATCGTGCTGGGCCTGAACCTCTTCGGCGACGGGCTGCGCGACGCCTTTGATCCGAAGCTGAACGGCTGAGAAGGGGGGAGAGCATATGGCGTTATTGGAAGTCAAAGACCTGCGCACCTCGTTTTTCACCGACGCGGGCGAGGTGAAGGCCGTCAACGGCGTGTCCTTCAATCTGGAGCGCGGCAAGGTGCTGGGCATCGTGGGCGAATCCGGCTCGGGCAAGTCTGTCACGGCGTACTCGATCATGCAGATTCTCGCGAGCACCGGCAGAATCGTCGGCGGCTCGGTGAAGCTCGACGGGCAGGAGCTCGTCGGCGCCGGCGAGCGGGTCATGAAGACCGTGCGCGGCAATAAAATCTCAATCATTTTCCAGGACCCCATGACATCGCTGAACCCGACCTACACGATCGGGCGGCAGCTCATGGAGGCCATCATCCTGCACACCGACCGCGACCGCCGCGCGGCGTATGAGCGCGCGGTGGAAATGCTGCGGCTGGTGAACGTGAACGAGCCGGAAAAGCGCATGAAGCAGTATCCGTTTGAGTTTTCCGGCGGGATGCGCCAGCGCGTCATGATCGCAATGGCGCTCGCCTGCGAGCCGGATATCCTGATCGCGGACGAGCCGACCACGGCGCTGGACGTGACGATCCAGGCGCAGATTCTGGAGCTGATGCAGCAGCTGCAGGAGGAGCTGGGCATGGCGATCATCCTGATTACGCACGATCTCGGCGTTGTGGCGCAGCTGTGCGACGAGGTGGTCGTGATGTACGCCGGCTCCATCTGCGAGCAGGGCACGGCGGACGAAATTTTCTACCATCCATGTCATGAATACACCAAGGGGCTGATGCGCTCCATTCCCACGGCCGACACCGCGGGCACAAAGCTCCGCCCCATCACCGGCACGCCGATCGACCTGCTGAACATGCCGCAGGGCTGCCCCTTCGCGCCGCGCTGCGACAACGCGATGAAAATCTGCATCCGCACACGCGCCGAGCGTATGCGGATCAACGACGACCACGCCGCCGCCTGCTGGATGAACGTCAAGGCCGGGGCGGACAGCGGCGAGATTGTGATCGAGCCGAAGCAGGCGCAAGCACAGGAAGGCGGGGATGAGCATGAATGAATCCGCGGTCCGGCCGCTGATCGAGATCAAGGATCTCAAGGAATATTTCAACATCAACATGGGCATGTTCCGCTCCAAGCCGCTCAAGGCGGTGGACGGCGTGTCGTTTTCCATCAACAAGGGCGAGACGCTTGGTCTCGTCGGCGAATCCGGCTGCGGCAAGACGACCGTCGGCCGCACGATCCTGCATCTGTATAAGCCGACCGGCGGCGAGATCTGGTACGACGGGAAGAAGATCGCGTCGAAGGAGGACATCCGCGCCTTTCGCAAGAAAGCGACGATGGTGTTTCAGGACCCGTATTCCTCGCTGAATCCGCGTATGACGGTGTCGGACATCATCGGCGAGCCGCTGGACGTGCACAGGCTGTGCGCCACGAAGCAGGAGCGCCAGGAGCGCATCCTGCAGCTGATGGACTACGTCGGGCTCAACAGCGAGCACGCCGCGCGCTACGCGCACGAATTTTCCGGCGGCCAGCGCCAGCGCATCGGTATCGCCCGCGCGCTCGCGGTCAACCCGGATTTCATCGTCTGCGACGAGCCGGTTTCCGCGCTGGACGTGTCCATTCAAGCGCAGGTCATCAACATGTTCGACGAGCTGCAGGAAAGGCTGGGGCTGACGTATCTGTTCATCGCCCACGACCTGCTGGTCGTGCGGCACATCTCCGACCGCATCGCCGTGATGTATCTGGGGCGGATGGTGGAGCTGGCCGACGCGGCGGAGATCTACGATCACCCGCTGCATCCCTACTCCAAGTCGCTGCTCTCGGCCGTGCCGGTGCCCGACCCGAAGGTCGCGCGCGCGAACAAGCGCATCGTGCTCACGGGCGATATCCCAAGCCCGCTGAACGCGCCCTCGGGCTGCCCGTTCCGCACGCGCTGTCCCTACGCGCAGGAGCGGTGCGCGGAGGAAATGCCGCCGTTCGACGAGGTGGCGAAGGGACACTTTGTCGCGTGCCATCGCGTGCGCGAGATCAACTGAAATAAAAGCGTGCGCGGCGGCGCCGGCCGCCAACCATGTTTTTATAAATTTGTTGAAAGGATGAAACCCCATGAAAACGAAGAAACTTGTGGCATTGGTGCTGGCGCTCGCCATGCTCCTCTGCCTGGCTGCGTGCGGCAAGAAGGACGACGGCTCGTCCAACGGCAGCGCAAACGCCGCCACGCCCGGCGCAGCCAACTCCATTGCTGTGTGTCTGGCCTCCGAGCCGGACACCATCGACCCCGCCCTCAACTCCGCGGTTGACGGCGCGACGCTGCTTGCCCACCTGTTCTCCGGCCTTGCCAAATGGGCGCAGGACGACAGCGGCAATCTCGTCATCGTGCCTGACGCCGCCGAGGAGCTCGTGGAGGGCGTCGAAAACGACGACGGAACCGTAACCTACACCTACACCCTGCGCGACGGCCTCGTCTGGTCTGACGGCGAGCCCGTCACCGCCGGCGACTTCGAGTTTTCGTGGCAGCGCGCCGCTTCCACCGGGCTTGCGGCCGACTATGGCTACATGTTCGAGGTTGTTGACGGCTACAACGACATCTGGGAGACCGACGACAACGACGAGTACGTCAACCCCGACGCGAAGCTGAACGTCCGGGCGATCGACGAAAAGACCCTGGAGGTCACCCTGTACAACGCCGTTTCCTACTGGAACGAGCTGCTGGCGTTCCCGACCTACTTCCCCGTCCGCGAGGACGTTGTGGAGAACGAGAGCTGGGCGACCGACCCGAGCACCTATGTCTGCAACGGCATGTACACCATGAGCGGCTGGGACCACAACAGCCTCATCACGCTCACCAAGAACCCCAATCACCCTGACGCGGACGAGGTCACCATGGAGACCATCGAGTTCTATCTGTCCGACGATTCGAACAACATGCTGTCCAACTTCAAAAACGGCAGCTGGCAGATGATCGACGATGTGCCCACCAACGAAATCGCCGCGCTGAAGGAAGAGTATCCCGACGAGTTCATCGTGGTTGGCCAGCTCGGCACCTACTATGTCTGCTGGAACATCAACGAGGAGATCCTGCCCGCGTCCTCCACGCTGACCGGCGCAGAGGCGGAGAACGCCAAGGCCGAGATCCGCAACGCGATCTCCCTGCTGTTTGACCGCAACTACATCGTCAATGACATCACGCAGGCCGGCCAGGTTCCGGCGTCCTCCTTCGTCGCGATGGGCCTCACCGACGCGGACGGCTCTGAGTTCTATGAGAACGCCGGCCACGACAGCGGCTTCGTCGGCTACTACGACGTGTCCGAGGACGCGCTGGAGGGCAACTTTGAGACGGCCGTCGAGACGCTCAAGAAGTATTACACCTATGACGAGGCCACCGGCAAGTTCACCGACTTCCCGACGCTGACCTATCTCTACAACACCAGCGAAGGCCACAAGGCCATCGGCGAGTATCTGCAGAGCGCGCTTGCGAACGTGGGCATCACCATCAATCTGGAGAACCAGGAGTGGGCGACCTTCCTGAATACCCGGAAGCAGGGCGACTTCTCCCTCGCGCGCAACGGCTGGCTGGGCGACTATAACGACCCGATCTCCTTCCTGGATATGTGGACGACCAGCTCCGGCAACAACGACGTCCAGTTCGGCAAGGGCGACAACGCGAACGTCGCGATTTACAGCTTGGATCTGACGCCGTACGGCCTGGACACCAAGGTAGAGAACGGCACCTGGGCCGAGACCTATGACGTGCTGATCTCCGCCATCAAGACCTGCACGGACGCGGAGAACCGCTATGCCATGATGCACCTCGCCGAGGACATGCTCATGGAGACCGGCTGCCTCTGCCCGCTGTACTTCTACACCGACCTCTATATGCTCGACAGCAGCGTGCACGGCTTCTTCTCTAGCCCGCTTGGGTACAAGTACTTCATGTACTGCACCATCGAGTAAACCCTTTTGATTTGAGGAGGCAAATCCGTTCGGATTTGCCTCCTTTTTTTGATTTAACCGATTGCGAAACTCGTTTCGCAATTGACTATTTTCTCGATTGTGCTATGATGAAAAAAACGAAGGATACGGGGTGCGGTTTCCATGAACGCGGAGCATGAAAAGAACGTCCGCACGGAGGACGAAAAAAAGCGGAAAAAGCGCGCGGCGGCCGCGGCGGTTGCCGTGGGCGTGTCCGCCGGCGTGGTCGTGGGCGGTCTGTTCAGCGACCCTGCCGCTCTGGTGAACGACGACGGCGGCGCCATCACATCGGTGTACGACGACGATGACGGCTACGGCGGCGACGAGGAGGACGAGACAACGGAATCCCGCGCGGCGGAGAACGTTAACCGGCGCGAAAGCGTGCGGCAATGGATTTTGCGGCTCCCGCTCTGGGTGCGGCTGCTCGTGATCCTGCCGCTGTGGTGCGTCGGCTGGGCGGTTTTGACCGTGGGGAGCGCGCTGTGGACGGCGGTGCTGTCGCCGGTGCTGGGCAAGGCGCTCGGCTGGGTTTTGCTCGCCGCGGCGCTGCTGGGCGCGTTTGTGCTCGCGGGGAAGGCGATTTTTCCGGACATGCCGCTGAAGAAAATCCTGAACAGGCGCAGCGTGACGGGGCTTCTGATCGGCGCGGTCTCGCTCGGCGCGGCGGACATCGTGGTTCCGGCGTTCTGGACAGGCTACCCGCGATTTGAGGCGATTTTGCGCGCGGCGGGCATCCTGCTGGTGTTCGGCGCGGTGACGGTCGCGTTTGCGGTGCGCGAGCACCGGCGGCGGCGCGCCCGCGCCGAGGCCGAGGCTGAAGCGGCGGCGAAGGCCGATTACGAGGAGCACCTGCTCACGCGCCGCGAGATCCTTGCCATGGCGGACAGTGTCAGCGGGAGGCGGCTTTCCTAGGTCCCGCCGGAAAACGGAGACGATTTCGCGGGGGACGCGCTGCGGCGCGTCCCCCGCGAAGCAATCCAAAACCGCTTTTGATCCGGGGCTTCGGCTGAAATTATAAGAACTTTTTAATAATTTTGTGTTATCTTTTTCATAGTATGTCCAAACTTATGATTCAGGAGGGATGACGCCATGTCCAAAGCCATATTCTTTTTTGCCGACGGTCTGGAGGAGTGCGAGGGCTTGATCGCCGTCGATCTTCTGCGCCGCGCAGGGATCGAAGTACAGACCGTTTCCATCTCCGGCGCCGCGCAGGTCACCGGCGCACACAACATCGCCATTCGCTGTGACGCCATGGCGGAATCCGCCGATCTCAGCGACGCGGACGCGGTCATTTTGCCGGGCGGAATGCCGGGCACCACGCATCTGGCGGAGAGCGAGCTCGTCCGCCGGACGGTTCTGGATTATGCCGCGCGCGGCAAAATCGTCGCGGCCATCTGCGCGGCGCCGTCCGTGCTGGGGAAGCTGGGGCTGCTGCAGGGCCGGCGCGCGACGGTTTACCCCGGCTTTGAGGATGCGCTCACCGGCGCGTCCGCCGTGGACGCGGAGACCGTCGTTGACGGCAACATCATCACCGCCTGCGCCCTCGGCGCGGCGATTCCGTTCGCGCTCGCCGTCATCGCGAAGCTGGAGGGCGACGCCTGCGCCGCGCGCGTGCGCAGCGAAATCGTTTATCGACACTGAGTCCCAAGGAGGCGTTTTCACCATGTCCGACTACGTTTTGAGCTGCTGCTCCACGGCCGATCTCACAAAGGAACACTTCGAGCAGCGCGACATCCACTACATCTGCTTTCACTTCGCGCTCAACGGCGTGGACTATCCGGACGATCTCGGGCAGTCCATCTCGTTCGACAGCTTTTATCAGGCGATGGCAGACGGCGCGGAGACCCGCACCTCGCAGGTGAATGTGCAGGAGTTTGAGGCGTATTTTTCCCGGTTTGCCGCCGAGGGAAAGGACGTGCTGCACATTACGCTTTCCAGCGGCATCTCCGGCGTGATCAACTCCGCGCAGAGCGCGGCGGCGCTGGTTATGGAGCAGTATCCGGGCCGCAAAATCTACGTCGTGGACGGCCTCGGCGCCTCCTCCGGCTACGGGCTGCTGATAGATCGGCTCGCCGATCTGCGCGACGAGGGGATGGAGATCGATGCGCTGCGCGACTGGGCGGAGGAGCACCGGCTGAATCTGCACCACTGGTTTTTCTCCACGGACCTCACGTTCTATGTGAAGGGCGGGCGAATCTCCAAGGCCGCGGGCTGGTTCGGTGGGATCATGAAAATCTGCCCGCTGCTGAATATGGACGATCTGGGCCGGTTGATCCCGCGCGAAAAGCATCGCGGGAAAAAGAGAGTCATTCGGACCATCGTGGACCGTATGGCGGAGCACGCCGAGGGCGGGCTTGCCTACAGCGGCAAATGTTATATCTCCAACTCCGCGTGCTATGACGACGCGCGCGCCGTGGCCGATTTGGTCGAGGCGCGGTTCCCGAATCTGAACGGCAGGGTGGAGATCAACCATGTCGGCACTACGATCGGCAGCCACACCGGGCCCGGCACGGTTGCGCTCTTTTTCTGGGGCGACAAGCGCGTTCGGTGATGCTGGGCGCTGATTTCCCCTCCTGATGGAAAACGTTGTTTGCCGTCAGGAGGGGTTTGCGCTGCGTGGATTGGCTTCATCCCCAACCGAGCCGAGGCCCTCTGGCGGGCCTCGGCTCGGTTTGTTTGTCACGCGGTGCGGGTGTTGGTGGGGTGCGGGTGTTGGCGTGGCGGTTGATTGGGGCTGGTGGCCTCGTTAATATACCGCAGCTGTTGACGTAGTGCAGGCAATCCACCCGCTTTCTTTTCAGCGCGAAAAGAAAGCCGGTGGAGCCGGAAAGAAACGCTGAAGGTGCGGAGGTAGGCAACGCTTCTTCCGGAACCGCGCGCTCTGCGCGCGGTTCCGGGGGCTTACCTTTCTACGGTCGGACGATCCCGTACGAGCGGCGCAAGTGCGCCGCCGTAGTGCGGGGTGCGGGATACGGGGATTGGCAAGAGTCTCAGCGCGGAGTTGCGCCGCTTATAGTGCAAGCGTTGATGCGGCATGGAGCATCGCGCGCTGTCGTACTCCAGAGCCCGTGGGACGGGGCCAGGTATCATATTGGCTGCCATTATGAGGAGCGAAGCGACGAGATAATCCCC
>CACWHX010000042.1 GCA_902760845.1 Oscillospiraceae bacterium
AGAGGTGTGTCCTCAGAGGTGTGTCCTCAGAGGTGTGTCCTCAGAGGTGTGTCCTCAGAGGTGTGTCCTCAGAGGTGTGTCCTCAGAGGGTTTATGGTAATATAATCCATATAAAGGGTACCACAAACTTGCCGGAAAGTCAACACTTTACAGACATTTTTTTCGACTTTTTCCCAAGTTTTTTTCGCCCGCGCCGGTCCCCGGCCCTCGGCAGCGTTTCGCGCACCCCGGCGCGAAAGAAAATCCAATCGTTTTTGCCGTGGCTCCGCCGCGGCAAAAACACCCTGAGGCGAGCAAGGCGAGCCCGCACGCCGGGTTTCAGGTGATGCGCGGCGACCCTGTCGCCGCGCTATAGCCGCTGCAGCAGCGGCGGCAGCTCGGAGAGCGCGGCGATTTCGTGATCCACCGGGATATCCGCGCGGCGGGGCAGGCGGCGCGGATTGAACCAGCAGGTTTGAATCCCCGCGTTGATGCCGCCGCGCATGTCGGAGGTGAGACTGTCCCCCACGATGATGGCCGCGTCGCGCGAAAAATCCGGGATGCGCGCGAAGCAGCGGTCGAAAAACGCGGCCTGCGGCTTGTCCGCGCCAAGGCGCTGGGAGATGAAAATCTCCCGAAAATACGGCGCGATTCCCGCGCTGGCAAGCCGGCTTTCCTGCACGGTGGCCGTGCCGTTTGAGACGAGATACAGCGCATAGCGCGGCGCAAGCGCCTCCAGCAGCTCCGGCGCGCCGGGCACAAACCAGTGCCCCATGCCGAGCAGCCGCTCGTAGCGCGCCTGCGCCGCCTCGCTGGAGCGCTCGACGCCAAGCTCCGCAAACAACAGCTCGAACCGCCGGCGCAGCACCTGCTCGCGCGTGAGCTTCCCGTCCTCCAGCAGCCGCCACTGGGCGGCGTTGATCTCGCTGTACCGCGCGGCGACGCCGTCCGTCTGCTCCACGTCCAGCTCCCGCAGCGTCCGCCGGATCGCGACGGCCTCCGCCTGGTGAAAATCCAGCAGCGTATCGTCCAGATCAAGGAATACCGTTTGGATCAAGCCCGCGCCCCCTTATTCCACAAATATGTCCGCGGCCGCGAACAGCGCCGCCTGTCCCTTGAGCTTCACCCGGTCGCCGCAGGCCGTGCACTTGACGACGGCGCCGCGCTTGGAAAGCTGATGCGACACGAGCGTATCCCTGCCCAGCCGTTCCGCCCAGAACGGCGCGAGATTGCAGTGCATGTTGCCGCAGACGGGGTCCTCGTTGACGCCCATTTTCGGCCAGAACGTGCGCCCGACGATGTCGTAGTCCGCGCCCTCCGGCGCGCGCGCCGTGACAAAGCAGCCCTGCCCCTCCGGCAGGGCCTTCATCTGCTCAAAATCCGGCCTGAGCACCGCCACGGCCGCCTCGTCCTCCAGCACGAAGAGGAGGTTCTGGCCGAAATACGTCTCCTTCGGCACGACGCCGAGGGCGCGGCGCATCGCGTCGGAAAACGGATAAGGCGCCACGCGCACGGCGGGCAGCTCCAGCTCCAGCCAGTCCCCGTCGCGCGTCACGATCAGGTCCCCGCTTTTGGTGCGGAAGCGGACGCTGCCGCGCTCCGGCTCATAAAAGCGGAAAATGATATACGCCGCGGCCAGCGTCGCGTGGCCGTTCAGATTGATCTCCGCCTCCGGCATAAACCAGCGCAGGTCGTAGTCATCCCCGGCCTTCACCGCAAACGCCGTGTCGGCCAGATTGTTTTCCATCGCGATGTTCTGCATCGTCTCGTCCGGCAGCCACCGCGGCAGGATCATCACCGCCGCCGGCCCGCCGCCGAACACGTGATCCGTAAAGGAATCCACCACATAATACTTCATACATTTTCCCTCCCGTCCGGTTCTTCGTCAACAAAAAATCTTACCGTTTCGAGCTGCCTCACCGGTCCGCCGACGGAAAGGCCCGTCACACGCCCGCCTTCCGTCCGCACGCCGACCTCCAGATTGCCGCCGCGCTGTCCGACGCCGATTTCGGTGATGCCGTCGCGCAGCTCGGACGCGCGCATCATCGCCGCCGCCGCGCTGCCCGCGGCGCTGCTGCGCAGCTCCCGGTATTCGCCCGACGCGCGTAAGAAAACGACCGGGCGAATCGCGCCGGTGCCGCGGTCAAAAAACGCGGCGCCCACCAGCGGCGCGTCCGGCTCCGCCTGTACCGCGCGGCGCAGCAGCGCCTCGTCCGCGCCGTCTTCGATCACATACCAGACGCCGCCCGCGAAGGCCGCGCGGTACGCCCACGGGAGCGCCCGGGCATCCTCCGGCAGCGGCATGACGGCCGAGGCGGTCCCCTGCGCCGGGTCCGCCACTACGGGCAGCGCCTCCGACAGGCCGCCGCACGCCGCCATCACGAGGCACTTCCCCGTCTCGCCGCGCCACAGCGCCTGCGCGTAGCCCGCGCAGCGCAGCACGTCGGCGTCGAACGCGCCGTCCGGCGGCTCGACGCGCACATCCTCGCCCTGCCGCGGCTCCGTCAAAAACGCCGCGCGCTCGATCTGCGGCATATCCCGCCGCAGCGCCCGCGCAGCGGCGGCGCGCAGCGCGCGCTCCGCCGGCGGCTGCACCAGCGCAATCACGCTGCCGGCGCTGTCCAGCAATACGGCTTCCAGGGAAATTTTCATTCTATCCGCTCCGATTGTTGCGCCGGTTTTCCGCCGGCGAATTGATTTTGCAGAAAAAATCTGCTAATATCTTATCATGGAGAAATCTCTGAGTCAAACCGGAAAGGACGTTTGCTGCATGATTCTGGATTGTAGACCGTTTGACGGGCCGTGCGCCTGCGGCCGCACGCACACCGTCACCACGAAGCAGGTCGTGATCGAGCACGGCTGCTTCAACAACATGGAGCCCTACCTGCGGGAGATCGGGCTCGTCGGCCGCCGCGCCGTCATCTACGACACGAACACCTATGGGCTGACGGCGGAGCACCCCCGCGCCGACCAGCAGATCGTGCTGGAGGCCAAGGGGCTGAGCACCACGAAGGAGGCCGTCGAGGCCATGATGCGCGATCTGGAAAGCCCCGACTATCTCGTCTCCGTCGGCTCCGGCACGATCACGGATTTTGCGCGCTACAGCGCCTATCAGCTCGGCATCCCCTTCGTGAGCGTCCCCACGGTCGCGAGCGCGGATGGCTTCACCGCGAATATCTGCTCCATCATCATCGACGGGAAAAAGTGCTCCATCCCCATGAACGCGGCGGAGCTCGTATTGTGCGACCTGGACATTCTCGAGGGCGCGCCCGCGTTTTTGATGGCCAGCGGCATCTGCGACATTCTGGCAAAGTATATCTCCCTCGCCGACTGGCGCATTTCCAGGATCGTCACCGGTGAATATTACTGCGACCGCGTGGCCGGCATGGCCGAGGACGCGCTGCACACGATGCTCCGCTGCGCGGACGAACTCCTCGCCGGGAAGGCCCCCGACGTGGAGGCCATGACCTACGCGCAGATGGTCAGCGGTCTCACCATGCAGATGCTCAGCAACTCCCGCGCGGCCTCCGGCGCCGAGCATCTTGTGGCGCACCTGGTGGAGATGAAGCCGCCGCGGTTTGAGCAGGCCGCCGGCATCCACGGCGAGTGCGTCGGCGTCGGCACCATTCTCGCCGCCGAGGAATATCACCGCATGGCAGCACGCACGCCGAAGGCCCGGCCCTTCCGGCCGCTCGATCCTGCATGGGTGCGGGAAAAGTTCGGCCCGCTTGCCGACGTGATCCTGGAGGAGAACAAAAACGACGTGCTCGCGGCGTTCGACCCGCGGCAAATCGTCGCGCATTGGGACGAGATTCGCGCCGTCGTGGACACGATCCCGCAGGCGGACGCGCTGCGCGAGCGCTACGCCGCGCTCGGCGCAAAATACCGCCTGGAGGATCTGCATATCGACCCCGCGCTGAGGGACGACGTGCTGGACATGTCCGCCGCCATCCGAAACCGGCTGACGCTGATGCGGATGCGCCGCGTGCTGACGTTCTGACCTCCGCGCGCGGCCGCGCCCCGCAAAGCTGGAAATTAAAACACGCCCCACCTGCGGGCGTCACACCAAAAATCCCATGCGCCGGGAGGGCTTCGTGCCGGAGCCCCCGATGGCGCATGGGATTTTATTGGATTTTGCGGGATTCAATAACAGGGTCCGTCGCCCCGCTGCTCGGCGTGATAGAGCTTGCTGGAGATCACGATCTGGCAGATTTCGCTGCTGCCCTCGCCGATGGTCAGCATCTGCGCGTCCCGGAAATATCGGTCCACATCGCTGTACTGGCTCAGTCCGTGGGCGCCGTGGAGCTGCACCGCCGCGCGGCAGACCTCCAGACACATCTCAGACGCATACAGCTTCAGCGCCGCGGCCTCCATGCCGGCGCGCTGCTGGTTCTGGAGCATATCCGCGACGGTGTAGAGCGAGTTTCGGGCCACAAAAATTTTCTCATACATGCGGGCCACCTGAAAGGACACGCCCTGATAGGACGCCAGACTCCGCCCGTACCGTCCGCTTTTGCTGGTGTGGCGGATCGTGCACTCCATCGCGCCCTGCGCGATGCCGACAGCCAGCGCCGCCATATCCAGACGGCCCTCGTCCAGCAGGACCTTCACCAGCTCATAGGCGTCGTTTTCGCGCCCCACCAGGCAGTCCGGCGGGACCCGGCAGTTTTCCATCCGGATGGTCCCCGTGGGAGAGTTGTTCATTCCGATCAGCGACACGCGCAGGCTGTCGTCCAGACCGGGCGTGTCGGCGGCAACGTAAAACAGGCTGACGTCCCGGTAGCGTCCGGAGCGCGCGCTCTTCGCGGCGACGAGATACCCGTCGGCGGCGCTGCCGTTGGTGATCCAGCACTTCTCCCCGTTGAGGACCCAGGCGTCCCCGTCAAAGACGGCCATGGTGTCGATGCCGAGCGCGTCGGAGCCGCCGGCCGCCTCCGAAATCGCGAACGCCAGAAGCAGCTCCCCCCGAATGGCGGGCGCTATCACGCGATCCTTCAGGCTTTGTGCGCCGCAGCAGCCGATCAGGTTCATGCACTGCACGTGCGGGCTCATGCTCAGCGTCATGGACGGCAGGCCTCGCGCGATTTCCTCCATAACGATCATGCTCTCAATGCCGCCGTGGCCGGCGCCGGGGCGCTGATGATAAAAGCTCAGGTCCAGATATCCCAGCTCGCCAAGTCTGGAAAAGAGCGCCTTGGGAAAAACCGCGCTCTGCTCATATGCGGCAGACCGGGGCAGGATCTCGCGATCCACAAATTCCCGAACCTCCCGGCGAAGCTCCCTCTGCTGTGCATCCAATTGAAACATGCCTCAGTCCTCCTCATTGTCCCCCATAGCCGAGGCGATCAGCACCGCCTTGGCATAGGAAAACGAATCGTCATTGATCTCCGTCTCGATTACGCACGTGTCGCGCCCGCTTCTCTGCAGCCGGCTCACCAGCATCAGCCCCTCGGACCGGACGATGTGCTTCGGCGCAAAGAAGGTGCCGCTTTTGAGCGTGTACGTGCCGCAGCCCGCCTGGCGCAGGTGGCTCCCGGCGGCGGAGAGGATCAGGTCCATCTCGATATGCTCGATGTTTTTCAGCTCCAGCTCCGGGATGCGGACGCGGTAGACAACCGTGTTCTGGTCGGATACGCTGTTGTCTCTGGTGAGAAACGAGTCGGCCGCGTATTCATACGTGTTCGGCTCCGTGTACATATAATATCGAAGCAGATCGTTCGCGGTGATGATCCCCACCATGCGCCTGCCGTCCAGCACCGCGGCAAGCGACTCGCCGCTCACGATAAACCGCTTTGCCACCTCTTTGAGCGCATCGTCCGCGGAGACCGCGGCAAAGTTCTGCTGGTCCGCCATCAGCGAGCGCAGCTTCTGCGAGGGGACCGCGGCGGCGGCCTTCCACAGGTCCAGCCCGCCGTAAAGCTCCAGATCGTCCCCCACCAGCGGGTACTGCTTAATCATGCTGCTCTCGGAGTACAGCCGCTGCCAATCGGCCATGATATCATTATAATATAGATAGTCCGGCGTCTGCATCCAGGCGGAAACCTGCCCGCTCCCGGAAAAATCGCCCCGCTTTGCCAGCTCCGTGTCAAACAGCCGCACCAGCGAGTAGGCGCTTTGCGGCGAGGTGAGAATCAGCAGCTCCCGGCGCTCCGCCAGGTTCATCTGGGTCCAGCTGGGCTTCGCGCCGCCGGTGAGCAGCAGATTGGCCCCGTGCTCCAGCACCGCCGCCTGCAGCGCCGGCCGGTCGCCGCAGAGGCAGAGACAGGCCGCGGCCTCCGCGCCGGCCAGCTGATGCAGCAGGCTCTGCTCGCTGCCGTCGCAGATCACAAGCTTTCGAATCTGCCGCGCGAGCTTTTCCTTCCCCGACGCGACAGACAGCCCCATCAGCCGGACGAGCTCCGCCGCGCTGACGGCGTTTTCGAAGGCGGGCTGCTCCGCCTTGACGCGAACGGTTCCCGCCTTGGGCTTGATCCGCACCAGACCCCGCTGCTCGGCCTCCTTCACCGCTTTGTACGCCGTGCCCTCGCTGACCTGCAGCTGCGCCGCCAGCTCCCGGACCGAAATTCTGGTGTTTTCCGGGAGGCTTTCAATATGAGAAAGCACCATATCGCTCTTGATGGAAATTGTGAACACCTCCCCAAAATAGTACAGAAATAAAAAATTAACAGTCCAAATACGGAAAATTCAAGGATGTGTATTATAAAAATTCGCGCTCGAAGCGTTTTTGGATCATTTCGTTTGACGGTTACAACAAAAATTCACGCGGTCCGGTTTTTCTGTTGACTTCTGTACTTCTATTGTTTATAATTTAACTACGAGTCGGAAGGGAAATTATCTGCCGCACTACACCTCTGGATGTCTGTATTATAACAGATATTCTACAAAAAGCAAGACATTTTTCTTCTGTACTACGATATTGCAAACATGGAGGTCGAAAAAATGTTCAAATTCACCGAAGAACAGCTCATGATCCGCGACATGGTCCGGGAATTCACCACCAACGAGATCGAGCCTCGCGATCGCGACATGGACGAGAACGGATTTGACCGGACGCTGATCCCGAAGCTGGTCGAGGCGGGACTCATCGCCATCCATCTGCCGGAGCAGTACGGCGGCGGCGACGGGGACACCGTGACCAGCGAAATCGTCATCAACGAAATCGCGAAGGGCAGCGCCTCCGTAGCGCTGTTTCTGGACGCGCACTGGCTTGCGGCGGACATGATCCTCCACCACGGCACGGAGGAGCAGAAGGCCAAATACCTGCCGCAGGTGGCGGAGGGCAAAATCTTCGCCTTCGGCCTGACCGAGTCCAACGCGGGCTCCGACGCCGGCGCGATCAAGTCCGTGGCCGAGAAGCAGGCCGACGGCAGCTATATCCTCAACGGCGGCAAGGCCTGGATCACGAACTCCGGTGTTGCCGATTACTATTTGATTATGGCAAAAACCGACCCGGAGGCCGGCAACAAGGGCATCTCCGTCTTCGTCGTCCCGAAGGAAGCGGAGGGGCTCACGGTCGGCAAGTTTGAAAAGAAGATGGGCATGCGCGGCACCGGCACCTGCGAGCTCAGCTTTGACAACATCAAGATCCCGGCTGAGGACCGCGTGGGTCCCGAGGGCCGCGGCTTCATGATCGCCATGCAGGCTCTGGACGGCGCGCGCATCTCCATCGGCGCCATTGCCTCCGGTCTCATGCAGCACGCGATGGAAAAGGCCGTCAAGTACGCCAAGGAGCGCACGACCTTCGGCAAGCCCATCTACAAAAACCAGGCCGTGGGCTTCAAGTTTGCCGACATGGCGGCCAAGATCCGCGCCACCGATCTGATGATCTGGGATACCTGCCAGATGAAGGACGAGGGCCAGCGCATTTCCGTGGAGGCCGCCGAGTTGAAGCTGCTGTCCTCGCGCTGGGCGTGCGAGGTGACCGACGACTGCATCCAGATCCACGGCGGAAACGGCTACAGCCGCGAGTTCGACGTGGAGCGCTTCTACCGCGACGCCAAGCTTCTGGAGATCGGCGAGGGCACCAGCGAGATTCTGCGCATGGTCATCAGCGGCGCTGTGATCGGCAGATAAGCAATCTCATGCGCCCGGCGGATTCCCCCATGCCGGCGCGCCGCAGCGCATGGAAGTTTGCCGCATTTTCACGGTAAAATCTTTAGAAAAGGAGATCTATGCTCCGATGAAAATCTTGGTATTCATCAAACAGGTCCCGGATACGGACGACGTGAAGCTGGACCCGAAAACGGGCAACATCATGCGCGAGGGCGTGGCCAGCAAACTCAATCCCCTGGACGCCAACGCGGTCGAGGCGGCGGTGCAGCTGAAGGAGAAATACGGCGCCACCGTCCACGCTGTCAGCATGGGGCCGCCCCAGGCGGAGGACGCGCTGAAAAAGGCGCTGGCGCTGGGCTGCGACGAGGCCTATCTGCTCTCCGACCGCGCCTTCGGCGGCGCGGACACGCTGGCGACCGCCTATACGCTGTCCCTCGCCGCCAGAAAGATCGGCGACTATGACCTGCTGCTCTTCGGCCGCCACGCCATCGACGGCGACACCGCGCAGACCGGCCCCGCCACGGCCGCTTTTCTGGGCATTCCGCAGATCACGCTGGCATCCTCCATCGACGTGCAGGACGGCTATGTGATCTGCGACCGGGTGCTGGAAGCCAGCAGCCAGAAGGTGCGCGCCCGCCTGCCCGCCGCCGTGGCCGTGACGCAGGAGATCAACACGCCCCGGTATCCGAAGCCCATCAACATCATGAAGGCGCTGAAAAAGCCCCGGTATGTCTGGAACGCGGAGGATCTGGGCGCAGACACGAGCCGCACCGGCATCCCCGGCTCCCCCTCGTCCACGAAGGAGCTGCTGGAGCCGCCGAAGCGCAACGCGGACACAAAGTATTTCTCCGGCTCCGCCGAAGAGATTGCCGCTCAGATTGCAGACATGCTGCATGACGAGCATCTGATTTAAGGAGGCGACATCCATGGCAAAAGAAGATTACAGAGGAATATGGGTGTTTGCCGAGCAGCAAAACGGCAAACTCAACGACACCGTGCTGGAGATTCTGGCCAAGGCGCAGGAGCTGAAGGCGCACACCGGCGAGGACATCAGCGCCGTGCTGCTGGGCAAGGACGTGCGCCCGCTCGCCGAGACGCTGTTCGCCTATGGCGCGGACAAGGTGATCCTGGCCGAGCACGACGCTCTGGCAAGCTACAGCGCCCGCCCCTACGAGGCGGCGATGACCCAGCTGGCCGAAAAGCACAAGCCCTCTATCATCCTGTACGGCGCCACCTCACTGGGCCGTGATCTGGCCCCGCGGCTGATGGTTTCGCTGAAAACCGGCCTGACGGCCGACGCCATTGATCTCGGCTTCGACCAGGACGACGTGTTTTACCAGACCACCCCCGCCTACGGCGGCAGCATTCTGGCCCACATCGTCATTCTGGAGGCCCGGCCGCAGATGGCAACGGTGCGCCCCATGATGTTTGAGCCCATCCAGCCCCGCGCGGGCGCATCCGGCGAGATCGTCGCCGAGACGGTCTCGGTCGAGCCGGACGCAGACTACGAGGTGCTGGAAACCGCCCCCAAGCAGGACACGGGCGACGCCATCGAGGGCGCGCAGGTCATTGTGGCCGGCGGGCGCGGCATCAAGGAGGAGACGGATCTGGAAACGCTCCGGGAGCTCGCCTCCCTGCTGGACGGCAAGCTGGCCGCCTCCCGTCCGCTGGTGGACAACGGCTGGCTGAATCACGACAAGCAGATTGGCCAGAGCGGCGCGACGGTGAAGCCCCGGTATATTTTCAACATCGCCATTTCCGGCTCTGTGCAGTATCAGGTCGGCATGCAGAACGCCGATTGCATCATCTCCGTCAACCACACCAAGGGCGCTCCCATTTTTGACATCTCGCACTATGGCGCCGTCGCCGATTACCGGTCGGTCATCCCCGCGCTGGTGGAGGAGATCAAACGGCGAAAAGCCTGAACAATACGATACATTTTTTTCGACAGCTATCAGAATTTGAAAGGAGTTTTTTCATGAGCGATCGTAAATTCATCATTCCCGAGTTCGGCCCCTTTGCCGGGATGCGCGTTGTCTGCTCCGGCTCTCTGGTCGCGATGCCCTTCGCCGCCACCATGCTGGCCGACTTCGGCGCTGAGGTCATCCAGATCGAGCGCCCCGGCGTCGGCGACACGCTGCGCATGCTGGCCCCGTTTGCCGAGGTCAACGGCACGAAGGTCTCGACCGCGTGGGCGCAGAACGCCCGCAACAAGCTGGCGATGGGCCTGGAGCTGAACCTGAAGCACGAGGAGGTCAAGGAGATTTTCTACGGCCTGATCCGGGAAGCCGATATCTTCATGGAGAACATGGTGTGGCTGGATAAGCTGGGCATCTATGACGAGGATCTGCTGAAGGTCAACCCCAAGCTGGTCATCGTGCACGTTTCCGGCATGGGCCACAAGGAGTTCGGCGGCCTGCCGAACGTGTGCAACCGCGCCTCGTACGACATGATCGGCCAGGCCTTCTCCGGGTGGCTGTATCTGCAGGGCGACGCGGACCGCGACCCCGCCATTGCCAAGCCCTACACCAACGACTACGTCTCCGCGTTCGCCGTTTTGTTCGCCGCGCTGGCCGGCTATACCTACGCGCAGAAGACCGGCAAGGGCCAGGTCGTGGACGTGGCGCAGTTTGAGGCCATGGCGCAGTATATGTGCGGCACCTATACCACCTACACCATGACCGGCAAGGTGAGCGAGCGCTCCGGCAACTTCAACCCCGCCTTCCAGCCCTATAACCTCTTCAAGTCCAAGGACGGCTTCCTCGTCGCTGTGGGCGCCTTTGGCCCCGGCGTTTACAATCGTTGCATCCCCGCCATGGGGCTGGACGTCGAGTACTTCACCTATAAGGATTGCTCCTCCGGGCCGGCGGCGGTCGCCTCGGAGAAGGGCCAGGAGCTGAACGCGGCCGTCATCGCGTGGTGCGCCTCCCACGATGCGCAGGAAATCGAGAGCATCATGGAAGCCGCCCGCGTCCCGTGCGCCACGGTCAACACCGCCAAGTCCGCCTATGAGAACGAGCACTTCCGCTCCCGCGGCGACTGGGTGAAGTATGAGGATCAGACCACCGGCTCCGAGATTGAGGCGTTCGGCATCGCGCCCAAGATGAGCGAGACGCCGGGCAAGATCTGGCGCGGCGCTCCCTCCATGGGGCAGGATACCGAGGATATCCTGAAAACCATTCTCGGCTATGATGAAGCCAAAATCGCAGAGCTGAAAGAGAAGAAGCTTATCTGATTTTCCTTTCCTTTTCTCCCTTTTTCCCAGCAAACGGGCGTCGTCCGAAACCGGCTCGCAAGAGCCGCGGGGCGGCGCCCCCCATTTTTTCCTGCGCGTTGACAGCGGCCGCCATGCGCACTATAATAGAAAGTCAATGTTCGATTCCATCCATAAGGGGCTGACCGCATGAAATTTTACGAGCAGGTCGAAGAGAGCATCCGCACCACGTTTCGCGACACGCTCTGGGAGCCGTTTTGCCGCGCGGTCAGGGACTATGCGCTGGTCCGCCCCGGCGACCGCATCGCCGTCTGCATCTCCGGCGGCAAGGACTCCATGCTCCTGGCAAAGCTCATGCAGGAGCTGCGCCGGCGGGCGGAGATCCCGTTTGACGCCGTCTATCTCGTGATGGACCCGGGCTACAACGCGGTCAACCGGCAGAAGATCGAGCACAACGCCGCGCTGCTGAACGTCCCCATCACCGTGTTTGAAACAGACGTGTTCGAAATTGCCAACAGCAGCGAAAAGAGCCCCTGCTATCTCTGCGCGCGGATGCGGCGCGGCTATCTTTACAGCAGGGCGCAGGCGCTCGGCTGCAACAAAATCGCGCTCGGCCACCACCTCAACGACGTGATCGAGACGACCGTCATGAGCATGTTCTACGGCGCGCAGCTGCAGGGCATGATGCCGAAGCTGCACAGCAAGAATTTCGCCGGCATGGAGCTGATCCGCCCCCTGTACCGCGTTCACGAGGAGGACATCATTGCCTGGCGGCAGCACAACGACCTGGAATTTATCCAGTGCGCCTGCCGCTTCACGGAAAACTGCACCGTCCGCGACAATGGAAGCAGCAGCTCCAAGCGGCAGGAGATCAAGCTCCTCCTCCGGCGGCTGAAGCGCGAGCATCCCGACATTGACGAGCGCATTTTCCGCAGCATCCACGACGTCGCGCTGGACACCTTCCCCGCCTACAAATCCGGCGGCGCCACGCACACCTTTTTGGAGGCATACGACCAGAAGCAGCTGTAAGCTGTCAACAGACACAAAACGGGAGCGGCAAAAGCCGCTCCCGTTTTCCAGCTTCCGGCGTCGCCGTCAGATGCTCTGAATCTTTTTGCCGATGCGCAGCAGCGCCTCCGCGTCCTCTTCTCCAAGCAGCGCGCAGACCTGCTCCTGCGCCGCCTCCCAAAGCGGCACCGCCTGCGCAAGAGCCGCGCGCCCTTTTTCCGAGAGCGTGTAAACCCGTCCCCTGCCGTCGGTCTCCGTGATGAAGCCATCCGCCGCGAGCCCCTTCGCGTTGCGGACCATCGTGGTGCGCTCGATGCCGGTCGCCTCGGCCCACTCGGTCAGATTCCCGCTCTCGATGCGCTCCAGATTGCGCAGCAGACAAAACCGCGCCGTGTTGAGTCCGCTGGGCGCGAGCTTCTCATCGTACAGACTCGTCAGGATTCCCGCGATCCTGCGGGAGTTCGTGTTGTAGCAATCACTGATAAATCCCCTCGCCATACCGCGCCTCCTTTACAGTGTACATACACTTTTAGAAAATATATCATGCGCCGTCCTGCTTGTCAAGGCCCCTTTCAAAAGAACCACCCGCGCGCGCACTTCCCCGCGCATAGCGCGGTCAGCGGCGGTAAAAACGTACTTCGCGGTATCGGCGGATGGCCCCGCCCCCACACAACTCCAAACCCGACCCAGGCAAAGCGGGCTCGGGTCAGAAAAGAAAAAAGCAAGGCAGGCGGTCGATGTGGCGTCGCCTGCGGCGACACATGACCTCACTGCCTTGCTTTGACGTGTCTGTGGGGTACGAAAAAGATGGATTTGTGTTTTTGATAGATGGATTCGAACTCTCGTATTGGTATCAAAATGGCAGTTGGACACGCTTTAAGAAATCTTCGTCATCGCTTATAGTCGTAATATCCATGAAGGGATTTGCATGATAAAAAACGCCTTTATTCTCTGCTTCAGACATTGCTTGAAAACACAAGGGGAGAGCTCCCTCGATATACGGATATTTTTGATACTTTCTATATTTTAGCAATGTATCATCTCCGCAAATATCTGTTGTTATATACCTCCCTATATAATTATGATCCGTTTGAGGATCCTTAATATAGATAGTATTTATTGGGCAATTCTTTGCTGTGATTTCACCATCTATTTCACATACCAGTAAAACCTCAATCTCATCTGGCATATTTGCTATATCTGTAGTTGCATCAATATAGACTATTGAATAGCCGTTCTCCGTATCGGATTTAAATTTTTGCTGATAAACTTTAACCTTATGAAATCTGTTTTCAACAAGCTGCTTTTTTGGTATTTCCACTTTTAACTCAGATAATAGCTCAGAATATGCGTTCGATGCGAAATCGTAAATCGATGTGAGATATTCCGAAACTGTCTGCCGTTGATGCTGCATTCCTTTTTTTAGAAATGGGTTAATTGTTGACTCATTTTCGCCACCCATGATTGCCATTGATAGCTTTAAATAAACGTCGCATATATGCTTAGTCCTATTATTAAAAGCTTCAATATAAGAAAACTCATTACTGTTAGCTATTTTCTCATACCAAGAAGTAATGGTCGGGAACATTTGATCGTATGTTTGCTGCTCAAAT
>CACWHX010000043.1 GCA_902760845.1 Oscillospiraceae bacterium
TGGTTGCGGAGACAGGATTTGAACCTGCGACCTCCGGGTTATGAGCCCGACGAGCTACCGAACTGCTCCACTCCGCGATATGCTGTTTACCTCACGAGGCTTACATAGTATATCATGTAAGCCTCGCGTTGTCAAGTCTAAAAAAATGTATTTTTTTGTTATTTCTTTTCCTTCAGCTCGGCAAGAATGTCGGACAGCAGCTCCTCCGTCGTCGGGCCGGCGGGCTCCTCCGGCGCGGGCTCTTCCTTCTTGCGGCGGCTGTTCAGCTTGTTGATGCCCTTCACCAGCAGGAACACGACGAACGCCAGAACGATGAAGTTGATGACATCCATGATAAACTGGCCATAGGTCAGCGTTGCCTTCCCGATCGTGACGGACAGGCCGGCAAAGCCGCCGGCGCTGAAGCAGCCGATGATGGGGCTGATGAGGTTGTCGATGAGCGACGTCACCAGCGCGCCGAACGCGCCACCGATGATTACGCCGATCGCCAGGTCCATGACGTTGCCGCGCAGGGCAAATTCTTTGAACTCTTTCATGAATTTTTTCATTGCTTCGAACTCCCTTTTATTTAAATTTTAATTGCTGCGCTTGGGGATCAGTGCGTCCTTGCCGCCCATGTAGGGCCGCAGGACCTCCGGGATGCGAACGCGGCCGTCCGCCTCCAGGTTGTTTTCGAGGAAGGCGATGAGCATCCGCGGCGGCGCCACGCAGGTATTGTTGAGCGTGTGCGCGAGATAGTTTTTGCCGTCCTCGCCTTTGACGCGGATGCGCAGACGGCGCGCCTGCGCGTCGCCGAGATTGGAGCAGGAGCAGACCTCGAAATACTTCTGCTGCCGGGGGCTCCACGCCTCAATGTCGCAGGATTTGACCTTGAGATCCGCCAGGTCGCCGGAGCAGCACTCCAGCTGGCGCACGGGGATATCGAGGCTGCGGAACAGCTCCACGGAGTAGCGCCACAGCTTTTCATACCAATCCATGCTCTCCTCCGGCCTGCAGACCACGACCATCTCCTGCTTTTCAAACTGGTGAATGCGGTAGATGCCGCGCTCCTCGATGCCGTGCGCGCCCTTTTCCTTGCGGAAGCAGGGCGAATAGGACGTGAGCGTTTGGGGAAGCTGGCTCTCCGGAAGGATCTGGTCGATGTAGCGGCCGATCATGGAGTGCTCCGACGTGCCGATCAGATAGAGGTCCTCGTCCTCGATCTTGTACATCATGGCGTCCATCTCCGGGAAGGACATGACGCCCTCGACCACCGCGCCGTGGATCAGAAACGGCGGGATGACATAGGTGAAGCCCTTGCCGATCATAAAGTCACGCGCGTAGGCGAGCACCGCCTCGTGTAGGCGGGCGATATCCCCCATCAGATAGTAAAATCCGTTGCCCGAAACGCGGCGTGCCGCGTCAAGGTCGATGCCGTCAAACGACTCCATGATCTCCGTGTGATACGGGATCGGAAAGTCCGGAACGGCCGCCTCGCCGAAGCGCTGCACCTCCACATTGTGGCTGTCATCCGGGCCGATGGGCACGGATTCGTCGATGATCTGTGGTATTCGCAGCATGATGTCGCGTATCTTTTCGTTCAGCGCCGCCTCCTGCTGCTCCAGCGCGGCCAGGCGCTCCGCCTGCGCGGTGACCTGCGCCTTGACCGCCTCGGCCTCGGCCAGCTTGGACGGGTCCTTTTTCGCCTGCCCCATCAGCTTGCCGATCTCCTTTGACAGTGCGTTGCGCTGCGCGCGCAGATTCGACGCCTCGTTGATGGCGGCGCGGTTGGCCTTGTCCAGCTCCAACACCTCGTCAACCAGTGGCAGCTTCTCCTCTTGAAATTTTTTCCGAATGTTTTCCCGCACCAGCTCGGGATTTTCGCGGATCAGTCGAATGTCGATCATGGCTCTGTTATCTCCTCAAAAAATCCTGAAAAGTCAATGCTTTCCCATGTGCTGCGCCAGGGACTCCAGCGCGTCGAGCAGCGCCTCGCGGTCGTCCGGCCCGTAGTATTCCAGCTCGATGCGGCCAACGCGCCGCCCCTGCGTCATGCGCACGCGGCGGCCGAGCACCTGCTCCAGATGGCGGGCGCACTCGCCGAGATAGTCCACCGGCTTTTCCAGCGGCGCGGCCTCCGGGGGCGGCTCCTGCGCCTTGAGCAGCGCCGCGGCGAGCGCCTCCGTCCGCCGGACGGAATAGCCCTTTTCCAGCACGGTTTGCGCTGCCTTCAGCTGCATGTCCGGGTCCTCCAGCGGCAGCAGCGCGCGCGCGTGTCCGGCGGACAGTGTGCCCTCCTCCACAAGCCTGCGCACCGGCTCGGATAGCGCCAGCAGGCGCATCGCGTTCGTCACGGCGGGGCGCGATTTTCCAACCGTCTGCGCGACGGCCTCCTGCGTCATGCCGTATTCGTCCTGCAGCGTCTGGTAGCCCAGCGCCTCCTCAATGGGGTTTAGGTCCTCTCTCTGGAGATTTTCAACGAGCGCCATCTCCATGGCGGCCTGCTCGTCGGCCGTGACGACATGGACCGGGACGGTCTCCAGGCCCGCCTTGCGCGCGGCGCGCCAGCGCCGTTCGCCCGCAACGATCTGATAATAGCCGGATTCCTGCGGCCGGACGGTGATCGGCTGGATCAGGCCGTGCGCGCGGATGGACTCGGCCAATTCCTCCAGTGCCAGCTCGTCAAAGGTTTTGCGCGGCTGATCCGCGCGTGGCTCGATTTTTGCGACGGGCAGCTCCGTGACGGCCATCGCCGCGCGGCCGGGAGCGTTCAGCTCCTCGCCAAACAGCGCGTCCAGGCCGACGCCCAGGCCCTTTTTCTTTTCTTTACCCATGCTTCCCCTCCGCTGCCGCGGCTTCCTTTGCCGCCTTTTCCGCTTTTTCCTCCCGCTTGATGAGCTCCGCCGCCAGGCGCAGATACGCGCGCGAGCCCTTGGATTCCTTGTCGTACGCAATCGCGGGCTTGCGGTGGCTTGGCGCCTCGGAGAGCCGCACGTTGCGCGGAATCATCGTTTTATAGACCTTTTTGCCGAAAAAGCGGCGCACCTCCGCCACGACCTGATCGGAAAGCTTCGTCCGGCCGTCGTACATCGTCATGACGATGCCCTGCACCGTCAGCTCCGGGTTCAGGCCCTGGTTGCATTTCTTGATCGTGCGCATCAAATCGGCGATCCCCTCCAGCGCGTAGTATTCGCACTGCACGGGGATGAGCACGCTCTGCGCGGCGACGAGCGCGTTGATCGTGAGCAGCTCCAGCGACGGCGGACAGTCCACGAATATGTAGTCATAGTCCCCCTGCACCGCTTCAAGCGCCCGTTTCATGACAAATTCGCGCTCCGTCGCGTGCACCAGCTCCACTGTGCAGCCGGAGAGGTCCATGTTGGCGGGCAGCACGTCGCCCCACTTCGTATGGCAAATGCACGCCGCAGCGGGAGCGCCGTTCATCATCATATCATAGCAGTTGGGGCTGGTCTGCTTGTCCACACCCATGCCGGAGGTGCTGTTTCCCTGCGGGTCGCAGTCCACCAGCAGAACGCGCCGGCCGCGCTTGCGCATGGCGCAGGTGAGGTTGACGCAGGTGGTCGTCTTCCCGACGCCGCCCTTTTGATTGGCAATGGCAATCGTCTTGGCCATTTTCCTTCTCCTGTTCTGGATTTGCCGCTATTATAGCAGGGTGGAAACGGTTTTGCAATAGCCACGGCAGAATGTTTCACGTGAAACGTCGCGCGAAGCGCGACACAATGTTCCCCCGCCCGCCCAAACCAAATCCCAACGAAGTGGATTTGGTTTGGAGAGGAGCGGCAGCGGCGTGAACGAGCTTTCCCGCCCGCCGGGGAAGCGAGCGATACAGAGCTTGGCGCGACGATGTTTCACGTGAAACATGGGATCTTTACGAGAGGAACATGTCCAGGTCCGCCACGGTCAGGTCCGGGTGGAGCGCCAGGTCGATGGCGTAGCCCGCCAGCTTGGAGAAGTCCCGCACGACGGCGTCGATCGTGCGCGGCGTGATGAAAAGCCCCTCCATCCGCGCATTCTCGGACAGCGCGCCCGCGTCGATCACGGTCGGCACGCCGAGCGCCGCGACGGGGATGCCCAGCGTGTCCCGATTCAGGGCGGACCGGTCGTTCCCGACGCCGGAGCCGGGCGTGATGCCCGTATTCGTGATCTGGATCGTGCGGCAGAGCCGGTCCGCCTCCGCGCAGGCGAGCGCGTCCACGGCGATGATCGCATCGGCCTGCAGGTCACGTGCCAGCGCCTGCACCAGCGCGGCCGCCTCGATGCCAGTCGTGCCCAGGACGCCCGGCGCCAGCGCCGCGACCGGGCGAAACGCGCCGAAGGTCTCCGGCAGCTGCTGGCGCAGGTGCCGCGTCGCCAGCACGTGCTCCACGGTCAGGGGACCGATGGCGTCCGGCGTGATCGCGCGGTTGCCCAGGCCCACCACGAACACCGCCGCGTCCGGCGACAGCGGGAGCTGCTCGCGCAGGAGCTCCGCCAGCAGCGTCGCCGCCTGTTCAAACGCCTCGTCCTCGCGGCGCAGCAATGGCTCCAGCGTGACGGTGCTGTAATCACCAATTGGTTTACATAATTCTTGAGCGCCCATATCATTTAAAATGTGTACGGTCGTGACGGAGAAGCCGCCGCGCTGTGTCTCCTCGGCCTGCACGCCGGGCAGCGCGGCCGCGTCCCCGGCGCTGCGCTGCCGGAGCGCCTGCGCCTCGGCGGCAAGGTCCGTGCGGGGAAACGGCTGCATCCAGATTCGCCTCCTGACTTGAGATGAAAACGCCCTCGGTCCGCGCCGCCGGCGGCTCCCCCGAATGGGAAGCGCGGCGTCTCGCCGCGGCCATCGCCGCGGCGGTCCCTGGAAACGGGCGCCGATCAGACACGAGATGTTGTGTTCAGTTTGCGCCGCTGGCACAATCCTATACAAATATTTTAAAACCTGAAAAAAATGCTTGCATTTTCAGCGGTTCGATGGTATTATCAACAAATGCAGACTACTGCTCGGTCATACTTTGACTGAATTTTATAGGAGGAGGTGGCGATTTAGAAATGCCGAACATCAAGTCCGTGATAAAGAACGACGCGAAGTCCAAGCGCCAGAACGCAAAGAACAAGGCTGAAAAGTCGGCCCTGAAGACGAATCTGAAAAAGTTTGATGCGGCTGTTGCCGAGGGCAACCGTGACGCAGCCGTCAGTACCTATAAAGTTGCTGTCAAGGCTGTTGACCGCGCAGCATCGAAGGGTCTGATTCACAAGAACAAGGCCGCGCACCGGAAATCCGCAATGGCGCATAAGATGAACGAGCTTGGCTGATAACGGAAACGCAAGGGCATGGCTGAAACCGCCATGCCCTTTTTTGTTCCCTGACCCACACAGGAGGCTCCCTTTATGAAAAAGAAACTGATGCTCATCATCAACCCCATGGCCGGGCGCAGCGGCTACAAGCTCGGCTTCGGCGAGGTGATGCATACGCTTGATGCGGGCGACTATCGCACGACTGTTTATTTCACAGAGCGCCGCGGCGAGGCGACAACGCTCGCCGCGCAGCACGCCGGGGAATATGACACCGTGGCCTGCATCGGCGGCGACGGCACGCTCAGCGAGGTCGTCTCCGGGCTGATGCAGGTGGAAAACCCGCCGGCGCTGGGCTATATCCCCATGGGCACGACCAACGACGTGGCCGCGACGCTCGGCCTGCCAAAGCTCGCGACCGAGGCCGCGCGGCGCATCGTGACCGGCACGCCCACGCCGTTCGACGTCGGCAGCTTCGGCGACGCGGCGCACTTCACCTACGTCGCGGCCTTTGGGGCGTTCACCGAGGTGAGCTATGAGACGCCGCAGACCGAAAAGCAGGCGCTGGGGCACCTGGCCTATCTGCTGGAGGCCGCCGGCCGGCTGCCGCGACTGGAGCCGTACAACGCGCGCGTGGAATATGACGGCGGCGTCGTGGAGGGCAATTTCCTGTACGGCGGCGTGTCCAACTCCACGTCCGTCGCGGGCATGGTGAAGCTGCGCAAGGATCTCGTCAGTCTCTCGGACGGCGTGTTCGAGACGCTGCTCATCCGAAACCCACAGAACATTCTGGAATTCAACCGCATCGTCTCGGACATTTTGTCACAGAATTATGACAGCGAAAGCGTCACGCTGCTCCAGTCGAAAAAGCTGCGCTTTACGTTCGACAAGCCCGTGGCGTGGACGCGCGACGGCGAGGCCGGCGGGGAAGTGCGGGAGATCACGCTGCGCAACAACCACGCGGCGATCCATATCATTGCTTAGCAGGGGGAGAAGCATATGCAAAGACAACGCATTGCCGGCATTTTTGCCGATCCGGATTCGTTCGACGGCCGGGCCGTGACGGTCTGCGGCTGGGCGCGCACGACGCGCGACATGAAAAATTTCGGCTTCATCGAGCTCAACGACGGCAGCACCGTCAAAAGCCTGCAGGTCGTGATGGAGCGCGATAAGCTCGCCAACTACGACGAGGTCGCGCGGCAGAACGTCGGCGCGGCGCTGATCGTGCGCGGCGTCATCGCCCTCACGCCGGAGGCCCGCCAGCCGTTCGAGCTCAAGGCCGACGCCATCGAGATCGAGGGCGCGTCCGCGCCGGACTATCCGCTGCAGAAAAAGCGCCACGGCGTGGAGTTTCTGCGCACGATTCAGCATCTGCGCCCGCGCACGAATCTGTTTAACGCCACGTTTCGCGTGCGCAGCGTGGCGGCGCAGGCCGTGCATGAATTTTTCCAGAACCGCGGCTTTCTCTATATCAACACGCCGATCATCACCGGCTCCGACGCCGAGGGCGCGGGCGAGATGTTCCGCGTGACGACGCTTGATCTCGAAAATCTCCCGCGCACAGCCGACGGCAAGGTCGATTTCTCGCAGGATTTCTTCGGCAAGAGCACGAATCTGACCGTGTCCGGCCAGCTCAACGCCGAGAATTTCGCGCTCGCGTTCGGCGACGTGTATACCTTCGGTCCCACGTTCCGCGCGGAAAACTCCAACACCCAGCGCCATGCCGCCGAGTTCTGGATGATCGAGCCGGAGATGGCGTTCGCCGATCTCGACGACGATCTGGAGTGCATGGAGAGCATGGTGAAGTACGTCATCCGCACGGTGCTCGAAAAATGCCCGAACGAGATGGAGTTTTTCAACTCCTTTGTGGATAAGGGACTTCTGGATCGGCTGCACAACGTCGCAGACAGCGAATTCGGCCGCATCACCTACACCGAGGCGGTGGAGAAGCTGCAGCAGAGCGGGCACAAATTTGACTATCCCGTGCACTGGGGCATCGACCTGCAGACCGAGCACGAGCGGTATCTCACCGAGGAGGTCTTCGGCCGGCCGGTGTTCGTGACGGACTATCCGAAGGAGATCAAGGCGTTTTACATGCGCCTGAACGACGACGGAAAAACCGTCGCCGCGGCGGACTGCCTCGTCCCCGGCATCGGGGAGATCATCGGCGGGTCCCAGCGCGAGGAGCGCTACGACGTGCTCACGGCGCGGATGCGCGAGCTGGGCATGAATCTGGACGACTACTGGTGGTATCTCGACCTGCGGCGCTATGGCACCTGCCGTCACGCCGGCTTCGGGCTCGGCTTTGAGCGCATCGTCATGTATCTCACCGGCGTGAGCAACATCCGCGACGTGGCGCCGCATCCGAGAACCGTCGGGAACGCGGAGTTTTAACACCGCGCGCGGCCGAGCGTGCTCCGGCGGGAGCATGCTCGGCCGCGTATTCGCCGAAAAGGCGGGCGCTTCGCGGGGAAGCAAAAAATCCGATTTCCCGCCCGCGCCGCGAAACTCTACCGGGGTTTTTTCGTCAAACTGAGACAGAGGCGCCCCGACCGCTGTCGGCGGGGTCCGCGGCGCGGGCGGAAAATTCATGAAAGTTCACAAATACTTGTTTTATCCGTCCGCCGGTGCTGTTACAATACAGGGAGAGGATCAAAAGCGCGCGTGTTTCGTCCGCTCCTCGCGTGCGTCTTTCCAGCGCGGCCGCTTCGCCGGCGGCGGGCGGTGCGCTTTTTATTTCCCGTATTCTTCCTATTCTTTCAGATAAAGTCGTGGAGGCATCCGTTGTGGGCAATCTGCTTGAAAAGCTGCAAAACCCGAAACCAAAAGAGGAAACCATGCCGGCGCGCAGGGACGTGCCGGTCTTTGAGGCGGCGCCGGATCGGGGGCTGACCGCCGACGCCGTGCGCGCGCGCATCGACGCCGGGTGGGCAAACACGCCGGTGGAGTCCGCCGGCAAGAGCGTGAAGCAGATCGTGCTCTCCAACACCTTTACCTATTTTAATATCCTCTTCTTCCTGCTGGCCCTGTGCGTCATCGCCGTGGGGATCCTGGAGCCGAAGCGGCTTTTGAATCTCACGTTCATGGGCGTCATCATCATCAACACCGCCATCGGCATCGTGCAGGAGGTCCGCTCAAAGCGCGAGCTGGAAAAGCTCAGCGTGCTCGCCGCGCCCAAGGCGACCGTCGTGCGCGACGGGGCGGAGCTGACGCTCGGCACCGAAGCGCTCGTGCGGGACGACATCGTCGTTTTTTCCGCCGGGAACCAGATCTATGCCGACGCCGTCGTCGTGGCGGGAGACTGCCAGGTGAACGAGGCGCTCATCACCGGCGAATCGGACGAGATCAAAAAACAGCCGGGCGACGCGCTGCTCTCCGGCAGCTTCATCGTGAGCGGGCAGTGCCGCGCGCGGCTCACCGCCGTCGGTCCGGACAGCTACGTCTCCCGCCTGACGCTCGAGGCCAAGCGCGCCAAGGCGCCGCAGCAGAGCGAGATGATGCGCAGTCTCCAAAATCTCGTCAAATGGATCGGCTTTCTTGTCATCCCGCTGGGCGTTTTGATGTTTATCAAGGAATTTCTCTGGCTGCATCAGGGGCTGCCGGACGCGGTGGTGTCCACCATCGGGTCGATCATCGGCATGATCCCGGAGGGGCTGTATCTGCTGACGAGTCTTGCGCTCGTGGCGGGCGTGATGCGCCTGGCGCAGCGAAAAACGCTGGTGCACGAGCTCGCGTGCATCGAGACGCTTGCGCGCGTCGATACGCTGTGTGTGGACAAGACCGGCACCGTCACGGAAAACAAAATGACCGTGGAGGACGTGCACCTGCTGTGCGAGGACCGCTTTACCCTCGACGACGTCCGGCTCGTCATGTCGGACTACGTCTACGCCATGCAGGCGGACAACGACACCATGGCCGCGCTGCGCAAATATTTCACCGGCAGCGTGACCCAGCAGGCCATCGCGACGCTGCCGTTTACCTCCGCGAAAAAGTTCGGCGGCGTCTCCTTCCACGAGGACGAGACGTATCTGCTCGGCGCGCCGGACGTGCTGCTCGCGGCGCAGCAGGAAAACTACGACGAGCTCATCGACGAATACGCCGCGAAGGGCTGCCGCGTGCTGCTGCTGGGCATGTATGACGGCACGCTCGCCGACGAGACGCCCGCGGCGGAGCTGCTGCCCATCGCGCTGATCCTGCTGTCCAACAAGATCCGCGCCGAGGCGCCGGAGACGTTCGGCTACTTCGCCAGGCAGGGCGTGGCCGTGAAGGTCATCTCCGGCGACAACGCGCTCACGGTTTCGGAGGTCGCCCGGCGGGCCGGCATCGAGGGCGCGGACCGGTTCGTTGACGCGCGCACGCTCAGGACCGAGGACGACATCCGCGCCGCGGCGGCGCAGTACACGGTCTTCGGCCGCGTGACGCCCGCGCAGAAGCGCCAGCTCGTGCAGGCGCTCAAGGCGGAGGGGCACACCGTCGCCATGACGGGCGACGGCGTGAACGACGTGCTCGCGCTCAAGGAGGCGGACTGCTCCATCGCCGTGGCCTCCGGCAGCGACGTGGCGTGCCAGGTCTCGCACATCGTGCTGATGGACAACAACTTCGCCTCCATGCCGTCCGTCGTGGCGGAGGGCCGCCGCGTCATCAACAACATCGAGCGCAGCGCCTCGCTTTATCTGGTGAAGAACATCTTCACGTTCTTCCTCGCGTTTTTCACGCTGTTCGCGACGCTGCCGTATCCGTTCAGCCCCGCGCGGCTTACGCTGGTGAACGCCGTGACCATCGGCATCCCGTCGTTCATCCTCGCCATGGAGCCGAACGAGAGTCTCATCACAGGCAAGTTCTTGCGCAACGTCATCTTTCGCGCCCTGCCGAGCGCCATGACCGATCTGGTGCTCATCGTGGGCATTCAGCTGTTTTATATCGCGTTTCACATCGACTACGATCTCATGTGCACCATCTGCACCGGCGTCATGGGCATCGTGGGGCTGATGATGGTGCACCGCACCTGCAAGCCGTACAACAGCATCCGCAAGGTCATGATCGCCGTGCTCGTCGCGGGCTTCGCCATTGCGTATTTCGCGCTGCCGGGCCTGTTCACGCTCGTGCCGCTGGGGCTCTCCGGCACGCTCATCCTCGCGGTGTTCGGGCTGCTCGCGTGGCCGATGCTGAATGTGTTCAGCCGGCTGAACGACAAGCTGAAGGACTGGTGGCTCCAGCGCGAGGAGGCACGGAAAAAAGCGGCATAAGCCGCGATATAGGATTACACCCCCGCGCCGAAGGGCGCGGGGGTGTGCGGTTTGTCAAAAAAGCCTCGCAGAGTTCGCGCCCGGAGGCGCGAATTGGGTCGAATCATTTTTGCCCCGCGGCTTCGCCGTGGGGCAAAAATACTTCTCGCGGAATGGATTGCCCTCATATTGCGAATTGCATTCGCAAACGAGGGCAAGGAACGCAGCGCAAGCCCCGCCTGTCGAAAAACGAGTTTTTCGACAGGCTTTACACCCCCGCGCCGAAGGGCGCGGGGGTGTGCGGTTTTATCTGCTCCGCTCTCTGCCAAGAAGCCAATCGACAGAAACGTCAAAGATGTCGGCCAGCGCACACAGCTCAAAATCAGAAACCGGACGCTTTTGGCCTTCCAGCAGCGAAAGCGCGGGAACACTGATTTCGATCCCCTTTGTCTGCAGCTTTGCCAGCAGCTCGATCTGTTTCATATTTCGCTCCAAGCGAAGCTCGGTCACCTTGCCGCCTACCATATTGCGGTCTCCCAGGGATAGCTTTCGGGTTTTCATCCATCTGTTCCTGCTTTCTTTTTTTCTTCAGTATATGAAGAAAACAGCTTGACAAATTTGGTAATACCAAATATAATGATTTTGCCGGCAACATTTTTTGAGGAGGTGAAACGATGGCAACTGGTTACCTGATGGCCGTTGGCGGATACGTTGGCCTGGTTTACATCACCACGAAGTGGCAGCTCAGATCCCGGAGGAGATAAGCCATCGCCCGGGATGAAATAAACGCGTTTTCGACAGGGGATGCAGGCCTCTGCACCCCTTGTCGTTTTATGGATATCGTCAATATGATACAGATAGAAGCATTATCAAAACAATTCAAGGGTCACGCCGTTGTGGATAATCTCAGCCTGACGATCCCGACCGGGGAGATAACCGCGTTGGTCGGCGCAAACGGCTGTGGGAAAACAACGCTGATGCGTCTGATTTCCGGCATGCTGCGCCCGGACTCCGGCAGCATCCAGATCGGTCCCGACCACAAGCTCGGCGTGTTGCTGGGCGGGGAAGTGCATCTATACGAAAAGCTGTCCGGATACGAAAATCTTTGTTACTTTGGCATGCTGCGCCATCTGAGCAAAGCAGAATGTCACGCCCGCTGCCGCACGCTTGCGGAGGCCCTGAATTTTCAAAATTTTATGCACGAACGAACCGAAATCTATTCCAGGGGAATGAAGCAGCGAATCGCTTTTGCAATCGCGCTCCTGCACGACCCCGATATTCTATTGCTGGATGAGCCGTCCACCGGGCTGGATATTCTCGCCGCGTCCGACGTGCTGCATTTGATGCGAGATTGCCAATCACAGGGAAAAACCGTTCTGATCTCGACGCACAATATCGCGGAGATCGCGGATTTAAGCGATAATATCGCGATTATGAACCAGGGGAAAATTCAACGGTTCGAAGCCAGCAGTTCTTTTTTTGCCGGATGTGAAGGCGCGGAAAAGCTTCGCAAGCTCGTGCGTTTTCTGGAGTGCGGCACACGATGATGAAACGAATCTTTTGCATTGCCCGCAAGGACTGGAAGGAAATCCTTCGGGATAAAACCTGCATTGTACTGCTGTTGTCATCCTTTCTGGTTTTCCCGCTCATCCATTATGGGATGGCATTCCTGCAGAACGGCGCGTCAACAGATCGGACGGCAATTCGGACGGCCGTGGTGTCGGAGGACGATTGCGCTCCGCTGAAAGCGCGTCTCCTGGATGCTTTGGACGTCTTTCATGTGGAACTGATAGAAGCCGACGACCCGTTTGCGCTGCTCAGAAGCAATCAGATCAGCACGGTCATTCAAATCAAATCGGATAGGAGCATTCGCTTCCTTTATCACTCCAAGGCCTACTTTTCCTTCATGGCAGCGTCTGCGCTGGCGGAGCGGGTCCAGCAGGATATAATGGATCAGCAAAGAAAAGCGGACCCGAATTTTATCGTTTGTACGTTAGAGGATGACGAAGGCCGCGGGACGAACCGGTTGGCAGAATCTCTTATCAGCATGGTCGCTCCGTTTTTGATTGTCTTTCTGTTCTCCCGGTACAGCACGGTTTTTGCAAACGACCTGTTTGCAGGAGAGAAAGAGAAGAGAACCCTGGAGCTGCTGTTTCTTTCGGGCGTCGGCAAGCGGGAGTTGTATTTTGGAAAAACCTTCGTCCTGCTGCTGATCGCATGGACAGAAATTGCCGCCAGTCTATGCGGTTATGTATTATCCGCCCGGTTTGGCGGTCTGGACGCCGGGCCTCCGCTTTTTCAGAGCTTGGATTCCCCGCAGAGCCGGGGCTGTGTCTTCCTGTCGCTTTTTTCTCTCAGCACGTTTTCTGTGTTCCTTGCCTCTTTTATTTCGCTGCTCGCAAACAGCAGACGGGCTGCCCAGATGGTCAATGATATCGTCGCATCGCTTCCCGCGCTGTGCGCCGTATGTCTGATGCTCGGCATCATCCCCTATGAAAAAAGCTGGTATCCGTTCATTCCTGTGCTGAACAGCATTTCCCTGCTCGTTTCCGCATTTCACGGGAACGGAAATTTCCCGATGTGTTTCATAGCGCTCATTGTAAATCTGGCGGTGTGCGCGCTTCTCGCAGACCTCAGCAATCGGTACATGCAGAGCGACATCGTTTTTTCCTCGTGAAACAGGATTAGCCTGTCCAGGGTTTCGAAGGGCGCGGGGGGTTCAGGTGTTGGCGGGGTGCGAGATTGGGCCTGATTCCTTCGTTACTGTACCGCAGATGTTGACGTAGTGCTGGCATTCCACCCGCTTTCTTTTCAGCGCGAAAAGAAAGCCGGTGGAGCCGGAAAGAAACGCTGAGGGGTGCGGTGGTGGGCATCGTCTACGTGTGGAGTGACCTGTACGAGCGGCGCAAGTGCGCCGCCGTACCCCGGGGTGCGGGATACGCGGATTGGTGGGAATCTTAGTGCGGAGCTGTTGATAGGTGCTGGATTTTGGCTGGTGGCCTCGTTAAGATACCGCAGTTGTTGATCGTGGTGCAGGCATTCCACCCGCTTTCTTTTCAGCGCGAAAAGAAAGCGGGTGGAGCCGGAAAGAAACGCTGGGGGGTGCGGAGGTAGGCATCGCTTCTTCCGGAACCGCGCGCAAGCGCGCGGTTCCGGGGGCTTACCTTTCTACGGTTGGACGCGCCTGTACGAGCGGCGCAAGTGCGCCGCCGTACTCCGGGTGGCGTCAGAACGGGCGCGCTCCATTCCGCAGCACCGCGAGCGGCGCGGCTCCATATCCGCTTCCCCGTTCTTCCTTACCGAGCCGAACCCGCTTCGCTGGGCTTCGGCTCGGGGACGCGGGGTGCGGGATACGGGGCTTGGCGGGAATCTTGGCCTGGAGTGCCGGATACTTGCCAAGGCACATAAACCCCACCGCACGACTGAGCTGTAGTTTTAGTCGCTTGCATGGTATCTAGCATCGCACCGATTCTCCGGCACCCAGCCTGTGCGTTTCCTTCCGCAGAACCTGCCTTTGCCGAATGCTGCATCTACGGGGGTTGTTAAGGGGCGGTTAGCCCCTTGACCAAAGCGCCCCTTTCTTTGCGGCTCCACCGCGTTTCTTTCCGGC
>CACWHX010000044.1 GCA_902760845.1 Oscillospiraceae bacterium
TCTACCAGGACGTCAGTTTCGGTGCGCCTTTTTTGCACCAACTACCAATTCACAATCTTTCTGCTTTTTGGGCTTGACTTTTAATAGTTAGTCTTTCTGAACCAGCGTATCTGCAAAACAAATGCAAACATTTTGTAAATACCCTTGACAACTGTCAGGGCACGTGCTATGATTCTACCATAAAGTTGACAAATGTCAAGGGGAAAGGGTCTCCGCGGGGAGACCTCTCTTTTCACCCTTGCGTTAGCACTCGACTATTTTGAGTGCTAACCGATGACAAAGGAGGAAACATTATGGCAGTCTTTCCGATCTACAACATGCTTGTCGTGCCGGACGCCAACATCTACTTCAAGACCGATTACTACCAGCGCGTCACGGGCAAGGCCCCGGTGCAGGACGAAAAGGTGATCCTCATCGTCGCGAAGGAGGATCAGGCGCGCGAGGATTTCACGAACGACAGCTTTTATCCCATCGGGCTGAGCGGCACAATCGCCGAGGTCAACGCGGGGGGCTATCTCATGCTGCGCACGAAAAACCGCGTGAACATCGACGACGTGGCGGTCTACCGCGACCACACGATCGACCTGTCCGTCTCGCGCCGCCGGGACATTGAGGACCTCGACCCGGAGGACGCCGCGCGCCGGCTGCGTGCCGTGAAGAGCGCGCTCTCGGAATTTTCCGAGGGGTTTCAGTGGGGGCAGGCCGCGCGCAGCTACATCGCCCAGTGGTCCAACATCGGGGAGTGCGCGGTCGTCATGTCGCCGTGGCTGGAAAACTCCAACGCGGAGCGCTATGCCATCCTCGCGGAGGACAGCGTCGAGAAGCGCACCGAAATGCTGGAGCGGATCATCTATGAAAATCTCGAGATGACGAAGGTCAACCGCGAGGCGGAGACCGCGCAGGAGCGCGACCATCAGAAGCTCTACCGCGAGTCGGCCATCAAAAAGCAGATGGAATATCTCCAGCGCGAGCTGGATGAGCTGCACCCGGAGGATGTCTCCGATCTGCGCAAGCTAGAGATCAAGGTCGAGGAGTCCGGCATGAACGAGACGGCCATGAAGGAGGCGCAGAAGGTCCTGAGCCGGCTCAAGCACGAGGGCCAGAACGGCGCGGAGTCCGGGATGCTCTATGACTATCTGGACTTTCTCGCGGGGCTGCCCTGGAAAAAGGAGAAGGCCAAGGACATCTCGCTCGACGAGGCCGCGCGCGTGCTCGACGAGGAGCACTTCGGGCTGAAAAAGGTCAAGGAGCGCATCATCCAGCAGATTGCCGTCATGAGTCTGAAGCGGCAGCAGGCCGGCTCGATCCTGCTGTTCGTCGGCGCGCCCGGCACGGGCAAGACCAGCATCGGCCAGAGCATCGCCAAGGCCCTGCAGCGCGAATATGTGCGCGTGAGTCTCGGCGGCGTGCGCGACGAGGCCGACATCCGCGGCCACCGCAGAACGTACATCGGCGCCATGCCCGGCCGCATCATGGACGGCATCCAGAAGAGCGGCGTGTCCAACCCCGTCATGGTGCTTGACGAGGTTGACAAGCTCTACGGCTCCTACAACGGCGACCCCGCGAGCGCGCTGCTGGAGGTGCTCGATCCGGAGCAGAACAGCACCTTTACCGACCACTATCTGAACGTGCCGTTCGATCTTTCCAACGTGATGTTCATCTGCACGGCAAACTCTGTTGACACCATCCCGGAGCCGCTTTTGAACCGCATGGAGGCCATCCAGTTCCAGGGCTATACGCCCAACGAGAAATTTGAAATCGCGCGCAAGCATCTGCTGCCCAAGGCGATGAAGGCCGTCGGCATCCGGGCCGGGCAGCTCACCGTCACGGACGAGGCGCTGGAGACCATCATCTCGGACTACACGCGCGAGGCGGGCGTGCGCGGGCTGAAAAAGCGCATGGATATGCTCTGCCGCACGGCGGCGGTGCAGCTCGTGCGCGGCGCGGGCGAGACGCTCACCATCACGCCCGACAATCTGCGCGATTCGCTCGACATGCACCCGGTCCACCACCGGCATGTGCCGGACAGAACGAAGCCCGGCGTCGTGACGGGGCTTGCGTGGACGCAGGTCGGCGGCGAGATTCTGTACATCGAGACGATGCTGACCCGCGGCAGCGGCAAAACCATCATCACCGGCCAGCTGGGCGACGTGATGAAAGAGAGCGCGCAAATCGCCGTGAGTCTCGTGAAGACCTATTTCCCGGAAAAGGCGGAGCTGTTTGAGAAAAACGACCTGCACATCCACGTACCCGACGGCGCGACGCCGAAGGACGGCCCGTCGGCCGGTATCACGCTCACAACGGCGATTGCCTCGCTGGTGACGGATACAGCCGTGCCGCCCACCGTCGCCATGACGGGCGAGGTTTCATTGCGCGGCGGCGTGAATCCCATCGGCGGCCTGCCGGAAAAGCTCATGGCGGCGCAGCGCGCGGGCGTGACGAAGGTGTTCATCCCCGCGGAAAATGAGGAGGACCTGCGCGACGTGGCGGCTGAGGTCACAAAGCAGCTGGAGATCGTCCCGGTGAAGGAGGTCGCCGAGGTGCTGAAGGCGCTCGGCATCCAGAGCAAGACCCCGGCGCTGAAGTCCAGCCGCAAAAAGACAACGTCCGAAAAAACCGCATAAACCAAACCAGCACGCCGGAGATACTCCGGCGTGCTGGTTTTTTAAATCCACAGAATGCTCCACGCGATCAGGAGCTGCGCGGCGTAGTAGGTGACGTGCACCGCCCAATTGACGGAGGTGCGCCGCGCGCTGCCGTAGCAGTAGGCGCAGAGCAGATTGTCGCTGACGGCGAAGTTGACGCCGCCCAGCGCGAACAGCAGCGCGCCGACGCTGCCGCGCCGCACCGCGACGGCGCAGGCGACCGCCGCCAGGAAGACCACGAGCGCAATGTAGCCCATGCCCGCCGCCTGAAAGCGGCCGGCGTCCACGCGGCGCTTTTTGGAATAGACCGCCGAGGCGGCGAGCCCCATGGCCAGAAACGCCAGCGTCACGCCCCATGCGGGCGCCCCGCTTCCGAAGAGCGCCGTCAGATAGAGAGCATGTCCAACTGCGAAGGACAGCGCGCCCGCGAGAAACAGCGGATCGTGCCGCTGCGCGTACACATACCGCAGCGCCAGCAGCACGTCGCCAAGCAGGCCCAGGTGCAGCCCGCCGAGCACGAGCTTAGAAAACCGGTCGCCGGAGATCCGGCAGAACAGCAGGCCCAGCGTCACGAAGCACAGACTCGCCAGCCCCTTGAGCCAGACCGCGCGGCGGTACGCCTCCCGCTCGAACGCGCGCAGGAACAGCGCCATAAACGCACCGCAGCACAAACTCAACGCCGCCGCCAGAATGGTGTTCAAAGTACCCATATACCGCACCTTCTCTCCGCTTTGTCCCAGTATAGCATGAGTTTGGAAGGAAAAACCTTAAGATTTCTTAAAATTGACGCTGCCAGGTCCGCACGCCCTCAATGTGGAGGAAGCGGGCCTCGTCGTAGGAATAAGAGGAGAGCGGCCGGTCGAGCGCGTCATAGGAGTGCGCCGCGACCAGAATGCGCGGCGACACGGCGACGATGACCGGCGTGTGGTAAAAGCGGCCGTCGCGGTCGCCGAGCTGCACAATGTCGCCCGGCTGCGCCTCGTCCTGCGGCACGACGCGGGCATACGGCCCGACCGAGCGGTTATGCACCAAAAATGCATACAGATACGCCACCCCCGTCCACGACGGCGCGCGGTCGGACGCGGAGCGGTAAAACCAGCCGTCCGGCGCGTAGTTCATCACCTTTGCCCCCGCGTAAATGCACTGGGACGCAAAATTTGTGCAGTCGCCGCCGAGCTGCTCGAAGTTATAGTACGCGGGGTTTCTCCCCAGCGCCCATCTGCGCGCATAGGCCACGGCCTCGTCCCTGTGATACGGCGCCTCTCGCATACGCCTCGCCTCCCGGTCCATCCTATGCGGCGGGGGACCCCGGCGGTTCCGGGGCATTGACATTTTCGCGGCGGGTGGGGTACACTGACAGCAGGATGAAAAAAAGGCGGGTGAGCATATGAAGGTGGGAATTGCGCTGGCCGGGGGCGGGTCGAAGGGCTCGTATGAGGTCGGCGCGTGGAAGGCGCTGCGCGAGCTGGGCGTCTCCTTCGACATCGTGACCGGCACGTCCATCGGCGCGGTGAACGGCGCGCTCATGGTGCAGGGCGACTATGACAAGGCGGTGCGCCTGTGGCAGACCGCGACGGCCGAGACCATTATGAACCACGGCCTGAATCTGACGCACGACATGGACTATTATTTTGACAACCGCGAACAGCTGATCTCCTTCGCGAAGGACTACGCCGCGTCCCGCGGGGCGGACATCTCGCCCTATCGCGCGCGGCTGGACGCGGAGCTAGACGAGGATGCGTTTTTTGCCTCGCCCATTGATTTCGCGCTTGTGACCGCGCGCTTTCCCACCATGCAGATGGCGGAGCTGCGAAAGGCGGATATGCGGCGCGGCAGTCTGCCGCAGTGGATTCTGGCGTCGTCCTCGTGCTTTCCGGTGTTTCCGCTGTGCGAGATCGACGGGCAGAGCTATATCGACGGCGGTTATGCCGACAATCTGCCGATCGGCGCGGCGTTCCGCCTGGGGGCGGAGCGCGTGATCGCCGTGGCGCTCAAGCAGGACGCATTCAGCAAAAAGTACGGCAACCACCCGCTCGTGACGCGCATCATCCCGTCGCGGCCGCTGGGGCCGTTTCTCGACTTTGAGCGCTCGATCCTCGACCGGAACTTCACGCTTGGCTACGTGGACACGATGCGCGTGATGGGCCGGTATTTCGGCAGGACCTACGCGCTCCGGCCGGAGGGGCGGGAGGCGCTGCTTGCTGCGGCGGAGCGCTATCTGCTCTGGCTGCTGCGGCGGGAGCTGGCGCCGGCGGAATCCGCGGTGGCGGCGGTGCTCGACCGCGTGCGCGGCGAAACGCCGCTGACGGAGCGTCTGCTCGACGGGCGCTCGGGCGACCTCTGCGACTGCGCGTGCGCGGCGGTGGACGCGCTGATGGAGACGTTGGGCTATGCCCACGAGCGGGTATATGACGTTCCGGCGCTGCTGGAGGAGCTGCGCGCGGCGCTGCGCTCCGAGGAGACGCCGGCGCTGGAGGGCGCGCGGGAGCTGTGCGCCGTGCTGCGGCGGGAGCGCTGGACGGCGCAGCTGCAGCAGCGCGTGCCGACGCATTCCGCGCAGGAGGTGCTGTTTGCGACGTGGATGCTCTATCTGGAGCGGGAGGACGCATGAACGGAATGTTTGCACAGGTCTGGGCGCTGGTGCGGCAGGTGCCGCCGGGGCGCGTGACGACATACGGCGACGTGGCGCGCCTGCTCGGGAATCCGCGCCTCTCGCGCGCGGTGGGCTACGCCATGCACGACGCGCCCGGCGACGTGCCGTGCCACCGGGTCGTGAACCGCGAGGGCGGGCTGTCCGACGCCTTTCAGCCGATGGGGAAGGAGACGCACCGGATCCTGCTGGAGATGGAGGACGTGCCGTTTCTCATGAACGGGAATGTGGACTTGGCCGCATGCCGCTGGGAGCCGGAAATGGAACGTTTGGGTTGACAAACGGCGGCGCGGCCGCTATAATACCTCCTGCTTGCGCGGAGGGCGATTCATTCGCTGGAAATGAAGAGCCGGATAAGGCAACAGGCTGAAACGCCTGTCTCTTTATCCGGCTCTTTTTTTGCTGCGCGCGGCGTGGAAAGGAGCGATTGTCCATGGATCTTCTGCAGGATCGCGTGAAGCCGATTTATTTCAAATATCTGACGGCGGCGTTCGGGAGCGCGCTGATCTCCGCAATCTACGGCGTGGTGGATATGGCGATGGTCGGGCAGTACCACGGCCCGGAGGGGTCGGCCGCGATGGCGGTCGTGGCGCCGGTGTGGAACATCATCTACAGTCTCGGGCTGCTGATGGGCATCGGCGGGTCGGTGCTGCTGAGCACGCTGCGCGGCGAGTCGGCGCGAAACCGCGCGCGCTCGAACGAATATTTTACCGCCGCCGTGCTCGGCACGGCGATTCTCGCGGCGGCGGCGTGGCTGGGCCTGATCTGCTTCGACCGGCAGCTGCTGCGGCTGTTCGGCGCGGGGGAGGCGCTTATGCCGCTGGCACGGCGCTATGTGTTCCCGGTGAAATTTGCGGTGCCGGTCTTTTTGTTCACGCAGGTGTTGTCCGCCTTTTTGCGAAACGACGGCGACCCGGGCCGGGCGACCCGGGCGGTGCTGTTCGGCGGCGTCTTCAACGTGTTCGGCGATTACTTTTTTGTGTTCGCGCTGGACATGGGCATCCAGGGCGCGGGGCTGGCGACCGTGATCGGGGCGTCGCTGTCGCTGCTGGTGATGCTGGGGCACTTTCGGCGCGCGGAAAACACACTGCGCCTCGCGCGCCCGTCAGGGCTTTGGGCAAAGCTCCGGAAGATTGCCGCCACCGGCTTTTCGACCTTCTTTATCGACGTGGCGATGGGGATTTTGACTGTGCTCTTCAACCGGCAGATTTTACGATATCTGTGCACGGAGGAGCTGTCGGTCTATGGCATTCTCATCAACATCAGCACCTTCGTGCAGTGCAGCGCCTACAGCATCGGGCAGGCGGCGCAGCCGATCCTTTCGATGAATTACGGCGCGGGGAAGGGCGCGCGCATCCGGCAGACCCTGCGCTATGCGCTGGAGACGGCGTTTCTGTTCGCCGCGCTGTGGACGGCGGCGTGCCTCGCGGCGCCGAATCTGTTCGTGCGGGTCTTCATGAAGCCGACCGCGTCGATTCTCGCAATCGCGCCGGCAATCATCCGGCGGTATGCCATCTCGTTTCTTCTGCTGCCGGTGAACATCTTTTCGACCTACTGCTTTCAGGCGCTGATGCGGCCGCGCACGGCGTTTCTGATCTCCGTGGCGCGCGGCGCGGTCGTCAGCGGCGTTCTGATTTACCTGCTGCCGGCGCTCGCGGGCGCGTCGGCGATCTGGTTTGCCATGCCCGTCACGGAGCTGTTGACCGCGCTCTGCGGGATGGCGGCCCTGGCGCGGACGGCCGGACGGCTCCCCGACGGGACGTGAAGCCCGCGCTCCGGATGAAAATTTGTTGCATACGCCGGAGAAATCAGATATAATAATCAAGTTTGAATTTGGATTTACAGGGGTATGCATCATGGATTACAAACAGGAGATCGAGCGGCGGCGGACGTTTGCCATTATCTCGCACCCGGACGCGGGCAAGACGACGCTGACGGAAAAGTTTCTGCTTTACGGCGGGGCGATCCAGCTTGCCGGTTCGGTCAAGGGCAAGGCGACCGCCAGACACGCGGTGTCGGACTGGATGGAGCTGGAAAAGCAGCGCGGCATCTCGATCACGTCGTCGGTCATGCAGTTTGAGTATGCGGGCTACTGCATCAACATCCTCGACACGCCGGGACACCAGGACTTCTCGGAGGACACCTACCGCACGCTCATGGCGGCGGACAGCGCCGTCATGGTTATCGACGCGGCGAAGGGCATCGAGCCGCAGACGCGCAAGCTGTTCAGAATCTGCGCCATGCGGCACATTCCGATCTTTACGTTTATCAACAAGCTCGACCGGGAGGCGCGCGACCCGTTCGAGCTGATGGAGGAGCTGGAAAACGAATTCGGCATCGGCACCTATCCGGTCAACTGGCCCATCGGCTGCGGGCATGACTTCAAGGGCGTGTTCGACCGCGACCGGCGCGAGGTGCTGGCGTTTCAGGACTTTCATCGCGGGCAGAACAAGATCCAGGCCATCGCGTGCGACCTCACAGACACGGCGCTGCTGGACGAGCTGATCGGCCGGCGGATGCGGGAAAAGCTCGTGGAGGATATCGAGCTGCTCGACGGCGCGAGCTATGAATTTGACCTCGACGCCGTGCGCGCGGGTACGCTCAGCCCCGTGTTCTTCGGCTCGGCGCTCACAAATTTCGGCGTGGAGCCGTTTCTGGAAAACTTCCTGCGCATGACCACGCCGCCGCTGCCGCGCGAAACGGCGGACGCGGTGGTCGATCCCTTCGCGCCGGACTTTTCCGCGTTCGTGTTCAAGATTCAGGCGAACATGAACAGGGCGCACCGCGACCGCGTCGCGTTTCTGCGCATCTGCTCCGGCCGCTTTGCGCGCGACGCGGAATATCTGCACGTGCAGGACGGCAAGACCATGAAGCTCGCGCAGCCGCAGCAGATGATGGCGCAGGAGCGCGCCATCGTGAACGAGGCCTTCGCGGGGGATATCATCGGCGTGTTCGACCCCGGCGTCTTTTCTATTGGCGACACGGTCTGCGCGCCGGGGATGAAGGTGCGGTTCGAGGGGATCCCCACCTTCGCGCCGGAGCATTTCTCCATCATCTCGCAGGTGGACACCATGAAGCGCAAGCAGTTCGTCAAGGGCGTGACGCAAATCGCGCAGGAGGGCGCCATTCAGATGTTTCACGAGCCGAACAGCGGCATGGAGGAGGTCATCGTCGGCGCGGTCGGCGTGCTGCAGTTTGAGGTATTGGAATATCGGCTCAAAAATGAATACAACATCGACATTCGCCGCCGCGACCTGTCCTATTCCTTCATCCGGTGGATCGAGCGGGCGCCCTGCGCGCCGGACGCGCTGAATCTCGCCTCCGACACAAAGTGGGTGCAGGATTTCCGGGGAAAGGATCTGCTGCTGTTCAACAATGAGTGGAGCATCCGCTGGGCGGAGCAGAAGAACGAAGGGCTGGAGCTGTCCGAGTTCAGCCGGAACTGGTAAAAAATGCAGCGACGATGCGTCGCTTACGGGACGATGGGGCTTTTAAATACGCCGTTGCGTTCTATTGTTTAAAGTGTTATAATAATGACACTGGATTGATGGAATCACTCCAACGTATAAAAATTCACTTTTAGGAGGACGACACCGATGAGTATTCTTTCCCGTTTCAGCGACATCATCTCCGCGAACGTCAACGCGCTGCTTGACAAGGCGGAGGATCCGGCGAAAATGATCGACCAGTATCTGCTCAAGGCCAAGGAGGACCTGGCCGAGGTCAAGCAGGAGACCGCCGGCGTCATGGCCGAGGAGGCGCGCTGCAAGCGCCTGATGGACGACGCGCAGGCACAGGTCGATAAGTATGACGATCTGGCGAAAAAGGCGCTGAAGGCCGGCAACGAGGGCGACGCCCGCCAGCTGATCGCGCGCAAGCAGGAGCTGGAGAAGAACCTGATTAACGCCACGAATACCTATACCGCGGCGAAGGCCAACGCCGACAAGATGCGCCAGATGTACGAAAAACTGTCGCAGGACGTGGCCACGCTGCAGGCGCGCCGCAGCAACATCAAGGCGACGGTCGCCGTCGCCAAGACGCAGGAGCGCATCAACGACGCCACGGCGTCCGCCGAGAGCGCGCGCGGCTCCCTCGCGGCGTTTGACCGCATGGAGGAGAAGGCGCAGGCCATGCTCGACCGCGCGAACGCGGAGGCGGAGCTGAACGGCGCCGTGGAGAGCGCCGTGATTACGCTGGAGGAGAAGTATTCCGGCCCGAACGAAAGCTCTGTGGATGATGAGCTCGCCAGAATGAAGGCCGAGCTGGGGCTCTAAGCGATGCCCGGCGGCAGAGTCGGCGGCGGAGGACGCAGCAGCGGCGGCGGCAGAGTCGGCGGCGGGCGCAGCGGCGGCGGAGGACGCAGCAGCGGCGGTTCCCGCGGCGGCAGCTTTGGCGGCTCGCGCGGCGGCAGCTTCGGAAGCTCTCGCGGCGGCGCCTATTACGGCGGCTACCGCACCACGTCCTATCGCGGCGGTGGCGGCGGCTATCGGCGCGGCGGCGGAACGGGCTGTCTGGGCAGGGCCATGGCTACCACGATTCTCATCTTTGTCATAATCCTGGTGCTGGCGCTCGCATTTTCCGGCGGGATCGGCTCCGGCGGCGGCTTCAGCAGCGGCGGGGTGGCGAAGTCCACCGTCCAGCGCGAGCCGCTTGCCTCCAGGTATGTGAACAGGACCGCGTACTATGAGGACACCGCCGGCTGGATCGGCAGCAGTTCCGTATTGGAAAGCGGGATGAAGCACTTCTATCAGGAGACCGGCGTGCAGCCGTTTCTGTATGTGACGGAGACGATCGACGGCGACTATGATCCCGCGACCAGCACGATGAACGCCTACGCCGAAGCACTGTATGACTCCCTGTTCACGGACGAGGGACATCTGCTCGTGATCTTCTATGGCGACGACCAGTACTGGTACACGGTCGGGCAGATGGCGAACACCGTCTTCGACAGCGAGGCGCAGGGGATTTTTGAGGACTATATCAACGCCTACGCTTCGGATTATATGAGCGGCATGTCGCTGGAGTCGTTCCTCTCCACGGTTTTTGAGAAGACGGCTGACCGCATCATGCAGGTGACGCCGAGCGTGTGGCCGTATGTGGCCGGCGGCGCGGTGGCGCTCGTCATCGTGATCGTGCTGTTCCAGTGGTGGAAGCGCGCCAAGGCGCAGAAGAACAAGGAGGCGGAGCACGCCGAGCGCGTGCTCAACACGGACATCAACGATCTGGCCGAGGACCCGACGCTGGCGGACCTGGAGAAAAAATACAGCCGTTCGTCCGACACCTCCGCCGAGCCCAAGCCGCCCTCCAGCCGCTCCTCCCGGAAGGTGGAGACGTTTGAGACCGCGGACCGGGGCTACACGGACCCGGCGCTGAAGGATCTGGAGGATCGGTACAAATAAACAGGAACCTCCCCGGAGCGAATAAACCGGAACGGATCATGATCCGTTCCGGTTTTTTGTTGTGCGATTTCCGCTCTTGCGGGGAATGGTCGGATATAGTAGAATGACTTTGGATCAGACTGTTTGCGAGGAGGGAATGGCGTGGACCGGAAATTTATGGCCGGCGTGCGCGCGACGCTGCCGGTTTGCCTCGGCGTCATTCCGGTGGGCATGTCGTTCGGGCTGCTGGCGGTGCAGGCCGGCATGACCGGCGGGCAGTCCGTGCTGATGAGCGCGCTCGTCTTCGCCGGCGCGGCGCAGCTGATGGCCGTCAACCTGATCTCGCGGGGCGCGGCGGTCGGCACGATCATTCTCGCGACATTTTTTATCAACCTCCGTCACATCGTCATGAGCAGCTCCGTCATGACCCGCCTGCGCGACACGCCGCTGTGGAAGCGGCTGCTCGGCGCATATGTGCTGTGCGACGAGACGTTTGCGGTGTTTTCGCTCTCGGAGGAGCAGAGCATCGAGTTTCTATTTGGCGCGAACGCGGCGATCTACGTCACGTGGATGCTCAGCAACGTCGTCGGATGCGCGCTCAATCAGGTCCTGCCGGAGCTGGTGACGAAGAGCTTTGCCATCGCGTTTTACGCGGCGTTTCTCGGGATGCTGCTGCCCAGCGTCCGGGGCAGGCGGCGGCTGGTGCTGCTGGCGGCGCTCACCGCGGCGCTGAATTTTCTGCTGCAGCTGGTTCTGCCGGCGAGCTGGGCGGTCATCTGCTCAATGATCCTCGGCGCGGCGGCTGGCACGTTCTTTGTGGAGGAGGGGGATCTGGCATGAATTACCCGATGCTCCTGCTGATTCTCGGCATGGCCGCCGTGACCTATCTGCCGCGCGCGCTGCCTGCCGTCATCATCGACCGGCTGCGCTTCGGCGCGAAGGTGGAAAAATTTCTGCGGCTCATCCCGTATACCGCCATGGCCGCGCTGATCTTCCCGGGGATTCTCACCGTGGACGCCGCCCGGCCGGAGATCGGTCTGATCGGCGGCCTTGCCGCGGGGGTGCTCGCGTGGAGACGCCGTCCCGTTATGGTCTGCGTCCTCGCGGCCATCGCCGTGGACGTGGCGCTGTATCTGCTCGTATAAAAATGTCCCCATCGAGATTCGATGGGGACATTGGTATTTCAGATGGTTGTGGCTCGCTCTTTTACTCCAGCTCGTCCTCGATCAGGCCGTAGCCGCCGTTTTTGCGGCGGTAGACGACCGAGAACGTCCCGTCGGACGCCTCGTCGCGGAAGACGAAAAACTCGTGCTCCAGCAGATTCATCTGCAAAATGGCCTCCTCCACGCTCATGGGCTTGATGGAGAACTGCTTTTTGCGCACGATGGCAAATTCCTCCTCCTGCTCGGAGTAGTCCTCCTCCGAGACGAAGGGGAGCTCCTGCACCTCGCGCTCAACCGCGCCCTCGCGCAGGCGCTTGGCCAGGCGGGTCTTGTTCTTGCGGATCTGGCGCTCGATGGTGGCGACGGCGGAGTCTACGGAGGCATACATGTCGCTGGTCAGCTCGCTTGCGCGGAAGAACGTGCCGTTGTTCTTGATCGTGAGCTCCACGAGAAAGCGGCCGCGCTCCGTGCTGAAGGTGACGAACGCCTCGCTCTCCGTGCGGAAAAAGCGGTCGATCTTGCCGGCCTTCTTCTCGGTATAAGCGCGCAGGCTGTCTGACGGCGCCATTTTCTTCTCCGTAAATGTAAACTTCATACGGCTCAGCTCCTTTTATTGTAATGCCTTTCTGGGGCCTTGGTCCCATTATAGCCGATTTCGATAGCGAATGGAAGAACTTTTTGTTAAAAATCACCGGCAAAAAACGAAACGCTTTTTGCCGGTGATCCTGCCGGTATCAGACGCTTTTGCTCTCGGCCTTGGCAATAAATTTTGCCGCGTCGATGAGAAACCGCTCGTGCGTGCCCTTGCCGATCACGCCCGTTTCGTCATACGCGGTGACGGCGAGGACGATGCGGCGGCGGTCCACCTCGACGACCTCCGCCTCGGCGCGCACCTTCATGCCAACGGGCGTCGCGGCGTCGTGCGAGATGCTGAGCTTCGTGCCGACGCTGCTCTGCCCCTCGTCATAGTACGGCGCGAGCGCGTTGCAGGCGGAGAGCTCCATCATCGCGACCATCCACGGCGTCGCGAACACGCGCACGCTGCCGGAGCCGACAGCGGCGGCGGTTTTGTCTTCGGTCACGACCATCTCGGACGTGCCGCTGGCTCCAATGGGGATCGACATTCTGAAAAAATCTCCTTTCCGTGTGGTTAGACCCAGTTTACCACAGAATCGGAGAAATTCAATACCGTGTTTGCCGCGCCTGTTAAGACTGTATCATTGCTTGCGGTGAAGCGAATCGGGTGTTATAACCCGAGTTTGCCACATGAAAATGCAGAAACGGAGCCGTAGATGGTTCCGTTTCTCTTATAAATACGTGATTTGTTACGTATTTACATGCCT
>CACWHX010000045.1 GCA_902760845.1 Oscillospiraceae bacterium
GCCGTCGCGGTGTTCGACGCCGCCGCGCCGCTGACGGCCGACGACCGCCAGGTGATCGCCGCCGCGCAGGCCGCGCCGGCGCGCATTGCCGTGCTGAACAAATCCGACCTGCCGGCCGTGCTGCGCGCGGATGACCTCGCCGCGTCGTTTGACCGGGTCTGCGTCGTCTCCGCAAAGGAGCAGCTGGGGCTGGAGACGCTCTCCGACGCGGTGCGCGCGCTGTTCCCGCTGCCGGAGGTGCCGGCGGGGGAGATTCTCACGAACGCGCGCCACGCCGACGCGGTGGGCCGTGCGCTGGAGTCGCTGCGCGCCGCGCGCGACGCGATGACGCAGGGCGTCACGCCGGACGCGGTGCTGACCGAGATCGAGACGGCCATGGCCGCGCTGGGCGAGCTGACCGGCGCCTCCGTCCGGGAGGATGTCACAAACCGCATCTTCGAGCGCTTCTGCGTCGGGAAATAGCCGCGCTGGAGCGGCAAAGCCGTGCTCCGGGCATGGGCGGCCGAACGGCCGGAAAGAGGGCACAATGAAAAAACGACTAAATTCCAATCAGATCAAGCTGATTGCCATTCTCGCCATGACGATCGACCATCTCACCTGGGCGCTGTTTCCCGGCACGCAGGCCGTCTGGTATGTCTTTGCCTTCCACGTCATCGGCCGGCTGACGGCCCCGATCATGTGGTTTTTCATTGCGGAGGGGTATCATTATACGCGCGACGCAAAGCGGTACGCGGGTCGGCTGTTTCTGTTCGCCGTCCTTTCCCACTTCGCCTACGACTTCGCGTTTGGGATTCCCTTCGTCCCGCTCTCCACGGGCGTGTTCAATCAGACAAGCGTCATGTGGTCCCTGGCGTGGGCGGTCGTGCTGATGGCAATCTGTCAGCATGAAAAAATTCCGCAGTGGGGGAAGGTCGCGGCGATTGTGTTGATCTGCCTGATCTCGTTTCCATCCGACTGGTCCAGCATCGCCGTGATGTGCCCGTTCTTTCTCCATGCGCACAGGGGCAATCTGAAGCGCCAGGCGGGCGATATCGTGCTCTGGTCCTTTGTCTACGCCGCGGTGTACTTCGTGTGCATCGACCGGCTTTACGGCGCGCTGCAGATGTTTACGTGCCTCTCGATCCCGATCCTCGCGCAGTATAACGGCGCGCGCGGGGAGTGGAAGGGGATGCGGTGGTTTTTCTATGTGTACTACCCCGCGCACCTGATCGTCATTGGCATCCTCCGCCTGGCGCTGCACGGGAACATCCCGATTATCTTTTAGCGTCCCGCAAAGCGCAAGGCCTGCAAGGCGCGCGCATCGCATTTTTCAATCCCGGTTTTTCGGAAATTTCCCCGGAAAACCGGGATTTCCGCATGACCCCGCCGGGATTTGGGCACCCTGAAAGCAGGCGGCGCGCGAAAAAACAAAATGACGGACTCGCGCGCAAAAAGGAAAAGAAAACCAATTCCGCCAGCGCCGCGCGGACGCAGGAAGGCGTGAGAGAAAGTACCGCCGCTATTTTCCCCCGAAACGGTCATACTGATACCGTGGATCATTGAGGGGGGATTTTTTGCAGAAAAAACAACAGGTTTGCCGCCTTTTGGCGGCATGCGCACTTTGCGCGTCGCTCGTGCTGCCGGCGGCGGCGCGGGCGCAGGAGCTGATCCCGATGGGGCAGGCCGTCGGCATCCAGGCGGAGACGGACGGCCTGCTCGTCGCGGGTCTCGCGGAGGTCGAGACGGCGGAGGGCAGCGTCTCTCCCGCGCGGGACGCGGGGCTGCGTGTCGGCGACGTCATCACGGCGATCGGCGGCGCGCCGGTGCGAACGGCGGATGACTTCCTGGCGGCGCTGGAGCGCGCCGGGGAGAAAACGCGCGTGACCTTTGTGCGCGGCGGCGCGGAAAAAACCTGCACCGTCACGCCCGCCGCGGCCGCGGACGGCACGCTCCAGCTGGGCCTCTGGCTGCGCGACGGCATCTCCGGCATCGGCACCGTGACCTACTGCGACCCGGCGACGGGCGACTATGGCGCGCTGGGCCACGGCGTCACGGATGAGGAGAGCGGCGCGCTGCTGCCGCTGCGCAGCGGCAGCCTGCTCACGGCGGAGATTGCCGACGCCAAGCCCGGCGCGGAGGGCGTCCCGGGCGAGCTGATCGGCAGCATCGACCCCGACGCGCCGCTCGGCGACGTGGCGGAAAACAGCGTGTTCGGCATATTCGGCACGCTCGCCGAATCGCCGGACGGCACGCCGGTAGAGACCGCGGCGGACGGCGAGGTCGCGACCGGCCCGGCCGTCATCCGCACAACGGTGGCCGGCTGCGCGCCGGCGGAGTACGCCGTGGAGATCAGCCGCGTCTACCGCGAAAGCGGCTGCACGCGCTATCTGCTCACCGTGACGGACGAGGCGCTCTTGAACGCGACCGGCGGCATCGTGCAGGGCATGTCCGGCAGCCCGATTCTGCAAAACGGCAGGCTGGTCGGCGCCGTGACGCACGTGCTGCTGAACGACCCGACGAAGGGCTACGGCGTGTCGATCGACACCATGCTGGCCGCCGCCGCGCAATATCAGAACGCGGCATAATATGAATCCCTCCCATGCGGCAAATTCGCATGGGAGGGATTTTGTCACGCCCTTCTTAAATTACATATTCGTTGCCGTCGCCGTCCTTTTGCATCAGATCGGCGACGGTGATGCCGTCGAAGAACTCGTTCACCAGCGTGTCCAGCCGCTCCCACATCGGCAGCGTCCGGCAGCCGGGCGCGCGCGGGCAGGGATTGCGCTCCGGCCCGAGACACGCCACGGGGGAGAGCGACCCCTCCATCTTGCGCAGAATGTCGCCCACGGTGTACTCCTCCGGCGGGCGCGTCAGCCGATAGCCGCCGCCCTTGCCGCGCAGACCCTCCAGATCGCCGCTGCGCACGAGCGTTTTGATGATGCTCTCCAGATACTTCTCCGAAATCTCCTGCCGCTCGGCCACTTCCTTGAGCGGGATATAGCTGCCGGTTTGCTGCTCCGCGAGGTCGATCATGACGCGCAGGGCATAACGGCCGCGGGTTGAAATCAACATGTGCGCCGCCTCCTTTCGCCCGGGATTCGTTGGCGTGAAGCGGCTGAAAAATCGTGGTACGGGCCGCTTTTGCGCCCAGTATACCACAGGGTTGATAGGATTTCAACGGCCCGCGCGGGAAAAAATTTTCCCGCGTCCAAAAATTTTTTTGCGGATCCCTCTTGACAACGGCGCTGCTATGCGGTATAATCCGATCAACCTATCGGAAAGGTTGGTAAAAAATCATGAGAGGCTACGACGCATCCCACCGCCGGCTGCGGTTTCCCTGTCGGCGCTGAAGCATACACCCGATTCTTTTCACATGCTTTCCTTTTTTCATCTTATTTTATCAGGAGGACCAAATCATGAGCCACATTCACACTTCCGCTGACCAGCTGATCGGGAAAACTCCCCTGTTGGAGCTGACCCATATTGAAAAGGAGAACGGCCTGCAGGCCCGGATTCTCGCAAAGCTTGAGTATTTCAACCCCGCCGGCTCCGTGAAGGACCGCATCGCCAAGGCGATGATCGACGACGCGGAGGCCCGCGGCGCGCTGAAGCCCGGCTCCGTCATCATCGAGCCGACCTCCGGCAACACCGGCATCGGGCTCGCCTCCGTCGCGGCGGCGCGCGGCTACCGCATCATCATCGTCATGCCGGAGACCATGAGCGTCGAGCGCCGGCAGCTGATGAAGGCCTACGGCGCGGAGCTGGTGCTCACCGAGGGCGCGAAGGGCATGAAGGGCGCCATCGCCAAGGCCGACGAGCTCGCCAAAGAGATTCCGAACAGCTTCATCCCCGGCCAGTTCGTGAACCCGGCGAACCCGGCCATCCACAAGGCGACGACCGGCCCGGAGATCTGGGCGGACACGGACGGCCAGGTGGACATCTTCGTGGCGGGCGTCGGCACCGGCGGCACCGTCACCGGCGTGGGCGCGTTCCTGAAGGAGCAAAACCCGAACATCAAGATCGTCGCGGTCGAGCCGGCCGCCTCCCCGGTGCTGAGCAAGGGCACCGCCGGCGCGCACAAGATTCAGGGCATCGGCCCCGGCTTCGTGCCGGACGTGCTGGACACCGGAATCTACGACGAGATCATCACGGTTGAAAACGAGGACGCCTTCGCCGCCGGCAAGACCGTCGGCAGAGCCGAGGGTGTGCTGGTTGGCATTTCCTCCGGCGCGGCGGTCTGGGCCGCGGTCGAGCTTGCAAAGCGCCCGGAGAACAAGGGAAAGACCATCGTCACGCTCCTGCCCGATACGGGCGATCGGTATCTTTCCACGCCGCTGTTTGCGGACTGATTCACGCCCAAGAGGGCAAAATTGGAAGGGACCTGCGTCCCTTCCAATTTTTTTACGCGGCGTCACGCGAGCTGGAATTTTAGGGAAAATCAACAAAAGAAATTGCGAATTGCGCAGTATTTTCAATCCGTTATTTGAAAATTGGTAGTTGCAAAATAAAGGTGATAGGTTTATTATGATGTAAAATAGGCAGAAGAATATGGGCAAATCCGTGCGCCCGCCGGGAAAACGTGGCGGCGGGATAGGAGAGATTGCATGAAAACCAGATCGACGACAATCAAAATACTCAGCCTGATTCTGGCGGTGGTGCTGTGCGTGTCGCTTGTGCCCGGCGCCGCGTTCGCCGTGGACGCAAAGGACGACGCGGCGGCCGCCACGGAGCCGTCCGCGCCGGCGGCGGAGCCTGCGGAGGCGGGCGACGACCCTGCGGAGACGACCCCTGAGCCGGCGGCGGATGCCGTCGCGTTTCGGCAGCGCGCGGTGTGCGGCGGCGTTACCGTCTCCGTGACCGCCGGGGAGGGTGTGTTCCCGGAGGGCGCCGCGCTCTCCGTGCGGCAGGCCCCCGCGCGCGCGCAGAGGGCCGCGGCCGCCGCAATTGAGAGCGAGCGGAGCGGGAGCGTCACCACGGCGGCCTCCTATACCTTCGATATTCAGGTGCTGGACGCGGACGGGAACGAGCTCCAGCCGGCGGACGGGCGCACCGTGACGGTGGCGTTCTCCACGGCGGAGGTCGCGAATCGGAATCTGGACGTCCAGGTCTATCACATCTCGGACGCGGGGGACGAACTGTCCGCCGCGGCGCTTGATGTGGATACGAAGGGCAATACGGCGACCGTCACCACCGACGGCTTTTCCTATTACACCGTGGAGTTTACGTATGGAAGCCTGCAGTACGTCATGCCGGGCGACAGCACTGTGCCGCTGGCCGACATTCTGTCCGCCGTCGGCCTCACCGGAACGGTGACGGACGTGGCGGTCAGCAACGACAATCTGTTTTCCGTGTCGAAAAAGGTCGGCGGATGGTATGTCACCGCGCATGAGGCGTTCACGTCCCGGGAGTGGCTCAAGGTCACCATCGGCGGCGTCGTGTATGAGATCGTCGTGACCGACGCAATTCCCTCGGGCGGCGTCGGCGGCACGCTCGGCCGTGGCAACGGCGGCGGTCTTTACTGGTTTTTGAATACCAGCGGCAAGCTGGTCATCCGCCCGACGAGCGGAAACGGATGGACCGGCGGCAATACGGGCGCAGCTACGCTGGGCCTGGACAACGGCAACGACTACACGATTGCCTCAAGATGGCCGTGGCACAATTATCGCGCCGACATCAAGGAAGTCGAGGTGCTGGGCGACATCACGGTCATGGGCAACGTCAGCCTGAGCTATATGTTCCAGGACTGCACCAATCTGACGAAAGTCAATCTTTCCAAGCTGAAAGCCGCCAATGCGAAGACGATGCAGTACATGTTCCAGGGTTGCACAAACCTGGAAGAGGTGATTCTTTCCAGCCACGACTTCGGCGCCACCTCCAACTCTTTCCGGAGCATGTTCCAAGGCTGTGAAAAACTGAAAAAGATTGACCTGAGTACGATGACCAACAACGGATATGTCTGGGAAATGATGGACATGTTCAACGGATGCACAAACCTGGAGGAGGTCATCCTGAACAACTCGAACTTTGTGACCAGAGCGAGCGGCACTCCGGACACGTGGGGAAGTATCACAACCGGCAGCGTTCAGATGCAGCGCATGTTTAAGGACTGCGACAATCTGAAGAAGGTTGACATGTCCAACATCACCATCTATGGCCGGGACAACTGGACACAGGTCAGCGGGATGTTCAAAGACAATACCTCCCTGGAGGAGGTCAAGTTCAAAAACACGAAATTCACCAATGTGACGGATTTCAGCTCCATGTTCCAGGGCTGCACGAGCCTGACCAGCGTGGACTTTACGGGCGCCGAGGTCGACGATGCCGCGTATATGAAAAACATGTTCCAGGGCTGCACGAGCCTGGAGACACTCGACGTCTCCAGCTTCGGCACGCTGAAGCAGATCGTCAACATGGACGGCTTTGTGAAGGACTGCACGAGTCTCAAAACCCTGAACATCGACAAGCTGGATAACTCCCACATCGGGCCCACCTCGGATAAGGGTCATACGCTGGCGGATGACGCCAGCCGCGAGAACAACAGCGTCACCAGCATCACCGGCTGCGCGGAATACGGGCGCGACCTGGGGCTGAAAACCTGCACCGCGCTGAAGACGCTGTCCGCCAAGAACTCCAACGTCTGGATGTGCACGAACGAGCGCGGCACCCCCAGCGCGGAGTATTACGGGGCGGCCAACGACAACGATGTCTACTACTTCACGCAGAAGCAGATGAAGTTCGCGTCGGACGTGGACCCCACCGTGACCATTGACAGCAAGCGGGACTACGTGGACATCATCACCGACCGGTGGTCGGGCAATCTTCCGAGCTTTGCCGGAATCACCGGGGAACCACCGGATATCGAAAACGATACCAACATCAACAACAACGGCGGTAACCACCTGAACACCAACAAATCGGGCCATCTGGCCCCCGGCGTCTATACCATCCTGGACGAGGACTGGACGGAAGAGCACGCCCCCATGGAGGACACCTATTACCGCATCGCCTACATCAACGAGAAGCCTTGCGAGGTCGAGGTGAAAGAGGGCGACGATCTGGTGGTCGTCCAAAGCGGAAACAATACCTGGATCAACACGAAAGAGATGGAGTGGACACCTCCCCCGTCCGGTTCCAAAGACTTTGACTGCGACATTACCATCACCTATGAAAACGCGGCCATCGACGTGAACGGCAAGCTCCACGACGTGGAAATCCGTGTCACGGGCATCAGGTTTAATGATCTGGATAAGATCGCGAAGCGCAAGACGAATCTCGGTCAATCAAACAGAACTCACGACGACAACGTCTACGCCGAGGATATCAGCCAAACATACTATCGCACTGTCCTGCAGGCCACCCGAGGCGACGGTCTGATCCTGCGGAACTATGCCCGTCAGGGCGACCCGAACACACCGTGGAGCAGCACCTCGGTCCTGACCGGCGGCGCCGGCATGGAGCTGGATTTCACCGTGTCCATCAAGGGCGCGAAGCCGAACACGACCTTCATCTTCTACGCGGACGATTTGGACGTTCCCGCTTCTCAGAGTTGGGAATCTGATCCGGATAAGTCGGATTTCTGCTATGACGAGCTTCCTATCAAAAATGTCACTTATGGCCTTGGCGGCGAGAGCTTCGTCCTGGGCAGAGGCAACGATGTGAGCACGGTTCAATTTGCCCCGGAGACGGGCCTTACAATCGCGAAAGATGCGAAAGATAGAAAAACCGTCATCTCCACCGGCTCGGACCCCTCTACCTCCTGGTCGGAGTTCACGGTGAAAGCGGATGCGACCGGCGCAAAATATACCTGGGTCAGCGGCATTGCGTGCAGCACCAACGCGCTGCGCGACACCCCGACGCTTGATACCGGCAAGGTCGAAGTGGCGTTCAACGCAACAAAGAACTTCGAAAAAGGCACGCTCAACGGCGGCGATTTCGACTTTAAGATTGAAAAAGTCAGCAGTGACGGGCCGGCGCCGACAGGTACGCTGAGCGATGCGTCAAACGACGCAAGCGGTGCGATCCGTTTCGGCACGCTCACGTTTGCGCCGGATTCGGGGAACACGCAGCAGATTTATGATCCCGCGAAGTATTACCCCGGCACATCGCCGAACGGCAACGAACACGGGAAAGGGACACACAATACCTTTACCTACACGTACAAGGTAAGCGAGGTCATCCCCACCCCGCAGGACTCCGGCATCACGTACGACAGCGCGCCGCACACCGTCACGATCAAGATAACCACCCCGGAGAACGACGCAGAGATGGCACAGGGCATCAAGGTCACGGTCGATGTGGATGGGACGGAGACGACCTATTGGTCCAAGGTCACCCCCACCATCGACCTGGCAAGTCTCCTGAAGTTCACCAACGCCCGGAATGTCTTTGACCTCACCGTCTCCAAAACCGTCACCGGCAACATGGGCAACAAGGAAAAGGAGTTCGAGTTCACGGTGAGCTTGACTGGCTGCGAGGCCGACGGAACGTATACCCTGACCTATGAGAAGGAGGCTTCCGCAGACACGCTGCCCTCCGGCAACCCTCCTACGGTTACTGCAGATATTGCCGGGACGGCCTCGGTCATAGTTAAGCTGAAGCACGGCCAGTGGGTAACGATTAAGGAACTGCCCAAAGGCGCGAGTTACACCATCAAGGAGGCCGATTACAGCGCGGATGGATATACAACGTCCTCCGTGGTCGATTACAGCATACCCGGCAGTACGAGCTATACCTACACCGGCGCGGTCCGTTATACCGACCCGCAGAATAAGCAGGATAAATACAGCGGCGGAACCGTGCCGAAGCACGTGATGGTATCCGACCACAACGTTGCTTATACCAACGACAAGGAGATATCCACGCCGACCGGTGTTTTGGACACGGTGGGCCCGGCGCTGGCCGGGATCGGCTTGGCCGCGTTTCTGATCGGCGCGCTCCTGATCGGGAGGAGGCGCAGGCGGCATGGGTGATAAGCGCCTGGCTGCGCCGGGAGGCGGCGCTTCCGGCTGCGCGGATGTGCTCGCCGCCGGCGGCGAGCCCCGGGACGGGACGGCGAAGACGGCCGCGCCGCGGCCGGCTGAGCAAAAGCCGTGCGCGCCGCAGTCCGGCGGCAGGACCCGCGCGGGGCCGAAAAAAAAGAAAAAGCGGATGGGGCCGCTGCCGCGCTTTCTAATCAAGCTGGCGGTGATTGCGGGCATTTTCGCCGGGGTGTTCACGTTCGTGCTGGGGCTGCACATCATGCACGGCTACGGGATGAACCCCCACATCAAGGACGGCGATCTGCTCGTCACCTACAAGCTGGAGGCCTACCATGTGGGCGACGCAGTGGTCTACCGCCGGCCGGATACCGGGGAGACGGCAGTGTCCCGCATCGTGGCCATCGGCGCGAATCAGATTCAGATCACCGAGATCGGGGAGCTGCTCATCAACGGCTCCGTGCCGGACGAGAGCGTGTTCTATCCTACCCGGATCATCGACGGCTCCGCCGTAACGTTCCCCTATCAAATGCGTGAGGGTGGATACTTCCTCCTCGACGACTTCCGCACCCAGGGCAACGACAGCCGCGTGTTCGGCGAAGTCACAGAGGACGACTTGCTCGGTAAGGTCGTCTACGTATTCCGCAGACGCGGGATATAACTCGGTTTTAGGCATCTTATGTGCTTGAAATACAAGGAAACTTTAACAGGAAAGGAATATCAACAATGAAAAAAACAAGGAAATTCATTGGACTGCTGCTCGTCGTCGCAGTAATAGTAGTCTGCGCAGTACCGGCGTTTGCGGCGAAGAATTATACGCCTGTCGATGGAGGGAGCTGCAAGTTCAACAAGTATCTCATTATGGACGCCGGCGACAACGTTCCGAATGTGACATTCAGTTTCACGGTTGCTCCGGGTAACGCCCGCGCTGCGAGTGCTAAAGCCATGCAGGTGCTGGCCGGCGTAGGCACCCCCACGGTCACGGATGTGACGTTTTCTTCGAGTGATACAACCGCGACGACAGCCGGCACGAACATTGACGTTGCCCGTCAGGCGTCTGACCGCGCCGCCGGGCTGACGGCGGAAACCGGCGTCCAGCTGGAGACCGGCGAGAAGTACGCGACCAAGCAGGCGACTGTGGACTTTTCCAGCGTCAAGTTTACCGAGCCCGGCATCTATCGCTACATCATCACAGAGACCCCAAGTAAGGAGCATGAAACCGCCGGCATCATGCACGACAATGATACGGACCGCGTGCTGGACGTATACGTGACGGACAAAGACGGCAGCCTCGTGGTTTCTGGCTATGTTCTGCACAAGGACGATGCGGATGTTAAGAACAACGCCACCAAGGGCTCCGGTGATGTGACTTCTACTGGCACTGCCCTTGACGATAAGACCGATGGTTTTACCAACGAATACAACTCGAAGGACCTGGTTTTCAAAAAGGAAGTCACCGGCAACCAGGCTTCTCACGACAAATACTTTGAGTTTACCGTGACTGTGACGGGCCTCACTGATGCTGATACATTTACGGTGTCTCTGGCGAATGACAACGACACCAACACCACGGACGGAGACGCGGACGCAACCTCTGGAAGCAACGATGCGACCATCCCCGCGAACCAGAACAAGACTAATCCGACTAGCGTAACCGGGGCAGCGTTGAAGAACGGCGTGAAGTTCTATCTGCAGCATGGTCAATCCATTGCAATCCGCGGTCTTGCTCCGAACGCCAATTACACGGTGACGGAAAACGCCGAGGACTATAATTCCACGCCTAAGGCTGTGACCGGCTATACCGATAACACAAGCGGTGAGATCGGCACGGAAGCCGGCGACAAAAAGGCAGTCATGACCTCCTACCAGAACCAGCGCGATGGCGCCATCCCCACCGGTATTCTGACCGTGATTGCGCCTGCCGTCGCAGTGATTCTGCTTGCGGGCATCGGCCTGACTGTTGTTCTGGTCAGCAAGCGCAGAAGAGCGGAGGATGCGGCTGAGTAATATCAGCTGATTATGCACGAAAAAGGGAGCGGAGGCTTCTGCCTCCCTCCCTGTCCGCGAATCATTTAGGGAGAACTGAATGTGACAGCAACAGGTGCAAAAATTGTAAAGGGAATGGATAAGGCATTGGACGCCCTGGTGGTCGTCGTGTGCATCCTACTGTTGTTGATCGGCGTGTATTCCCTTTTGGATGAATTGTGGTTATATGAAAACGCTTTGGATAAGTCGCTTTTGATCTATCGCCCAGATCTGGACGAACCGCTTGGTGATGATAAAAAAATTTCCGAAAATCAGGTGGCGTGGCTTTGCGTTTTCGACACCGATATCGACTATCCTGTCATGCAGGGCGCGGATAACTTTGAATACTTGAACAAGGACCCCTATGGGGAGTTCAAGCTCAGCGGCTCCATCTTTTTGGACTACCGCAGCGACAGAAATCTGACCGATGCGTATTCGGTCATCTACGGGCATCATATGGAGCGCGGCGCGATGTTTGGCGCGCTGGACGCCTTCAAGGAGCGAGACTATTTTGACGCCCACAGGACCGGCAGAATCGTGACGGAAGCCGCCGTCTACGACTACGAGCTGTTTGCGGTGGCGTATGCCGACGCAGGCAACCAGACGCTTTTCAGCCCGCATGGGCGCACAACTTCGGAGATATTGGAATATCTGAAACAGAATTCCCTGATATACACAGATCATGAAGAAGGCCGGATCGTCGCCCTGTCCACCTGTTCGGGCGACAACAGCCTGACGCGGCTCCTTGTATTCGGAGTCATCAAAGAGCAGTGAGGAGCGGAGAGAGGATATGAAACGAATCATGCATGTGAAACGCGCGACCGTGTGTTTTGCTCTGCTGCTTTGCCTTTTGTTTGGCAGCGTGACGGCCCTCGCGGTCGAGACTGCGGAGGTCCGGATCCCTGTGTCGGCCTCCGGCGCGGACTGTACGGCCGTGCTGCTGGACGTGAATGGCAGCACGGTGCAGATGCTCACGCTGAAAAGCGGCGAAACGGCGTACTTCACCGTCACCTGCACGGGGCTGCGGACGAATACCTTTACCATTCGGCTCTCCGACACGGATACCGACACCGTCACCTATGACAAGACGGCGTTCCAGGTGAATGTGGAGCTCTACTATGACAGCAAGGGCGAGATTGCCTATACCCTTGACGCCGATCCCACGGGCGTCCTCGGCGACAACGGCAAGCCGGATAAGCTGGAGTTTACGAACACGGTTAAGCTCACGCCGCCCGCGCCTGTGGACCCCTCCAAGCCCATGCCCACGCCGGCCGCATCCGCAGACCCCTCCAAGTCCACTCCGACCACACGGACCGGGACATCGCCGAGAACGGGGGATGACTCCGCTCCGGCGCTGTGGTACGCGGTGTTTGCTGTGTCCTTTATTGGACTGCTGATGGTGGTGATTTTGTCCACGATGTACAGGCGCAAGGAGAAAAAACAGACGCGGTGACGAGACCGCAAAATCAAAAGAGAGCCGCACAGCGGCTCTCTTTTGATTTGCGCACATTCTCTCGCCCTCGGCCGCGACGCGGCGTCAGAACGGGCTTGCTCCGCTGCGCAGCGCCGCAAGCGGCACGGCTCCGCATCCGCGCCCCCGTTCTTCCTTACCGAGCCGAACCCGCTTCGCTGGGCTTCGTCTCGGGGACGCGGGGTGGTTCATTGGGGCTGGTTCGTTCGTTACGTGGTGCGGTTGTTGACGTAGTGCGAGTGTGCTGCGGGGTGCGGGGGTTTGGCTGGTGGCCTCGTTAAGATACCGCAGTTAGTTGAACGCACTGCAGGCATTCCACCCGCTTTCTTTTCAGCGCGAAAAGAAAGCCGGTGGAGCCGGAAAGAAACG
>CACWHX010000046.1 GCA_902760845.1 Oscillospiraceae bacterium
AACACTCCTGTTCTGGTTTGTTTGGGTACACACCATTGTACAGGATTTCTCATGAGTTGTCTTCTTTTTTCGTGTTGCACTTGATATGATAACGCATCGGCTGAAAAGAAAGCCGGTGGAATGCCTGCAGTACGTTCAACCAACTACGGTATAGTAACGAAGGAACCAGCCAAAATCAACCACCACGATCAACCGACTGCGGTACAGTAACGAAGGCACCCGCCACAATCTCATATTGGACAAGCCGGCGGCGCCTGACCATTTGGTCGGGCGCTGTTTTTTTGTGGAGAATTGTCTGCGCGCTGGGCCCGCTTGCGGCGGGGAGAATAACAGATCGAAAACAGAGCAGAGAAAGAAAGGAAAAAAGGAGAGCCAACTGCGATATAACAGTTGCGGGAGCGAAGGTCTGTTTCGAATAAATGAACAAAAATACACGTGGGTGACGAGAATCGCTTGCTTTCAAAAAGTGGCCGAGTTAAAATTTAAACAATAATAGAAGCCGTGTCGAAAAAACGGGCGGAAAAAGCCGGAATCCCTGCGGCCGCGGGGGAGCCTGCGGCGCGGCCGGAAACATGGGCAGGGCGCGGCGCGCGGCCTCCGATGGACAAAGGAGTCGCGCCCGCCGGGACGTTGCCCCCGTGGAGAAGTGTAGCGGCGGGCTCCGGACAGCGGGGCCTGAAAGAAAGGAGCGCGTTTCAGATGCTGATTCAGTTTTCGGAGGAGCAGAAAATGCTCCAGAGCGTGGCGCGGGAGTTTACAAGCAACGAAATCGCGCCGCGGGACAGGTGGATGGACGAAAACGGGTTTGACTGGGAGCTGGCCAAAAAGATCACGGAGGCGGGCTTTATGGGCGCCAACATCCCGGAGCAGTACGGCGGAAGCGGCGGCGGCATTGTTGACAACACGATCATCGCGCAGGAGTTTGCCAAGGGAAGCGCCAGCATGGCGACGTTCATCGGCGCCCACTGGCTGGCGACGAACCTGATCCTGGAAAACGGAACGGAGGAGCAGCGGCAGACCTATCTGCCGGAGGCCGTGAACGGCAAGATTTTCGCGTTCGGACTGACCGAGGCGTCCGCCGGCTCCGACGCCGCAGGCATCAAATCCGTCGCGGAGGAGACGGAGGACGGCTGGGTGCTCAACGGCAGCAAGGCGTGGATCACCAACTCAGGCGTGGCCGACTACTACATCATCCTGGCGCTGAGCGATCCTGAGCTGGGCACCAGGGGCATCTCGGCATTCCTCCTTCCCAAGGACGCGGAGGGTCTTTCCATCGGGAAGTTCGAGAAGAAGATGGGCTGCCGGGGCTCGGCCACGTGCGAGCTCGCGTTCGACAACATCCGGCTGCCGAAGGAGGCACTGCTGGGACAGCGCGGGCAGGGCTTCAAGATGGCCATGCAGACGCTGGATATCGGGCGCATCGTCGCCGGCGCGGTCTGCGCGGGCATTGCCGAGCACGCATTTGAGATGGCGAAGAAATACGCCAACGAGCGCGTCGCATTCGGAAAGCCCATCAAGGCGTTTCAGGGCGTGTCGTTCCGGTTCGCGGACATGTATGCCGAGATTCGGGCGATGGAGCTGCTGTCCTACGACGCGGCGTTCCTGAAGGACGCCGGCAAGCGCTGCACGCTGGAGGCGGCGGCGGCCAAGCTCTTTGCGACGGAGCACTGCGTCGAAATCTGCCGCGCGGCGCAGGGCGTTTTCGGCGGCAACGGATACAGCGCGGAGTATGACATCGAGCGCCTGGTCCGCGACGCCTGCGGCTGGTGCGTGATGGAGGGCAGCACGGAGATTCTGCGCATGATCGTCAGCGGCACGGTGCTGGCAAAATAAAAAAACGCCTGGCTCAGGCGGCTCGAAAAAAAATTTTTGTTTGGAGGTAAAAAAATCATGGAACTTCAGAAGCTGCATTATGACGTAACGGAAGGAATCGCAACCATTACGATGGACTATCCGAAAAACCTGAACGCAATCGACGAGCAGATGGCGGACGAGCTTATCTATGCGGTCGAAACCGCGGAGCGGGACCCGGCGGTCAAGGTCGTGGTCTTTCGGAGCGTGGCGAAGGCGTTCTCCGCGGGCGGCGACATCGGCTACTTCTATCAGCTGATTAAGGCCGGCGGCGAGATCAACATGGACGCCCTGATCGGCAAGGTCGGCAAGGTGACGAACGGGATCAAGTCCATGAGCAAGATGGTCATCGCGTCCGTCAACGGCGCGGCGGCCGGCGCGGGCTTCCCGCTCGCGCTCTCGGCGGATTTCATCATTGCGGCGGAGAACGCAAAATTCATCATGGCGTTTGTGAATCTGGGCCTGGTCCCCGACACGGGCGGGGCCTACCTGCTGTGCAGAGAGATCGGCGAGAAGAAGGCCATGGAGCTGTGCGCCACGGGCCGCCCGGTGGACGCGGCGGAGGGCAAGGCGCTCGGCTTCGTGCACCAGGTTGTCCCCGCGGAGGAGCTGGAGGCGGCGACGCTGAAGCTCGCCAAAAAGCTGGCGGCCGGTCCGCTGGTGGCCTACAAAAACATCAAAAAGCAGATTTACGCGGCGTCCTTCTCAGACTATGAGCGGTTCCTGGACGGCACGGAGAACCCGACCCAGCACGAGTGCTCCAACACGGCGGACTTCATCGAGGGCTGCAGCGCGTTCATGGAAAAGCGCAAGGCAACGTTCCAGGGCAAGTGACAAACCGGCGCGGCGGCGCCAGAGGATGAAAGGTGGTACTCGAATTGAAAAATAAAGTGTTTTCTCTGGATGCGGTGCTGGAGCAGATCCATGACGGACAGACGATCATGTTCAGCGACCTGCACGGCGAGATTTCCCCGGAGGAGATCATCACCGGGATGCTCGAAAAGGGCGTGAAGGACCTCACGGCCATCGCGGTCGCGTCCGGGCAGCCGGACATGGGCGTCGGCAGGCTGGTCGCCGACCACAGGATCAAAAAATTCCTGACCTCTCACATCGGCCTAAACCCAATGAGCCGCGACCAGATGTTCTCCGGCGAGATGGAGGTGGAGTTCATCCCGCAGGGCACCTTTGCCGAGCGCATCCGCGCCGGCGGCTACGGCCTCGGCGGCGTGCTCACGCCGACCGGCGTCGGCACGGACGTTGCCAAGGGCAAGCAGGTCCTGCATCTCAACGGCAGGGACTATCTGCTGGAGATGCCCATCCGCGCGGACGTCGCCCTCCTGAAGGCCACAAAGGCCGACAAGGCCGGCAACCTGCAGTTCCGCCTCGCCAGCATCTGCTGCCAGGACTATATGGCCATGGCGGCCGATACGGTCATTGTCGAAGTGGAGGAGCTGGTTGAGATCGGCGAGCTTGGCCCCGATGAAATCGACGTTCCGGCGCCGATTGTAGACATGATCTATGTGCGGCAGGGCGAGAAGCGGCCGCTTCCAAATTCATGGAAGCGTCAGATCGCGAAGCTCCAGGCCAAGGCGGAAGGAGGTCAATAATCATGGCGTATACAGGACGTGAACTGATTGCATCCCGTTGTGCAAAATTCTTTCAGGACGGCGACTTCGTCAATCTCGGCATCGGCGTGCCGCTGATGTGCGTCAACTATCTGCCCGAGGGCGTGGACCTCTGGCTGGAGGCCGAGATCGGCATCGTCGGAAGCGGGCCGACCCCGAGGTGGCAGGACTGGGACATCGACCTGGCGGACGCCGGCGGCCAGCCCACCAGCATCATTCCCGGCGGCGCCGTCGTCCCGCACGACAAGTCCTTCGGCTTCATCCGCGGCGGACACATTGACGGCACGGTCCTCGGCACGCTGCAGGTGGACCAGGAGGGCGACATCGCGAACTGGACGATCCCCGGCAAGCTCGTCCCCGGCATGGGCGGAGCGATGGATCTCTGCGCCGGGGTGAAAAAGGTCATCGTGGCGACCGATCACTGCGAAAAGAGCGGCGCCTCCAAGATCCTGAAAAAGTGCACGCTGCCGCTGACCGGCGTCAAGTGCGTCACCGATATCGTCACCGAGCGGTGCTATTTCCAGGTCACACCGGAGGGGCTTGTCCTGAAGGAGCTCGCGCCCGGCTACACGGTGGAAGACATCCGCGCCTGCACGGAGGCGGACTTCACCGTTGACCCGAACGTGGGCGTGATGGAATAACGGCACGGCACGCGCGGCGCCCGGCTTTTCGGTCGGGCGCCGGTTTTTGCGCGCCGGGGGCTTCCCGCGCCGCGGCGCGCGAAACGGGAGGATATGCGAAAGAACTTGTAGAATTGGCGGGAATGTGGTAAACTATCATTAATTTCCCTGTTATCAAATTCGGATAAGAAACGGAGGTGCCCGGGGTGGAACCCATTTTTCCTGCGCACATCCGCACGGACGAAGCCGGCGAGACGGTGCAGACCGCGCAGGCGCACTGCCGCGCGGCCGCTGTCTACGCATCCGCCGCACTGGACGCGGTGGGGCTGCGGCAATCGGCGTATCTGGCAGGGCTGTTGCACGACTGCGGCAAATTTACGGATGCGTTCCGGCGCTATCTGACGATCGGCGGGCAGCCACGCGGCTCCGTGAACCACACCTTTGCCGGCGTGCGGCTGCTGCTCTCGACCTATCACGGCGCGCGCTGCGAGACGCATGCGGACGTGGCGTGTGAACTGCTGGCATACGCCGTGGGCGCGCATCACGGTCTGTTCGACTGCGTTGATGCGCGCGGGAAAAATGGATTTCAGCACCGGCTGGAGCGGCCGGACATTCCCTATGAGGAGGCGGTCGCGAACTTTTTGGAGCGGTGCGCGGCGCGGCCGGAGCTGGACGCGCTGTTTCGCGACGCGACGGCGGAGCTGACCCCGGTTCTGACCAGGGCGGAGGAGATGGCGCGGCGGCAGGGCGCCGGCGGCGCGGACGAGCTCTGCTTTTATCTGGGGCTGACGGCGCGGCTGCTGCTCTCGGCCGTGATCGAGGGCGACCGGCGGGACACGGCGGAGTTTTTGCACGGGGCCCGGCTCCCGACCGTGACGGGGGAGGCGGCGCTCTGGTCCGCGTGCCTGGAGCGCGTGGAGGCCAGGCTGAAGACGCTGGAGCAGACGTCGGACATTCAAAGGGCGCGCGCGGAGATTTCGCGGCGGTGCCGGGCGTTTGCGGACAGGCCGGGCGGCGTATATCGCCTGCACGTGCCGACCGGCGCGGGCAAAACGCTGAGTTCGCTGCGGTATGCGCTGGCGCACGCCGCGCGCTGGAACAAGTCGCGCATCCTTTTTATCTCGCCGCTGCTGTCGATCCTGGAGCAAAACGCCGCCGTGATTCGGCGCTTTGTGCAGGACGACGCGGTGATTCTGGAGCATCACTCCAACGTCGTGCATACGGAGCAGACCGCGGAACAGCTCGACGCGAACGAACTGCTGGCGGAGAACTGGAGCGCGCCGATCGTAATCACGACGCTGGTGCAGCTGCTCAACACGCTGTTTGACGGGAGGACCACGTCCATTCGGCGGTTTCAGGCGCTGTGCGGTAGCGTCATTGTCATCGACGAGGTGCAGACCGTGCCGAGCAAGCTGCTGACGATGTTTTATCTGGCCGTCAACTTCCTGTCGGAAATCTGCGGCGCGACCGTGCTGCTGTGCTCGGCGACGCAGCCGTGTCAGGAAAAGCTGAGGCATCCGCTGCTGCGGGAGCCAGAGACGCTCGTGCCCTATGATCCGGCGCTGTGGGCGGTGTTTCGCCGCACGGTGCTTCTGGATGCGGGCAGCCGCAGGCTGGAGGAGATCCCCGCGTTTACCGAGGCGGTGCTGGAGGAGGCCGACAGCGCGCTGATCGTCTGCAACAAGCGGGCGGAGGCGGCGTTTCTGCACCGCCAGCTTTCCGCGCGCGTGGAGCGCTGCTTCCACCTTTCGGCGGCGATGTGCGCGGCGCACCGGCGGGACACGCTGGCGGAGATCGAGCGGTCGCTGGCCTGCAAGGGACAAAAGACGGTCTGCGCCTCCACCCAGGTGGCGGAGGCCGGGGTGGATATCTCGTTCGCGCGCAGCATTCGGCTCACGGCGGGGATGGACAACGCCGTGCAGACCTCGGGGCGGTGCAACCGCAACGGCGAGCAGTCGGAGGCGGCGCCGGTGTATCTGCTGCAGTGCGAGAACGAAAATCTCAGCCGCACACGCGAGATCCTGCAGGCGAAGCAGGCCACCGAGCGGCTGCTGGCGGATTTTCGACGGGACCCGGAGCCGTTTGACGGCGACCTGTCCTCCGACGCGGCGATTCGGACCTATTACCGTTACCTGTACCTGAGCATGCCGGAGGGGCAGCAGGATTATGCCGTGCCGGAGCTGGGCACGACGCTGTTTTCTCTCCTGTCCCTGAACAGCGCGCTCGCGAACCGGACGTGCGAGGCCTACGGCAGGTTCTGCCTGAATCAGGCGTTCCGGCTGGCGGGGGATCTGTTCACGGTCTTCGACGAGGAGACCGACAGCGTGCTGGTTCCGTATGGAGACGGCGCGGCGCTGATCTCGGAGCTCTGCTCGGAGCGGGCGGCGCGCGACCCGGTCTACGCCGGGCAGCTGCTGGAGCGGGCGAAGCCGTACACGGTCTCGATCTACCGCTATCAGAAGCAGGCGCTGCTGGAAAAGGGCGCCCTGCGCACGGCGTGGAGAGACGGCCTGTTCCTTCTGGAGCCGGAATACTATGACGAAGCCCTGGGTCTTGTGATGGACCCGGGAGACATGAAGTATCTGGAGGTGTGAAGACATGCAGCATCCGAACATTGTGGAGTTTGAGGTGACCGGGGATTATGGCCTGTTCTCCGACCCGGTCATGCGCGCGGGCGGGGAGAAGTGCACGTATCAGGTGCCGACCTATGAGGCGCTCAAGGGCATTTTGTCCTCCGTCTACTGGAAGCCGACGATCATCTGGTACATCGACGCCGTCCGCGTCATGAACCAGATTCAGACGGAGGTCAAGGGCGTGCGGCCGATCAAGTACAGCGGGGGCAACGATCTTGCCTACTACACCTATCTGAAAAACTGCCGCTATCAGGTGCGGGCGCACTTCGAGTGGAACGAGAACCGGCCGGAGCTTGCCGACGATCGCAACGAAAACAAGCACCACAACATTGCCCGGCGCATGATCGCCAAAGGCGGCCGAAGGGACGTGTTTCTCGGCGCGCGGGAGTGTCAGGGCTATGTGGAGCCGTGTGTATTCGGCGACGGGCCGGGCGCGTATGACGACATTCCGGAGCTGAGCTTCGGCCTGATGTACCATGGGCTGACGTATGCCGACGAGGCGTGGTCAGAGGACACGCGCGGCAGGCTGACGGCAAATTTCTGGTATCCCGTCATGAAGCGGGGCGTCATCACGTTTCCAAAGCCGCAGGAGATTCCGCCGCAGCTGCACAAGCCGCTGCGGGAGATGGAGATGAAGGCCTTCGGCGGCGCGGCGCAGAACTTTTCCGGTCTGCGGGAATTCGGGGAGGTGGAGTGATGGGACTGCTGCAAAAGGCGTGCGAGACCTATGACTGCCACGCGCGGTATGCCGGGCTGGCGCGCGAGGGACACGAGACGCTCGCGCCGGTCGGCCACACGCTCACCAGCGCGCAGATTGAGATCACGCTCGACGGAGACGGCGGCTTCTGTTCGGCGCGCGCCGTGGACAAGTCCGAGCCAAAGATCATCATCCCGGTGACAATGGAGTCTGCAAGTCGATCAAGCACAAGCGCGAAATGCTTTCCGCATCCGCTATGTGACAAACTGAGTTATCTCATAGCAGAAGAAAATTATTTTATTCCGCAGCTGGAACAATGGGCGGACTCTGAACATTCACATCCAAAGTTAAAGCCGATTCTTTCCTATCTGAAGAGAAAGACGATGGTTGATGATCTGTTAAGGGCGGATGTTATTAAAGTAAATGAGCGCGGTTATCCAATGAAGGATGATGCTGTGATTTGCTGGAACGTGATCGGTATAGGGGAAAAAAGTGGGCCTTGTTGGACAGATCAATCATTGATTCAAGCTTTCTCTGACTATTATTTTGCGCAACAGAAAGAGTATGAACGTTCGTTGTGCATGGTTTCCGGAGAATGGGCTGTTCTTACAAAAAAACATACGGGAGCGATCAGCACATACGGCAACGCGAAGCTCATCTCCGCCAACGACGACAGCGGCTTTACCTATCGCGGCCGCTTTACGGACGAGCAGCAGGCGGAGACGGTGAGCTACCTTGCCTCGCAGAAGGCGCACAACGCCCTGCGCTGGCTGGCCGCGGAGCAGGGCAGGCGGGCCGTGGCCGGCGGCCGGACCTTTCTCTGCTGGAATCCGCAGGGGAACCCGGTCCCCGGTGTCGTCGGGCCGTTTCATATTCAGGCCGAGCAGGAAATCGAGCCGTCAGACTATCGGGCGGCCCTGCGGCGCACGCTGGACGGCTACCGCAGCGAGCTGCCGGAGGAGACGGCGGGCGTCGTCATCGCGGCGTTTGACGCGGCCACGCCGGGACGGCTGTCGGTGACCTATTACAACGAGCTGCAGGCCTCCGATTTCCTGCAGCGGCTGCACGACTGGGACGCGCATTGCTGCTGGTGGAACGGAAAATTCGGCATCCAGTCGCCCCCGCTGTGGCAAATCGCGAGCTGCGCGTTCGGGACGCAGCGCGGGGAGACCCGCATGGAGTGCGACGACCGCGTGATGCGGCAGCAGATGCAGCGGCTGATTGCCTGCCGGGTGGACGGCGCGCGCATCCCGACGGACATCAAGCGGGCGCTGGTACAGCGCGCATCTACACCGCAGTGCTATGACAGAGGCGTCTGGAAGCGCATTTTGTTTACGGCCTGCGCCGTGATGAATCAATATGAATATCAAACGAGAGGAGAAGCGTGTATGGCCTGGGAATTGGACAAACGGGACCGCAGCTTCCAGTACGGCCGCCTGCTGGCGGCGATGGAGCGTGCGGAGGCGGACTTTATCAACGCGGCGAATGAGGACCGGCAGACGAACGCGATCAAGCTGATGTCGGTGTTCCGGCAGCGGCCGTGGACGGTGTATGAGCAGGTCAACCGGCAGCTGAATCTGGCGTATCTGCCGCGCATCCTGCCGTGGCAGCGGAGGCGTTACGAGCAGACGGTGGCGGAGATTATGGAGCTTTTGCGAACCTTTCCAGAGGAGGCGCTCAACCGGCCGCTGGACGACAGCTATCTGATGGGATACCACTGCCAGAGCAATGATTTTTTCAAACCCAAAAAAGAAAAAACTGCGGAGGAGAATGAACATGAGCACACTGGGAAATAAGATTGATTTTGTCGCGCTGATCTCTGTGGATCGCGCCAACGCCAACGGCGACCCGCTGGGCGGCAACCGTCCGCGCACGGACTACAACGGCTATGGCGAAATGTCCGACGTCTGCATCAAGCGGAAGATCCGCAACCGGATGCAGGATCTCGGCAACCGCGTGTTCGTGCAGTCGAGCGACCGCTGCGACGACGGGTTCGGCAGCCTGAGCGAGCGCGCGTCCGCCACCATGGGAAAGATCAAGAATCCGGAGGAATATGCGAAGGTCGCGTGCGAAACGTGGCTGGATGTGCGCACGTTCGGACAGGTGTTCGCGTTCAAGTCCAACAGCGGCATGTCGGTCGGCGTGCGGGGGCCCGTGTCCGTGCATCAGGCGGTGAGCGTCTCCCCGATCGAGGTGCAGTCGATGCAGATCACAAAGAGCGTCAACGGCGACCCCAGCGAGAAACGAAGCTCCGACACGATGGGGACGAAGCACGTTGTGCGCTTTGGGCTCTATGAGATCAAGGGCTCCATCAACGTGCAGCTCGCGGAGAAGACGGGCTTTTCCGAGGAGGACGCGGAGATCGTCAAGGAGTGCCTGCGGACGCTGTTTGTCAACGACGCATCGGCCGCGCGGCCGGAGGGCTCCATGGAGGTCGTGAAGCTGTTCTGGTGGCGGCACAACTGCAAGGACGGGCAGTATTCCTCCGCCAGGGTGCACCGCACGGTCAAGGTGGCGCTGAAGGATACGGCGGCTCTGCCGGACAGCGTCGATGATTACACCATCACGCTGGAGCCGCTGGAGGGCCTGACGCCGGAGATCATCGACGGTGTATGACGAGGAGGCGTTCCTTGCGCTCTCTGGCCTGCAGCACTTTGCGTTTTGCCGGCGGCAGTGGGCGCTGATCCATATAGAAAACCAGTGGGCGGAAAATTACCGCACGGTGGACGGCGCGCTGATGCACGAAAAAGCGCACGACGCGGACGCGCGCGAAAGCCGCGGCGACCTGCTCGTCGTGCGCGGGATGCGCGTGCGCTCCTTTGCGCTCGGCGTGTCCGGCGCATGCGACGTTGTGGAGTTTCGCCGCGGCGCCTCCGGGGTCCCGCTGCCGGAAAAAGACGGCCTCTGGCAGCCGTATCCGGTGGAATACAAGCGCGGAAAGCCAAAAACAGAGGACGCGGATCTCCTGCAGCTCTGCTGTCAGGCCATGTGTCTGGAGGAAATGCTGTGCTGCGAGATTCCGACAGGCGCGCTGTATTATGGCGAGCCGCGGCGCCGGCTTGTCGTTTCCATTACAGAGGCGCTCCGGCAGCGCGTTTGTGATTCGCTTGCGGAGATGCACCAGCTCGCCGCGCGCGGGCATACGCCAAAAGTCCGGCCGACCAAGGCGTGCAACGCCTGCTCTCTGAAGGAGCTTTGCCTTCCGGCGCTGCTTCGGAAGCGGGATGTGCAGACCTATCTGATGTCGGCGCTGGAGGAATCTGTGTGAAAAAGCTGCTGAACACGCTGTTTGTGACATCTGAGGACATCTATCTTTCTCTCGACGGGGAAAATGTCGTCGCCAACCGGGAGGGGAAGGCCGTCGCCCGCTATCCGCTGCATACGCTGTCGAGCATCGTGACGTTTTCCTATGCGGGGGCTTCGCCCGCGCTGATGGGAAAATGCGCGGCAGCGCAGATCAACTTGTCGTTTTGCACGCCGCGGGGCAAGTTTCTGGCGCGGACGTGCGGGGAAAACAACGGGAACGTTTTGCTGCGGCGGCAGCAATACCGCGCGGCGGACGATCCGGCGCAGAGCTGCCGGATCGCGCGGAACATGATCTTCGGCAAGCTGTATAACAGCCGCTGGAGTCTGGAGCGGACGCGGCGGGACCATGCCGCGCGCGTGGGGGAATCCCTGAACGGAGCATCCGAAAGGCTGCAGGGTCTGCTGCCGCAGGTCGCGGCGGAGACCTCCCTGGAAAGTCTGCGCGGGCTGGAGGGCGCCGGCGCGACCGCCTATTTTGATGCTTTTGACGACATGATCCTGCGCGATAAGGAAACCTTCTGTTTTCGCGAGCGAAGCCGCCGGCCGCCGCTGGATGCGGTGAACGCGATGCTCTCCTTTGCCTATTCGCTGTTGGCCAACGACTGCGCCGCGGCGCTGGAGAGCGTCGGGCTGGATGCGTATGTCGGCTTCCTGCATCGCGACCGGCCGGGGCGCGCCTCGCTTGCGTTGGACCTGATGGAGGAGCTTCGGCCGTGCATGGCGGATCGCTTCGTGCTGACCCAGATCAACACGCGCGTTGTGTCCGCGCGAGACTTTGAAAAGCAGGAGAGCGGCGCGGTTTCCCTGTCGGATGATTCCCGGAGGGCGTTTTTGAAAAACTGGCAGGAAAAGAAGCAGGAGACGCTGACGCATCCATATCTGGGCGAGAAGCTGCAATGGGGCATGATCCCGTATGTTCAGGCGCTGCTGCTGTCCCGATATCTGCGCGGGGATATGGATGCCTATCCGCCGTTTTTGTGGAAGTGAGGCGGCTATGCTGGTTTTGATTACCTATGATGTCAATACGAGCGACGCTGCCGGCAGAAGGCGTCTGCGGCTGATCGCGAAGCAGTGCGTGAACTACGGACAGCGCGTACAAAACTCGGTGTTCGAATGCCTGCTGGATGCCGCCCAGTGCCGCGGCCTGCAGGCGAAGCTGCTCAAGATCATGGATTCTGAGAAGGACAGCCTTCGGTTCTATTATCTGGGAAACAGGTATGAGAACAAGATAGAGCATTTCGGCGCAAAGCAGACCTATCGGCCGGAGGACCCGCTGATCCTCTGACCGGTGCGAAAGGCAAGCACACAGAAAACCCGGCCGCGTTCGCACCTCTTATTTGCCTAATTTTTGGAATATGAATGCGGCGTAACAGCACGAACCGTGCCGTTATAGGGAAAAATGAAGCAAGTTTGCAAAAAAGACAAAAGGATTTTTGTGCAAATTTGCCGTCGCGTCCCACCCGGGACGCGAGGATTGAAAT
>CACWHX010000047.1:0-12205 GCA_902760845.1 Oscillospiraceae bacterium
GAGGGAAAGAGATCTATGCGATGCGCTACACGCATCATCGAGGTCTGGCCCGGGTTACGGCTTGGGTGAGGCTTTAATATGCTGCTATGAACCTGAAAAAGCTGGCAGAATGGAGTTGGAAATACTCCTTTTTCCGTCCATTCTTCTCACTTTTCCGCCCCCAATATGCCGAACCTCTTGCTCTCGCCTAACGAATAAAAGGGGTTCTTTGACACTCTGGCGGGGGCGTGAAAAAGCATTTTTCACGCCCCCGTTTTTCTTGGTTATCCGCTTATTATCGCCTGTTATCCGCCTGTCGCCACTCTCCACAGGAACGTCACGATCTGCGCGCGGGTGCAGGGTGCGCCCGGGGAGAAGGTCGTCGCGCTCGTTCCGGTGGTGATGCCGTTTTCCGCCGCGGAAAGGACGGCGTCGTAGTAATACTGCCCGCTCGCAATGTCCGTGAACGGCGAGACCGTCGTTGACGGCGCGGGCTGGTCCGCCGCGCGCCAGAGGAACGTGACCACCTGCGCGCGCGTCACCGTGTCGCCCGGCGAGAAGGTCGTGGCGCTCGTCCCGTTCGTGATGCCCTCTTCCACGGCCCAGAGGACCGCCTTATAGTAATACTGGCTGCCGTCCTGCACGTCCGTAAACGGCGAGGCCGTCATCGTCGGCTCCGGATAGCCCACCGCACGCCACAGGAACGTGACCATCTGCGCGCGGGAGCAGTAGGCGCCGGGGGAGAACAGCAGCGGATTCATGCTCGTGCCGTTCGTCACGCCGCTGCCCACGGCCCACTCCACGGCGTCGCCATACCAGGAGGTATAGTCCACGTCCTCAAACCGCACGTCGTAGAGCGCGAGCACTTCCCGCGTCCTGGGGCCGTCGGCATAGCTCGCGGCGCTCGCCGCCGCGGACAGGTCCCGGCCGAAGCACTGCGTCCAATAATACCGTCCGTCCACCAGGACGCAGCCAATGCCAACCGTTGTATAGCTGCCAAGAATGTTGTCGCGGTGTCCCTCGGAGTTCATCCACGCCTGCATGACGCTGGCGGGCGTCGTCTGCCCGGCGGCGATGTTTTCGCCGTACATCCGATCGTTCGCCGTGAAGCAGAGCGTCCCGTCCGGGCGGGTGTGGTCAAAGTAGACATAGATTTCCGCCGCGCGGAGCATCGCGGTCTCCAGCAGGCTCGCGTCCATCGTGAGCGGCTGAAGTCCGTTCGCCGCGCGCTCGCGGTTGACGATGGTCAGCACCTCGAACGCCTTGGAGTAATACTCCTGCGCCGGAATCGCGACGCGCACGGGCACCACGGCCATCGGCTCGGCGGCGGCATCCGCCGTCTCCGCCGCGGCGGCTGACGGGATCACGCTCAAAAGCAGGAGCACGGCAAGCGCAAGGGTCAGGATACGCTTTTTCACACAAAACACCTCGTTTGTTGCAGTTTCTCTAACGATATACCAACACCGCCGCGCTGCCAAGCGTTTCCGGGCTGAAAGATTCTCCCATGCCGCGGCCGCCGGAAAAATTCATCTCCGCAGGAATTGACATCCCCCGTCGGGATACGATAAGATAATATAATACACAACGATCGGTTGAACCGTCACAGAGAGGAGGTCTGTCATGCAGCCGAAGTGGGAGGGCGCCGAGCAGTTCTGGCGCGAGGACGCCGAGGAGATCCATCCGATCCAGCGCGGCCGGCGCGGCATCTTTGCCGTTTTGTTCAGCCGGGCCATGATTATCACGGTGCTCCTGCTGCTGCAGTTTGGGCTGATGTTCCTCGCGGCGTACGTGCTCGGCGCGTATTCCTATGCGTTTTATCTGTTCGGGCGCATGCTCGGCGTGGGGTGCATCCTCTATCTCGTGAACAAGCCCGGCAGTCCCGACCAGAAGATCACGTGGGTCGTTTTGATGCTCGCGCTGCCGACCTTCGGGATTCTGCTGTATCTCTTCGTGCAGACGGACATTGGCCATCGCCAGATCAACCGCCGCCTGGAGGAGGCCATCGCCGAGACGGCGGCCTATCTCCCCGACCGGCAGGCACTGATGGACCGGCTGCAGCACGAAAACCCCGCGCTGCACGGTCTCGCGGAGTACACCATGCGCACCGCGTCGTGCCCGGTGTTCGAGAACACCGCCGTGACCTATTTCCCCCTCGGCGAGGACAAGTTCGCCGCGCTGCTGGAGCAGCTGGGGCAGGCGCGCCATTTCATCTTTCTTGAATACTTCATCATCAACGACGGCACCATGTGGGGGCGCATCCTCAAGGTGCTGGAGCAGAAGGTGCGCGAGGGCGTGGAGGTGCGCGTGCTGTATGACGGCATGTGCGCGTTCACCCGCCTGCCGTACCGGTATCCGCGCGAGCTGGAGGCACTCGGCATCCGCTGCAAGATGTTCGCGCCGCTGCGCCCGTTCGTCTCCACCTATTACAACAACCGCGACCACCGCAAAATCGCCGTCATCGACGGGCGCGTCGCGTTCACCGGCGGCGTGAATCTCGCGGACGAATATATCAACCGCATCAACCGCTTCGGCCACTGGAAGGACACCGCCGTCATGCTCGAGGGCGAGGCCGTGCGCAGCTTCACGCTGATGTTCCTGCAGATGTGGGCCATCGGCGAGCACACGCCGGAGGATTACCCGCGCTATCTGGACATTGCGCAGCCGGAGCCGGTGCGCGCGCCCGGCTATGTCCTGCCGTATGCCGACAGCCCGCTGGACGATGAGCTCGTCGGCGAGACGGTGTATCTCGACATTCTGAACCGCGCCGAGCGGTATGTGCACATCATGACGCCGTATCTGATCCTCGACAGCGAGATGGTCACAGCGCTGACCGCCGCGGCCAAGCGCGGCGTGGATGTGGAGATTCTGCTGCCGCACGTGCCGGACAAAAAGTATGCCTTTGCGCTTGCAAAGGGCCACTATCACGAGCTGCTGGCGGCCGGCGTGCGCATCTTCGAGTACACGCCCGGCTTCCTGCACGCGAAGGTGTTCGTCAGCGACGACTGCAAGGCCGTCGTCGGCACGATCAATCTCGACTATCGCAGCCTGTATCTCCATTTTGAGTGCGCGGCCTACCTCTATGGCTGCCCCGCGATTGCCGACATTGAGACGGATTTTCTCGACACGCGCGCAAAATCGCAGGAGATCGACATGGAGGATTGGAAGCGGATCCCCTTCCACACGCGCGCCGGCGCGGTGCTGCTGAAGCTGTTTGCGCCGCTGATGTGACGGCGGCGCGGCCGCGGAAGAATTTGTTCATATCTCCTTCATTGACTGCGGCCGTGAAACGGATTATACTGTTTTTACAATCGAAAACGCGCCAAAACCGATGTGAGGGAATTTGTGATGCTGTATTATCTGCTTCTGCTGCCGGCCGCGCTCGCCGCGATCTGGGTCTATGCGATCTCACCCGCGCTCAGCCTGTGGTGGCTGCCGCCGGTCGTGCTGGGCTGCTTTCTGGCGGCAAATCTGCTGTACCTGCTCTTTGTGGTCCTCGTATGTCTGCTGGTGAACATGCGGCGGGAGTATAAGACCATCGACCCGTTTTATCACACCACCATGATGACGCTGGTGGATTGGCTCCTCGCCGTATGTCGCGTGCGCATCCACACCGAGGGTATGGAGAAGCTGCCGCAGGAGGGCGAGTTTCTGTTCGTGAGCAATCACCGCTCCGCGTTCGACCCGCTCGCGACGCTGCTTGCGCTGCGCGACCTGCCGCTGGCGTTTATCTCCAAGCCGGAAAATATCTATAAGCTGATCGTGGGGCGCTGCGCCTACCGGTGCTGCTTTCTGCCCATCGACCGCGACAACGCGCGCAGCGCGCTCAAAACCATCAACGCCGCGGCCGAGCGGATGCGCGCGCATGAGTGCTCCTACGGCATCTATCCGGAGGGGACGCGCAGCAAGACCGGCGAGCTGCAGGCGTTTCGCAGCGGCGCGCTCAAGGCCGCGCAGAAGGCGAACGTCCCCATCGTCGTCGCGACCATCGACGGCACGGAAAAGGTGCTGCGCCGCGCGCCGTGGCGCGTGACGGACGTGTATCTCACGATTCTCGGCGTGGTGGACGCGCAGACCGTGAGGGAGACCTCCACGCGCGAGCTCAGCAGCAGCATCCATGCGCAGATGCGCATGCAGCTCGGTAAATAACGAAACACACACAGTAATAACTACCGCATTGTGCAATCAGGACTTGCATGATGCGGTAGTTTTTGTTATACTCAACCCGAAAAACAAAAATGTGGCAGCTCACAGGCAGCACACCCGCCAGCGACGCCGCGGCGGGAATCCATACGAAGGGCAGGAAAACACGTGAAGAAACGAATCATAAGCCGGGTGCTGGCGCTGTGCATGGCGATTTCCATCGTCTCAGTCACCGCGCTCGCCAACGATAGCACCACAACCTACAACACCGCGTATAAGGACCTGAGCGCGCAGACGGAGATCTACGCCGTCACCGACACGCCCGGCGCGAGCTATCCAAACTACGGCGCGAAGTGGGAGCCGGCAAACGGCGTCTATTACGGCCGCGTGATCCAGGGCGGCTCAACGGGCAGCGGCTGGGGCGTCGTAAACAAAGCGCAGCTGAGCAACGAATCCGCCGCGTCTTTTTATTACTCCCTGACGGACAACTATTCGCTGGAGTACTGGTCCTAGCTGTACGGCGGCGTGATTTCCGATGGAAGCCATGCGTTTCTTGTGAATTTGAACTTTGAAAACGAAGCGACAGACTGTGCGCGCGTCACCCAGGGAAGTTATGACGCAAAGCTGATTGCGGATTTTAAGTATCTGAACAGATTGAGCTGCCCCGTATTTCTCCGCATCGGAGGAGAAATGAACGTCTGGGGCAACGCGGCCAGCACCACGGCGTTCATCTCCGCCTTCCGGCATATCGCGGGCCTTGCCAGGACGCATTGCCCCAAGGTCGCACTGGTGTTTTCCCCGAATTACAGCAGCGCTTATCAGGTCGATATGGACAGCTTCTATCCCGGCGACGCATATGTAGACTGGGTCGGCGTCTCGCTGTATTACAACCGGTATTCCAATAACGGCGACGACGCGCGAGATGCGTTCTACGGCGTCGGGACCTACGGCGACGCGATGCTGAACGTCCAGCAGGCGGTTAACCTGTCAAATCTCCACAGAAAGCCCGTTATCATCACGGAGGGCGGCTCCGCGCATTACATGCGCAAAACGGACGTGTCGTCCTTTGCGTCGGAGCGCGTGGAAAAGGCGCTTTCCTTCCTGCCGATGGTCTATCCGCAGATCAAATGCATCATCTATTCCGACACGAATTTCGGGGCGTCGGCCACGGCCTATTCCATTTACAACAACGCGACCATGACCGCGGCGTACGATAGAGCCGTCGGGAGCAACCCCACGCTTCTGCATAAGGTCGGCGGCAGAGCGGCTTATTACACCAGGCTCTCTGACTATCCCTCCACATGGCAGGGAACCGTCGAGCTGGCGGCGTACACCTATGCAAGCGGCAGATTGACCGCGACCTGGTATGTGGACGGCCACGCGCTGTCTTCCACCTCCGCGTATCCCTATCGGGTTTCTCTGAACACGGAGACACTGAACAACGGCACCCATACGATCAAGGTCGTTTTCAGCAACGGCGCGAGTCGGGAGTATTCGTTCTATCACAGCTATGTGGTGGCAGGATTCCAGGACCTGGAGGTCGGCGCGTACTATACCAACCCGGTCGTGTGGGCGGTCAAAAACGGCGTCACGAACGGCACCAGCGCCACGACCTTCAGCCCGAACGCCACCTGCACCCGCGCGCAGGTCGTCACGTTCCTCTGGCGCGCCAAGGGCAGCCCCGAGCCGCAGAGCGCCGCGAACCCGTTCACCGACGTGAAGCGCGACGACTACTTCTACAAGGCGGTCCTCTGGGCGGTGGAAAACGGCATCACGAACGGCACCAGCGCCACGACCTTCTCCCCGGGCGACGGCTGCACCCGCGCGCAGGTTGTCACCTTCCTGCACCGCACCGAGGGCAGCCCCGCGGCGGGCAGCGCGAATCCCTTCACCGATGTCCCGGCGGGACAGTATTACACCGACGCCGTCCTCTGGGCGGTCGCAAAGAACATCACCAACGGCACCAGCGCCACGACGTTCTCGCCGAACGCCACCTGCACCCGCGCGCAGATCGTCACCTTCCTCTATCGCGATCTGGCGTAACCCCAACACGGAAAGAAATCCGAGTCGTATGTATGCGGCTCGGATTTTTTGCCGCTTGACAAAGCGCAAAAAGCGCGTATAATATGAAAATGATTTTCAATTTCATTTTTCGGAGGCGACCGCTATGGCACAATATCAGACCAAGCAACGCGCGGAGATTCTCGCCTATCTGGAGTCGATCCCGGGGCGGCATGTCACCGCGGGCGACATCTGCGCCCATTTCCGGGCGCACGGCAAGGCCGTCGGCACCGCGACGGTATACCGGCAGCTGGAGCACATGGTGTCCGAGGGGCTCGTGCGCAAATATATCGTTGACGAAACCAGCAGCGCGTGCTTTGCGTACACCGGCGCGGAGCCGCACCGCGGCGAGCGCTGCTACCACTGCAAGTGCGAGAAGTGCGGGCAGCTCATCCACCTGGAGTGCGAGGAGCTGAACAGTCTCGGCGCGCACCTGCTGGAGTCGCACGGCTTCCGGCTCGACCCGATGCGCACGGTGTTCTACGGCGTGTGCGCGGCCTGCGGGGCGGCGGAATGAGCGGGCGGCGGATTCTGGCGGCGCTGCTTTGCGCCGCGCTCCTCCTGGCGTGCCTCGCGGCGTGCTCCGCGCAGCGGACCCCCGACGACGCGCAGGGGGACAAGCTCCGCGTGGTGGCGGTCATCTTCCCGGCCTATGACTGGGCGCGGGAGGTGCTCGGCGCCCAGGCGGACAACGTCGAGCTGACGCTGCTGCTCGACGGCGGCGTCGATCTGCACAGCTATCAGCCGACGGCGGCGGACCTGCTGAAGCTCACCACCTGCGACCTGCTGCTCTATGTCGGCGGCGAGTCGGACGATTGGGTCCGCGACGCGCTGCGCGAGGCGGCGAATCCCGATCTCACGGCGATCAGCCTGCTGGACACGATCGGCGACGCGGCAAAAACGGAGGAGACCGTCGAGGGGATGCATGCCGAGGCGGAGGACGAGCCGGAGCTGGACGAGCACGTCTGGCTCTCGCTGCGAAACGCGAGGGTGTGCGTGGACGCCATCGCCGACGCGCTCGCCGCGCTCGACGGCGAACACGCCGACGTCTACGCCGCGAACGCCGCCGCCTACGGGGAAAAGCTCGCCGCGCTCGACGCGGCCTATCAGGCGGCGGTGGACGGCGCCGCGCAGCGGACGCTCCTCTTCGCCGACCGGTTCCCGTTTCGCTATCTGACGGACGATTACGGCCTTCGCTATTACGCGGCCTTCCCCGGCTGCTCGGCGGAGACCGAGGCCAGCTTTGAGACGATCGCGTTCCTCGCGGAGAAGGTGGACGAGCTGGGCCTGCGCGCCGTGCTGGTGATCGACGGCGGGGACCGCCGAATCGCGGAGACCGTTGTGCGCAGCACAAAAACCAGGGATCAGCAGATCCTGACGCTGGACTCCATGCAGTCCGCCGGCGCGGACAGCGCGCCCTATCTTGCGGTGATGGAGTCAAATCTTGCGGTGCTGCGGACGGCATTGCAATAGGAGGAAGATTTATGCCACAGCTCGTATGCCAAAACCTCACGCTGGGGTATGACGGGCAGATTCTTGTGAACAATCTGAATTTTCAGGTAAACGCCGGGGACTATCTCTGCATCGTCGGGGAAAACGGCGCGGGAAAATCGACCCTGATGCGCACGCTGCTCGGCCTGCGCCCGCCCATCGCCGGCGAAATCGTCGTGGGCGACGGACTGCGCCGGGGCGAAATCGGCTATCTGCCGCAGCAGACCGATGTGCAGCGGGATTTTCCCGCCTCGGTGCGGGAGATCGTCCGCTCCGGCTGTCAGGGCCGGGCCGGCGCGTTTTACAGCCGGGCGGACCGGCAGCGCGCGGAGGACGCCATGGCGCGCATGGACATTGCGCCGCTCGCCAGGCGCTGCTATCGGGAGCTCTCCGGCGGGCAGCAGCAGCGCGTGCTGCTTGCGCGGGCGCTCTGCGCGGCGCAGAAGCTCCTGCTGCTGGACGAGCCGACCGCGGGGCTGGACCCGCACGCGACGGCGGAGTTTTACGCGCTGATCGAATCGCTCAACCGCAGCGGCGTCACGATTCTCATGGTCTCGCACGATGTCTCCGCCGCGGTGCGGTATGCCAGCCACATCCTGCACATTGGCGCGGCGCTCTTTTTCGGCACGAAGGCGGACTATCTTGCCAGCGCGGCGGGGCGGCGCTGGCTCGGCGCGGAAGGGGGCGCGGCGCGATGACGTGGATGGAGACGCTGCAGTACTATTTTTCCTACCCCTTTGTGCGCTATGCGCTGCTGGTCGGCGTGCTGATCGCGCTGTGCTCGTCGCTGCTCGGCGTGACGCTTGTGCTCAAGCGGTTTTCGTTCATCGGGGACGGCTTGTCCCACGTCGCGTTCGGCGCGCTCGCCGTCGCGGCCGTGATCGGGCTGACGAACGAGATGCTGTTCGTCCTGCCGGCGACGGTGCTGTGCGCGGTTTTGCTGCTGCGCACGGGGCAAAACGCCAGAGTCCGGGGCGACGCCGCCATCGCGATGCTCTCCGTCGGCGCGCTCGCCGTCGGCTATCTGCTGATGAACCTGTTTTCCACCTCCACAAACCTCTCCGGCGACGTGTGCAGCACGCTCTTCGGCTCGACCGCCATCCTCACGCTCACGCGCACGGAGGTCTGGCTGTGCGTGGTGCTCTCGGTCGTGGTGCTCGCGGTATTCGCGCTGTTTTACAACAAGATTTTTGCCGTCACGTTTGACGAAAATTTTGCCCGCGCCGTCGGGACGCGGGTGGACGCCTGCAACCTTCTGATCGCGGTCGTCATCGCGGTCATCATCGTGCTCGCGATGAAGCTGGTGGGGTCGCTGCTCATCTCCGCGCTCGTCATCTTCCCCGCGCTCTCGGCGATGCGGGTGTTCAAGAGCTTTCGCGCCGTGACGATCTGCGCCGCGATCTGCTCGGTCTGCTGCGCCGCGCTCGGCATTCTGGTGTCGATCCTCGGCGGAACGCCGGTCGGCTCCACCATCGTCGCCATCGACATTGCGGCGTTTCTGGGCTTTGCCCTCGCGGGACGTCTGGGCGGGCAGCCGGGCTGATTTCGCCAAAGCGCCGCCCGGCGGGATGCCCCCTCACGCGGGAGCCCCGGAGGACTCCCGCCGCGCCAGCGCAGACAGTTCCTCCCCCAGCGACGCCACGGTTACGGCGGAGAGCTCCCGCTCCATCGCGTCGATCGTCCGCTGATAGTGGGGCGTCAAAAGCGCCTCGATGTGAGAGGCGACCTGATAGGCGTCCTCCTTCGGATGGTGAAACGTAAAGAGCTTGTTCACACAGACATCTTCAATGGCGACATAGATATCCCAAAGGGTGATCTCCCCGGCGGGACGGGCGAGGCACGTTCTGCCGCGCCCGGATTTTGTGACAATCAGTCCCGCGGCCCGCAGCTTCCCGAAGATTTTTCTGACGTTGCTCTGGTCATATCCGGCGCTGGCGGCAATGTCTCCGCTTGTGACCCGCTCCCCTGCCGGATTGTTCAGCAGCAGCATCGCGTGAATCGCGACAGAATATTCCTGACTGTTTCGCATCTCTGTCCCTCCGCCTTTTTTTGCGTTTATCTTACCGCATGATCCGTCCCGCGTCAATTCGCCGCAGTTGACACCGCGGCGCATTCCGGGTATAATCCGTGGTAACTCACACAACAAAAAAGGCAAAGGACAGGATCACGATGATTTATTATTTCAGCGGAACGGGAAACACCAAATTCGTCGCAGACTGCCTCGCGGACAGCCTGCATGACGAGTTGACGGACCTGGCGGACTTCACGCGAGCCGGCCGGCCGCTCCGATCGGAGTCGGCGCGGCCGCACGTCTTTCTCGCCCCGATCTATGCCTGGAGATTCCCAAGGGTCGTGGAGGAGCTGATCCGAAACGCCGCGCTCTCCGGCAGCCGGGACGTATACTGCGTCGCGACCAGGGAGTCACAGTCGGGCAGGGCGGGCGATTACCTGCGGAGGATCGTCGAGGCAAAGGGCCTGACATTCAAGGGCTTTACATCCGTGGACATGCCGAACGAATATCTGCTCTCCGATCCGGTCTCGCCGCCGGAGGAGACGGCCGCCTGTCTGCGCGCCATCCTGCCGGAGCTGCGGCGCCTAGCCGAGCGGATCAGCGGCGGGCTGGAGCTGTCCGATCACGGCAACGTCGGCCTGCCGGGCGTGATGTCCGGCATCGTAAATGCGGCGGCGAACCGCTTTCTGATGACCAGCGGACGGTTTGCCGTATCCGACGCCTGCGTCGGATGCGGAGCCTGCGCGAAGCGATGTCCGATGGCGAACATTGTGATGGAGACCGGGAGACCCAAATTCGGCAAAACCTGCACTTGGTGCTTTTCCTGTGTCCAGCACTGCCCGCAGTCGGCCATCGACATCGGAAAACGCACCGTCGGGAAGCCGCGTTACGTCTGTCCGGACTATCAACGATTCATAAAGGAGAACGCCTGATGAACAAAGAGAGACTGGTGGCATTCACAGACGCGATCGTCGCGATTGCCGCGACGATTATGGTGCTGGAGCTGCACACGCCCATCACGGATGACTGGCAGGGCCTCCGGGAGGAGTGGCCGACATTTCTCGCCTATCTCATCAGCTTCTCCGTCATCTACGTGGTCTGGTACAATCACCACAATCTGTTCGCGAAAGCGGAGGTCGTGACGACCCGAACCTTTTTGCTGAACGGACTCTGGCTGTTTTTCCTGACGCTGGTCCCGTTCACGACCGGATGGGTCGGATCGGCCGTCGGCGCAAGCCTGCCGGAGTTTTTGTATCCGCTGAACATGCTCCTTTGGAGCGGGACGTTTCATTTGATTGATCTGCAGGTGCGCAGGGACAATCCGGGCGCCGCGCGGGACAGCTCCACCAGAGCCTTTGACCGGGCCTTCATGTATGGCGGTTACGCGCTGTGCATGGCGCTGTCCTTCGTCTGGCCGCCGGCTTCCCTGTATCTCATCGGCGCGGTATCCGTGGTGATGATCGTGCGGATCTTTACGGCGAAGAGCGCATAACGGAGGCCGCCTATGGAGTATAGAAGTCTGCCGAAGGGCGGGGAACAGATCGGCACCATTGGTATGGGGCTTGCGAATCTTTACGAATTCCCGGACGATCAGATCCGGGAGGCAATCTCCTGTGCCGTCGCGCGCGGCGTCAACTATTACGACGCGGTCTGCGGCGATATCCGCACCTATCGAATCTTCGGAGAATGCATCAGAGGCCGCCGCGAAGCGCTCCATATGCAGCTGCATCTCGGCGCCTGCTACGAAAACGAAACGTATGTCTTCAGCAGAAATCTCGACCAGATCAGGCGATCCGTCGATCAGGTTCTGACGGCTGTTGGAACCTCGTACGCGGATTTCGGCTTCATTCACTGCATTGACGAGGCGCCGGATTTTGAAGACGTCGTCCAAAACGGACTTCTCGACCTCGCACGCTCGCTGAAGCGCCAGGGCGTCATTCGGCATCTTGGCTTTTCGACGCATACGCCGTCCATCGCGCGGCGGTTCCTGGAGCTGGACGAGATAGACCTGTTCATGTTCAGCGTCAATCCCGCATATGACCGCCAGCGGGGCGAGCTGGCGCACGGCGCGCCGGATGAGCGCGCGGAGCTGTACCGGCTCGCGCTGCAAAAGCAGGTCGGGATATCCGTCATGAAGCCGTTCTCCGGCGGGCTCCTGCTGGACGAGAGGCGGTCTCCGCTCGGCATCCGGCTGAGTCCCTTTCAATGTCTGCAATATGCGCTGGACCGTCCGGCGGTGCTGACCTGCCTCCCGGGCTGCGTCACGAAGGAAGAAGTGGAAGCCGTGCTGCGGTTCTATGACGCGCCGGCCGCGGAGCGGGACTATTCCGTCCTTGCGGACGCAGCGCCGCATGCGGCGGCGGGCCGGTGTGTTTACTGCAATCACTGCGCGCCGTGCCCGGCGGGGATCGACGTCGGACTCGTAAACAAGTACTATGATCTCGCCCGCGCGGGCGACGCGCTGGCGGCGAGCCATTACAGGAAGCTGGAGACCGGCGCGGACGCCTGCATCCAGTGCGGCCA
>CACWHX010000047.1:12239-14330 GCA_902760845.1 Oscillospiraceae bacterium
AGGATGCGGGAAATCGCAGCCTACTTCGCGTCGTGACGCCCACAATCCAACAGAAGGAGATCGGGACGGGCCGTCCTTTTCAGGGCGGCAGGGGTTCCCGAGACTGGTAAATCATGCGATTGAAACTGATTCGGCCATCGTCCGAATATGAGAGACAGATCAAAACCATGCTGGACGAATGGCTTTCGCAGGAGTGCGAGGCGGAGATCACGCCCATCGCGATCACGCGGCTGGACTATCATGATTTTGAGCACTACTGTGAAAACCTCGACGTGCGGGACGCGGACGGCGCGCTTGTCCCCGATTCCACGTTTTTCTGCTACGACGAGGAGCGCGATCTCTGCGTCGGCGCGGTGAATATCCGCCACCGGCTGAACGACAGGCTGCTCCGCAACGGCGGACACATCGGCGACGGTGTTCTGCCCGCGCTGCGCGGCCGGGGGATCGGAACCGTTCTGGTCGGGCTCGCCCTGGACGAATGCCGGAAGCTCGGCATCCCACGGGTGCTCATGGTCTGCGAGAAGGAAAACATCGCCTCCGCAAAGACGATCCTCCGCAACGGCGGCGTGCTGGAAAATGAAATCGAGGAGGACGGCTGCGTCGAGCAGCGCTACTGGATTGATCTCAGCGCGGGCGGCGCGCCAACCGGACAGCGCGGTGCGTTTTAGACAAATTTTTCCCAATAAAATAAGCAATCGTACAAAAATGCAAAAACTTCCGATCTTACTCTTGCGAAGGCCGGAAGTTTTTGCTATAATCAACACGAAAAACAAAAATGCGGCAGCTTGCGGGTGTTACCAGCACCCGCAAGCCTATGCAGGTGCTATCTCCACCTACACAACGGCCCTTTCGGGCCGCACCGCATTCGTATTATACGATAATCTGTTCTCGCTTGCAAGAGTGGTATTATCGCTATAGTCGTGTGCCTTTGTGTTGCATAAGGAACGCTGTTTCTTGCGCTGTGTAGGGGAAATCCTGCACAGTGTTTTTGTTTTTCGCCTGGCCCGCGGGCGGAAGACCCTCCCGTCCGCGGGGCTGTGGTAAAGACAACCAGGAAAGCGAGGAAATCGAATGAAGAAACGAGTTTTAAGCTGGGCGCTGGCGCTGTGCATGGTGCTGGCCCTGCTGCCAGGGGCGGCCTTGGCGGCGAATGCGTTCACGGATGTTTCGTCGGACGCTTACTACGCAGCACCCGTGGATTGGGCGGTAGACAAGGGGATCACCAACGGCACATCTGCCACGACGTTCTCCCCGGACGCCACCTGCACCCGCGCGCAGGTCGTCACGTTCCTCTGGCGCTCCGAGGGCAGCCCGAAGCCAGCAAGCGCGGCGAATCCATTCGCAGACGTAAAGAGCGATTCGTATTACTACGATGCGGTGCTCTGGGCCGTGGAGCAAAACATCACAAAGGGCACAAGCGCGACCACGTTCAGCCCGGACGGCACGTGCACGCGCGCGCAGGTCGTCACGTTCCTGCACCGCACTGAGGGCAATCCCCCCGCAGGCGGCGCGAACCCCTTTGCTGACGTCCCGACCGGGGCATATTTCACCGACGCGGTGCTCTGGGCAGTCGCGCAGAACATCACGAAAGGCACAAGTAACACGGCGTTTTCGCCCAACCAACCCTGCACCCGCGCGCAAGTCGTCACGTTCCTCTATCGCGATGCGCAGAACGCGGCAGGGCTCATTTACCTGCGAACGAAGATGACGATATCCTCCACCTATGGATCGTCAGTAATCACTTGGACCTACGATGAGCACGGAAATAATATTCAGTGTCTCCATCACGAAGTGATCGTACAAAAACGGACGTTCAATGCGTTAGGAGAGGTGCTTAGTGAAACGTGGGACGACACCTACGTGACCACATATTCCTATGATGAGCAGGGTCGTGTGTTATCGAAAACAAGAAGAGATATTGATGATAATTTCATTTATGATACTTATAAGTACTTTTATGACGAGCAAGGAAACGTGCAGTATTACTATGCGGTGTTAGCGCCGGGAGATTTTCGCCAAAAAGTGCCGGGAGATTTTCGCCATTTTGCGCCGGAAGAATTTAGCCAATTTTAGCCGAAAGAAAATCGCCAA
>CACWHX010000048.1 GCA_902760845.1 Oscillospiraceae bacterium
AGCGCCAGATTCTGCGCTACGACCGACAAAATGCCAAGGAGCAATTCCTTTACGCCCTGGTCAGACAGGGCAAATTTGTTTTTGAAGTGCTGTTTCATAGGCGAGAAATTTTTTGACCTCATCCACGGCCAGCGGCTGATCGAAGCTGCCGCGGGTACAGGCGCTCTCGCAGCGGCGGTTGCAGATGTTGCCGCAGACGGCGGGCAGCGGGTTTTCCTTTTTAATCAGCTCCAGCGCCTCCGGATAGCGTCCCTGCGCCGCCATGCGCAGATAGCCCTGCACGGCGATGTGCGCCGGGCAGTTGGTCTTGCAGGGCGCGGTGCCGGTCTCCGGCTGCACGCTCTTTCGGTGGAGCAGATAGTCGTTGTCATAGTGGTCCTTGCTCCACGTGAGAGAATTGGTCGTGTTGGGAAGATCCGCCGTGGCATACTCGGTCTTGTGCTTCTGCCCCAGCTTCTGGCCAAGCTTCACGGCGTTGGCGGGACATTTCTCCACACAGCTGCCGCAGGCGACGCACTTTTCCGCGTCCACGGTGGCGACGAAGTTGGATTTTTGAATGTTGTACGCCCTGGTATAGGTCGCCACGCGCAGGCTCATGCAGCTTTCATAGTCGCAGTTGCAGACGTATTCGATGTAGTCCTTGCCCTCGTGGTTGCACACGTTGTGGACGTAGCCGCGCTCATCCGCGAGCTTGAGCTTCTGCATGTATTCGTCGCGGGTGACATAGCGCGCCTTGCCGGTGCGGACCATGTAGTCGGCATAGTACCCGACGGGCATGCACCACTCCTTGTCCGGGTCGTTGCCCAGCTCGCCGTAGGCCTTGCGGAGCTTCCGGCAGATGCAGTCCATGACGGCAAAGCTGCCGTTCGCGCTTTCGTCAATCAGGTGTTCAAGATTTTCCCACGATTCGACGCGGCTTTCGTTTTTCAGCGCGCTTTCGATGGGAACCGGACGGTGCACGCCGTGGTTTGCAATGGGAAGCAGCGTGCCGTTGCCCTCCGCCATGTAGTTCGTCTGCTTCATAAAGCCGACCGTCAGCTCCGGGTACATTTCATACTGGTCGCCGTCCAGCCCCGCCAGCATGAGCTGCTCCAGCATGCCCACGACGAAGATCGGCAGCTCCACACGGTCCACGCCCTTGTCGTCCGGCTTATAGATCAGGATGCCGATCTGGCAGAGATCGTCGGCCAGCTTCGCAGCCTCCTCCACGCTCCGGCCGGACATTGCGGCGAGCTCTTCGATGTAGACCGGCGTGCGCAGCTTGAGATGGCTTGCAAATTCGATCATTTCGTCTGTCATCAAGCGGTCGAGCATGATGTACGCGCCCGAATTCATCCCAAGCTGCGCCGTGCCCGGATCGACGTGACTGATGAATTCGATCAGGTTCTGCCGCGGCTGCTTCGTGGTATGCCGGATGTAATCCTGCATCAGCTCCTTTTCTTTGGGGCTATGTACAGCAGCGAAAGGTGAAGTGGCTTAAGCACTTGCCGCGAACCTCTTTTACCCAAGGCGCACTTTATGAAATCGGCTCGGCGATGTCGTTCTTCACCGTCAAAAATTATGCGGATGAATTTCTCGCGGCGCTTGATAAGGGATTCAAGAAAGCGACAATGGTGGAGGATGAAAGCGTAGGAGCCACCGCCGAGGAGATCATCGAAAGCACAAAGGACTTTGTCCTCAAGGAACTCAGTCGGAATCTGAAAGGCTATGACCTGGAAGTCTTTGTTGCAAATCTGCTTCAAGCAATGGGATACCGCACAACGATTTCTCCGCATGGCGGCGATAGCGGAATTGACATCACAGCCTACAAGGACGAGCTGCCGCCAAGAATCCTTGTTCAAGTGAAAAGCCAGGACGGGGATATCAAGGAAACCACCATCCAGTCTCTGAAGGGAGCAATGCGGGAGGGCGACTACGGCGTTTTCGTCACGCTGTCGGACTACACAAAGAACGCCAGAAAGTACCTCGACAGTACGCCAATCATCCGCGGCATCAACGGCACCGACCTTGTCGAGCTGATTCTGAAATACTATGAACAGCTTGACGAGCGGTATCAAAAAATGATCCCGCTGAAGATGGTCTATATCCCTGTCACGCGGGACACCGAAGTGTAAAAGGACAGTTTTAACGATACCCCATAATTTTAACGATTTCCCCTCGGCGGTCGCCGGGGAGAAGCCCAAAAACGCAGAAAAATCGCCCCGGAAAATGCTCCGAGGCGTCTCTGCATGAGGGCTTGGAGGCTGGAAAACCTTGAAAATCAAGGGTTTCTGGCTCCAAAGGGAAAAGCACGGTTTCTATCAAAGAAACCGTGCTTTTATGGTGGAGACGGAGGGATTCGAACCCTTGACCTTACGGATGCGAACCGTACGCTCTCCCAGCTGAGCTACGCCCCCAGACGCCAGATTATTATAACATATTTTTCAGATTTGTAAAGCATAAAATTTGCAAACCCGAAACTTCTTTTCTCCGGCGTGTTTTTTGCGAAAATGCCGACCGGGCCGGCGCCTTCCTTACGCTTCCGCCGTGCGCTCCTGTTCCATGGCGAGCTTCACGATGCGGCTCGTGCCGAGGCGGTCCGCCCCCAGGCGGATGAACGCCTCCGCGTCCTCCAGACTGGAGATCCCGCCCGCGGCCTTCACCTTCACGTGCGCGTCGCAGCACGCGCGCAGCAGCGCGACATCCTCCCGCGTGGCGCCGCCGGTGGAGAATCCGGTCGAGGTCTTGATATAGTCGGCCCCGGAATCCGACACGATGCGGCAGAGCCGGCGCTTTTCCTCCTCCGTCAGCAGGCAGGTCTCGATGATGACCTTGAGCACCCTGCCGCGGCTGGCCTCCCGCACGGCATGGATATCCTCCGCCACATCCGACCAGCAGCCATCCTTCACCATGGCGAGATTCACGACCATATCCACCTCGTCCGCCCCGCTGCGAATGGCCTCCGCCGTCTCAAACGCCTTGACCGCCGCGGTGCTGTATCCGTTCGGAAAGCCGATGACGGTGCAGATCTTCAGCCGGTCGCCCACGTATTGCCTCGCCCCCGCGACATGGCACGGCGGGATACACACGGACGCGCAGCCATAGCGAATGCCCTGATCGCACAGCGCCTGAATCTCCGCCGCCGTCGCGTCCACGCGCAGCAGCGTATGGTCGCAGCGGGATAAAATTTCGTTCAGTTCCATAGAAAATCTTCCTTTCCGTTTTCGTTCCTGGCAGTATGATACCGCGCCGCGCGAAAATCCGCAAGCGGCGGCCGTGAGAAGCGCGGCGGCGCATCGTCCCGGTCGCCTTGTCCGCGGCGCGCATATTCCCCCTTCGCGCCGAATATGCTGTGCCATCGAACAAGAGAGGAGTCAGCACATGGACGAACTGGGAACGAACAACTACGCCGAGCTCTGCGGTACGCTCGCCGCGCCGCCGCGGCTTTCACACGAAAACCGCCGCGAGCGGTTCTTTCGCTTCCCGCTGGAGGCGCAGCGGCTCTCCGGCACGGCGGATTGTCTGAACATCATCGCGCGGGAGCGGCTGCTCACGCTGGCGGAAGCCGCCGGCCAGACCCGGCTCTGCGTCACGGGCGAGGTGCGCTCGTTCAACAACAAAAGCGGCGTCGGCGCGAAGCTCGTCATCAGCCTGTTCGCCCGGTCGATCACGCCCTGCGACGATGCGCACGACCGCAATCTCGTGCTGCTCACAGGGACGCTCTGCAAGCCGCCGGTGCTGCGCACAACGCCGATGGGGCGCGATATCTGCGATCTGCTGGTTGCGGTCAACCGCCACTATGGGCGCAGCGACTATCTCCCCTGCATCGCGTGGGGCGAGCGCGCGCACGCGGCCGCCGCGTGGCCGGTCGGCGCGGTCGTCTCGCTGACGGGCCGGCTGCAGAGCCGCCGGTACCGCAAGCTGCTGGAGGACGGCGTCGCCGAGCGCACGGCATATGAGATCTCCGTGCTGGAGATTGAGCGGGTGCTGTAGTCCGCCCCCGCGTCCGCGCCGCGCGCCGCGAAGGGCGCGGTCTCACTTTCGCTGCGGGATGATCTCCAGCCAGTATCCGTCCGGGTCCTCGATAAAGTAGATGCCCATGGACGGGTTTTCAAAGCAGATGCAGCCCAGCGCCGCGTGCTTTTCGCGCGCGGCCTCCATATCCGGCACGGCGAAGGCGACGTGAAATTCCCCTTCCCCAAGGTCGTATGGCTCCGCGCGGTCGCGCAGCCACGTCAGCTCCAGCTGAAAATCCGTCTCCCCGTCGCTGAGGAACACCAGCTTGAACGAGCCGTCGTCCGCGACCTTTTCCCGCACCGGCTCCAGCCCCAGCGCGTTGTGATAAAACGTCAGGCTTCGGTCCAGATCGAGCACGTTGAAATTCACATGGTTAAAGGCGAACATGATTTCATCCCTCCCGTTTCTTTTGGTTGCCGGTTTCAGTATAACGGCCCCGCGCGAAAAAGTCAAAAGCGATGTAAAAATCCGCTCTTCGCGAAAAAGTGTTGGAATCGTCCGCCGTTGACGTTATAATAGGGACATCAGACACAAACGAAAGAGATGGCGCTATGGACCTGACCAACAACCAAACCGCTCCCGCCCCGGAGGCCCTCGCGGCCTTCCACGCGGGCGCTTCCACAGACGCCTGGCGCGTTTTCGGCTGCCTGGAGATCGCGCCCGGGACCCACCGCTTCGCCGTCTGGGCGCCGAACGCGCGGCGCGTGACGCTCGTGGGTGATTTCAACGCCTGGGACACGGAGGCCGCGCCGATGACCCGTCTTCCCGACGGGACGTGGGTCTGCCGCGTGGACGGGCTCTCGGACGGCGCGCTGTATAAATACTGCGTCACCGGCGCGGACGGCGCCCGGGTGCTCAAGGCCGACCCCTTCGCGCTGCACAGCGAGTCCGGCGCGGCCACGGCGTCGCGCGTCTGGAGCATCGAGGGCTTTCGCTGGCGCGACGGGGCCTATCTCCGCCGCCGCACGGCGCGCAATGTGTTCCGCGCGCCGATGAGCGTGTATGAGCTGCATCTCGGCTCATGGCGCCGCAGGGCGGACGGCGCGGTCCGCGGCTACCGCGAGATTGCCGATTCGCTCGCGGCCTACTGCGGCGAGATGGGCTACACGCATGTGGAGCTGCTGCCCGTGACGGAGTATCCCTACGACGGCTCGTGGGGCTATCAGGTGACGGGGTACTTCGCCCCCACCGCCCGCTACGGCACGCCGCAGGATTTTATGTTCCTCGTCGATACGCTGCACCGCGCCGGCATCGGCGTCATCATCGACTGGGTGCCGGCGCACTTCCCGCGCGACGCGCACGGGCTCGCCCGCTTCGATGGGACGCCGCTTTACGAATGCAAGGAGCAGCGCATGGCCGACCATCCGGAGTGGGGCACGCTCATCTTCGACTATGCGATGCCGGAGGTGCAGAGCTTCCTCGTCTCGTCCGCCATGCTGTTTTTTGAGATGTATCACATCGACGGCATCCGCGTGGACGCGGTGTCGTCCATGCTGTATCTCAACTACGCCCGGCGGGACGGCGAGTGGACGCCGAACCGCGACGGCGGGAACATCAATCTCGGCGCGGTCGCGTTTTTGCAAAAGCTCAACAGCACCGTGCTCTCCGCCCATCCCGGCTGCATGACGATCGCGGAGGAGTCGTCCGCCTATCCGAACGTGACGAAGCCGCCGTACGACGGGGGGCTGGGCTTCAGCTTCAAGTGGGACATGGGCTTTATGCACGACACGCTGGACTATCTCGCCGCCGACCCGTACTTCCGCAAGTTTCAGCACAACAAGCTCACGTTTTCCATGATGTACGCCTTTTCGGAAAATTTTATCCTCGCGTTTTCGCACGACGAGGTCGTGCACGGAAAAAAGTCGATGCTGGACAAGATGTTCGGCGGCTATGAGCAGAAGTTTGCGACGCTGCGCGCGCTGTACGGCTATCAATTTGCGCATCCCGGCAAAAAGCTCACGTTCATGGGCTCGGAGTTTGCGCAGTTCATCGAGTGGAACTTCACGCAGGAGCTGGACTGGCTGCTGCTGGACTATCCGATGCACCGCGCCATGCGGGACTGGTGCCGCGCGCTGAACGAGTTTTATACGCGCCACCGCGCCCTCTGGGACGTGGAGGACTCGTGGGACGGCTTTCGCTGGCTGAACGTGGACGACGCCGACCGCAGCGCCATTGCCTTCCTGCGCACGGCGCGAAACGGGCGCAGAGTCGTGTGCGTGTGCAACTTCACGCCTGTGTACTATCCCGATTTTGTGATCGGCCTGCCAAAGCGCGGCGTGCTGCGCGAGGCGCTCAGCAGCGACGACGTGCGCTTCGGCGGCGGCGGGCTACACAACGCGCCGGAGATTCACAGCGTGCAGGAGCCGTTTTTCAGTCTCCCCTGCTCGGCGCACGTGGCGCTGCCGCCGCTGTCCGCAACCTATCTGATCTACACCGCCAAATAAGGAGACTCCATGATTTCTACATTACGAACCAGGCTGCAGGAAAAGGACCGCGCGGCGCTGCCGGCCGTGCTGCTGGCGGCGGCGGAGTGCGCGCCGCTGGCCAAAACCGGCGGACTCGCCGACGTGGTGGGGACGCTTCCGAAATATCTGGCCGATCTCGGCATCGACGCGCGCGTCATCCTCCCCTACCACCGCGTCATCAAGGACCGCTACGCCGCGCGGGTCCGCCACTTCACGGATTTTTACATCGACCTCGGCTGGCGGCGTCAATACGTCGGCATCGAGACGCTCGTGCTCGACGACGTGACCTTCTATCTGATCGACAACGAATTTTACTTCGGCGACCGCATCTATCGCGGCGGCCTGGGCGAGGGCGAGCAGTATGCCTTCTTTGTCCGCGCCGTGGCCGAGGCGATTCCCCGGCTGGAGTTTCACCCGGAAATTCTGCACTGCAACGACTGGCACACCGCCATGCTGCCGATGCTGCTCAAAACGCAGTATGCCGCCGCGCCGCAGGGCGCGCTCCGGACGCTTCTCACCATCCACAACATTGCCTATCAGGGCAAATTCGGCTTCGACTTCGTGCAGGATCTGCTCGGCATCGACGAGCGGTATTACACGCCGGAGTTTATGGAGCTGGACGGCTGCGCGAATTTTCTCAAGGCGGGCTGTGTCTTTGCCGACCGCATCAACACCGTAAGCCCCACGTACGCCGACGAGATTCGCACCGCGTGGTATGGCGAGCGGCTGGAGGGCATCCTGTCGGCGCGGCAGAACGATCTCTCCGGTATCCTCAACGGCATCGACGCCGCCGTGTACGATCCCGCGCACGACGCAGCGCTCGCCGCGCCCTATTCCGCCGACGCGCCCGGCGGCAAGGCCGTCTGCAAAGCGGCGCTCCTTCAGGAGCTGGGACTTTCCGCCGCGCCGGAGACGCCCGTCGTCGCCATGGTCACGCGCATGACGGCGCAGAAGGGCTTCGATCTCGTGCAGTGCGTGCTGGACGAGCTGATGGAGCAGGACATGGCCTTCGTGCTTCTGGGAACGGGCGACGCGGAATATGAGGATTTCATGCGCCGCGCGGAGTGGACGCACAAGGGGCGCGTGTGCGCCTACATCGGCTATGACGAGGCGCTGGCGCACCGCATTTACGCAGGGGCGGACTTTCTGCTCATGCCGTCCGGCTTCGAGCCGTGCGGCCTGTCGCAGATGATCGCCATGCGCTATGGCGCGCTCCCCATCGTGCGCGAGACCGGCGGCCTGAAGGACAGCGTGACGCCCTACAATCACTTCACCGGCACGGGCACGGGCTTTTCCTTCACCAATTTCAACGCGCACGAGATGGCCGACGCCGTGCGCCGCGCCGTCGCGCTCTATCACGAGGACAAGGCCGCGCTGCAAACGCTTATTCACCACGCCATGACGGCGGACTTCAGCTTCACCCGCTCGGCGGAGGCATACGCCGCGCTGTATCTCGACCTGCTGCCGCAAAATCGCGCGCCGAAGCACGACGCGGCGGATGAGGCATACCGCAAGCCCATCGGCGCGGCGGAGACCGGCGCAAGCGTCACGCTCTCCATCGACGACCCCGCCGGATTCGTCACGGCGGCGGCACTGGAGCTGTACGGCGACGCGCTAGACCGCGCGATTCCCATGCGCCGCACGGAGACGGGCTACGCCGCCGCGCCCACGCTGCCGGATACGCCGCAGGCGCTCTATTACCGCTTTCGCCTCTCCTATGCCGACGGGGGCGTGCAGTGGCTCTGCCCCGCGCCGGACGGGCGGCACGGCAGGCTCTGCTCGGAGCCGCAGGAGGGCTTCCGGCTCACGGTCTATGCCGCCGGGTTCGACACGCCCGCGTGGTTTCGCGAGAGCGTTCTGTATCAGATTTTCCCCGACCGCTTCGCGCGCGACAGCTCCGACACCGCGCAGCGCGGCATGGAGCAGCACCGCCGCATGGGCCAGACCGTCCGCGCGCACGCCGAGTGGGACGAGCCGGTGGAGTGGCAGGCCAACCTGCCAGACGGCAGCTATGCGCCGGTGGATTTCTACGGCGGCACGCTGCGCGGCATTCTCGACCGCCTGCCGTATCTGAAAAAGCTCGGCGTCACGGCGATTTATCTCAACCCCATCGCGGAGTCCGCCTCCAACCATCGCTACGACACCGGTAACTATGACCGCGTCGATCCGATTCTCGGCACGAACCGCGATTTTTCGCAGCTCTGCGCGGCGGCGGAGGCGTGCGGCATCCGCGTCCTGCTCGACGGCGTGTTTGCCCACACCGGCGCGGACAGCAAGTACTTCAACCGCTACCGCAACTATCCCGGCGCGGGCGCGTACAACAGCCGCCAGTCGCCGTTTTTCAAGTGGTATCACTTCGACCGCTTCCCCACGCGGTATCGCTGCTGGTGGGACTTCCCGGAGCTGCCCGCCGTGAACACGGACAATCCCGATTGGCAAAAGCGCATCGTCACGGGCGAAAACAGCGTTGTGAAAACCTGGCTTCGGCGCGGCGCGGCCGGCTGGCGGCTGGATGTGGCGGACGAGCTGCCGGATCCGGTGCTGGAGGAGATTCGCGCCGCCGCCAAGTCCGTCTCGCCGGAGGCAGTCGTGCTCGGCGAGGTGTGGGAGGACGCCGTCACAAAGGTCAGCTACGGCGCGCACCGGCGCTACGCGCTGGGAACCGCGCTCGATTCGGTCATGAACTATCCCCTTCGAAACGCCGTCATCTCGTTCCTGCGCGGGCACGGCGGCGCGCCCGCGCTGCGGGACCTGCTGCTGTCGCAGCGGCTGAACTATCCGAAGCCGTTTTATTATTCGCTGATGAATCTCACCGCCAGCCACGACATTGAGCGCACGCGCACGGCGCTCGCCATCGACTTTGAAGCGCGCGGCACGCCGCGGGCGTTTCAGGCGGACTATGTCGTCACGGACGAAATGGCATCGCGCGGCGCGCGCCTCCAGCGGCTGGCCGCGGCGCTTCAATTCGCGCTGCCCGGCGTGCCCTCCATCTATTACGGGGACGAGACCGGGATGCAGGGCTTTTGCGACCCGTTCAACCGCGCGCCCTACCGCGTGGACGATCCGGAGATGCTGCGGTGGTATTCCCGCCTCGCCGCGCTGCGTCGCGCCCATCCCGCGCTGCGCACCGGCGCGCTCGCCGTCTTCGCCCCGGCGCAGGACGTGCTCTGCGTCCTGCGCACCACCGTCGATGGGAAGGACGCATTCGACGGCGAGCAGCCCGAGGAAACGCTGCTCCTCGCCGTGAACCGCGCGTCGCGCAGCGTCACGTGCCGCGCGGAGCTCACGCTGCCCGGCGCGGGGCTCGTCGAGCGGACGCGCCTGGCGCTCGTCCGCGCGCGCCACACGGCAGCGCAGCCGCTTGACGGCGGCGAGCCCATGCCGATCGAAAGCGGCGCCTGCACGCTGACGCTCCCGCCCTGCTCGGCAGGAATTTATGAACTGAAAACAATCTGAAGCGCCGCCTAAAAAGGCGGCGCTTCAGTTGATTTGCAGCAGGTATTGCTTCAGCTCCGCGACGGTGTCCACGACCACGTCCGCGCCCGCGTGCTCCAGCTCGCCCGGCTCGGCGTAGCCGAAGCCGACGCCGATGCACGGCACGCCGCACGCCGCCGCGCCGATCACGTCGTATTTGCGGTCGCCGATCATCCGCGCCGCCTCCGGCGTGTGCCGCAGCCCGAACGTCTCCAGCACCGCCGCGACGACCTCGGACTTTTTCGAGCGCGTGCCGTCAAACTCGCTGCCGCAGATCATGTCAAACCGGTTCTCCAGCTCGAATCTGCGCAGAATCTCCGCCGCGCTGGGCGTGGGCTTCCCCGTCGCCACCGCGAGACGGAATCCCGCGCCGCGCAGATCGTCCAGCAGCGCCGGCATCCCGTCGTACGGCGCGCACTCCCAGATGCCGACCGGCTGATACCGCTCGCGATAGAGCCGCACCGCCTCCTGCGCCGTTTCCGGCGAGAGGCCGTACAGCTCCTGAAACATATCCGCCAGCGGCGGACCGACAAATTTTCGCAGTTTCCGCTCGTCCGGCTCCTGAATGCCGAGCTTCTCCAGCGCGTACCGCACGCATTGCGTCACGCCCGGCCCGGTGTCGAACAGCGTCCCGTCAAAATCAAACAGCAGCGCCTGAACCATTTTCGTGCTCCTCTCTGTCCCGCGTTTGCAACAATTATACGGACGGGCGGGAAAATTGTCAATCTCCCCGCGCGGCGCATAAGCTGTAGCAAACATGATAATGAGAGGTTTCGCTATGGCACAGGAATCAGAAGCACGTTTCTATTTATACGCGGTCACGCTGCCCGGCACGGAGGGCGGCGTGGTCGATCTCGAGCAGATGCAGCAAACAGAACGCGCGCTCCCTGCGCGCATTGCGCAGCTTTATGAGGGGCACGCCGTGTTCTGCCGCCGGGCGGTCGAGCTGCTGCGCGCCGCGGCGCTGATCGACGCCCGCCGCGAGCCGGGCCTCCTGCTGCCGGAGGACCGCGAAAAGGCGCGCCGGCGGGCGGCCGGCGTCGCGCGGCGGGAGCTCGGCCCCGTGCCGAAGCAGGCGGAGCCGGGGCGGCGGGAGCTCGGCTTTCTGCGCAGCATGACCGGCGACGGGCTCACGGGCCTGCCGGAGACGGTCCCGGCGCTGGCGGATCGGGTCTGGCTGCTGGACGACGGCTGCGGTCTCGCGCCCGACTATCTCCGCGTGATCGCCGAGGAGGCGCAAAAGCGCGCGCTGCACCATATCGTCTGCCCGAACCCGCTGCATCCGGAGGAGCCGGAGGCGGTGTTCCTGCCGGAGCGCCGGCTGGCGTTTCTCACGGCGGCCGCCACCGGCGGCGTCGCGGGCGAGACCGTGCGCCACGTCCGGCTCGACAGCATTCCGGACATTGAGCGCCGCCGGGCGCTGCGCAGCGCGATGCGCGCCGACGCCAAGCTGCAGCAGGCGCTGCTGAGCATGGCGGAAAAGCACCTGCAGTCGGCGGCGATTCTGTACGAGGAGATTCGCGTCTGGGAGACGGAGCGCTGAAACAGGCGGGAGGGGACCGGTTATCGTCCCCTCCCGCCCGTTTTCCGTTCCGTGGCCGCGTAGGAGACGGCGAACAGATCGTAAAACGGCAGTGAATGTAAGAATCGACCCCATGCGTTATTCCTTCACCTTTATTAACGGTGTGCCATTAATATTTTTGAACGGAATATTTTATCAAAAAATAATGATAAAACCGGGGCAAGGCGGTCTGTTTCATGACATACTCTGATGTAATTATTTTGCGGCTTCAAAGCCTGTGCCGCCAGCGCGGCATCACCGTGAACATGCTGGCAACGCTCAGAGGACGAATGAACAAACTCAGGGCGCGCTGCATAGCAGCGCGCCCTGAGTTTGTCGAAGGCCCTCGGCCGAGTTCGCGGCGCGCACGTCGCGAATCGGTGCAAATCGCTTTTGCCGCTCGACTTCGACGCGGGAATGCGGGTGTGGGGTTTTATCTGGGCGCTTCGTTACTATACCGCAGTTGGTTGAACGTGGTGCAGGCATTCCACCCGCTTTCTTTTCAGCGCGAAAAGAAAGCCGGTGGAGCCGGAAAGAAACGCTGAAGGTGCGGTGGTAGGCATCGCTTCTTCCGGAACCG
>CACWHX010000049.1 GCA_902760845.1 Oscillospiraceae bacterium
TCTGGTTTGTTTGGGCACACACCATTGTACAGGATTTCTCATGAGTTGTCTTCTTTTTTCGTGTTGCACTTGATATGATAACGCATCGCTGAAAAGAAAGCGGGTGGAATGCCAGCACTACGTCAACAACTACGGTATATTAACGAGGACACCAGCCACAATCAAGCGCCCTGCCACCCCCTGCGCTGCGGAATGGGGCCGGCCCGCTCTTACGCATGCGGATGTAAACGCCTCTGAGCGCTTTTTTGACAAGCCCGAAGACCCGGGAGCGAAACGAACGCTCCGAAGTTTTTTATGCGCCCAGCGCCGCGCGCAGGCGCGCCTGCACGGCGTCGAGGAAGGTCTGCGTATCCACGCCCGCGCAGGCGCAGAGCCGCGCGAGATCGCTTGTCATGGTCCCGGCGTCGATCGTGTCGAGACAGGCGGCCTCCAGCGCGTCGGCGAAGCGCGCGAGATCGGCGTTTTCGTCCAGCTCGCCGCGCTTTCGCAGCGCGCCCGACCACGCGAAGATCGTCGCCACCGGGTTGGACGAGGTCTGCTCGCCCGCGCGCCAGCGGTAATAGTGGCGGGTGATGGTGCCGTGCGCCGCCTCATACTCAAAGTTCCCGTCGGGACTCACGAGCACGCTCGTCATCATCGCGAGCGAGCCGAAGGCGGCGGAGATCATGTCGCTCATCACGTCGCCGTCGTAATTCTTGCATGCCCAGAGAAAGCCGCCCTCCGAGCGCATGACGCGCGCGACCGCGTCGTCGATGAGCGTGTAGAAATACGTCAGCCCCGCGGCCTCGAACTGCGCGCGGTATTCCGCGTCGAACAGGCGCTGGAAGGTGTCGCGAAACGCGCCGTCATATTGCTTGGAGATCGTGTCCTTCGCGGAGAACCACAGGTCCTGCTTCGTCGCGAGCGCATAGGCAAAGCACGCGCGGGCGAACGACTCGATGGAGCTGTCCTTATTATACTGCCCCTGCAGCACGCCGGGGCCTTCAAAGGCGTACACCGTCTCGGCCCACTCCGTCCCGTCCGCGCCGTGAAACGACAGCGTCGCCGTGCCGGGGCCGGGCACGCGGTATTCCGTCGCGCGGTACACGTCGCCATAGGCGTGGCGGGCGATGGTGATGGGCTTTTTCCAGTTGGAAACGTGCGGCGTGATGCGCCCCGTCACGATCGGCGCGCGGAACACTGTGCCGTCCAGCGCGGCGCGGATCGTCCCGTTCGGGCTTTTCCACAGCTGGCGGAGGCCGTATTCCTGCACGCGCGCGGCGTTCGGCGTGATCGTCGCGCACTTGACGCCGACGTGCAGCCGGCGAATTGCTTCCGCCGCGTCGCGCGTCACCTGGTCGCCTGTCGCGTCGCGGTTCGGGAGACCGAGATCGTAATACTCCGTGTTCAGCGCCACGAAGGGGAGCAGCAGTGTGTCTTTAATCATCCGCCAGAGGATGCGGGTCATCTCGTCCCCGTCCAGCTCGGCGACGGGGTTTTGCATGGGGATTTTCGTCATGTCCGCGCCTCCTTTTCCCGGTTCCGGGCGGCGTAGAAATTCATCAGGCAGCCGTCGAGCAGAATCTGCCGCTCGTCTTGGGTGAGCGCGGGGAGGCGCAGCGTGCGCGGCTCCGCGCTGCGCGCGGTGATGACGACGGCGGGAATGTCCGTCTCGCCCTCGGCTATCCGGCGCCGGATGTCCGGCAGCCAGACCCAGTCGCCCGGCGCGTAGTCGAAGCCCTCGGCCTCGTCCACGGTCAGCGGCAGCATGCCCCAGTTGATGCAGTTGGAGCGGTAGCGCTTTGTGGCGTAGGCGTAGCAGATGTTCGCCCCGCCGCCCAGCACGCGCTGGCAGGACGCCGCCTGCTCGCGGGCGGAGCCGTCGCCGGGGCGGCACGCGAAGAGGACGGAGCCGATGCGCGTGTCGTCCAGCGCGGCGGCGGGCACGCCCGCTTTTGCGAGCGCGTCCAGCGCCTCCGCCGGCGCCTTGCCGGCGGCGCGCGACGCCTCCAGCGCGCGGATCGCCTCCGTGCGCGGCACATAGTCCGGCTCGCGGCGGGAGAGCGCAAACTGCGCGAGCTTCATGGGGTTGGAGCGGTAGGACGACGTCTCGCCCGAGGGGATCAGCTCGTCTGTGGTCGTCACGTCGTCGTGGATGACCGCCGCGAGCCGCAGCAGCAGATTCTCGCTGAGCGCGGGAATCGCCGGCCACTCGGCGATGTTCGGGCCGAGGCGCAGCGCGCGCTCCGGCCGGGCTTTGCCGAAGCCGAAGTATACGCGCTTTTCGTATACGCCCCTGTCAAACGTCCGCGGCGTCCGCGCGGGGGGTGTGTAGTCCACATCCGTCGCCGCCGTGAGCGCGCCGTGATTGCGCGCGGTCGCGGCGATGCTGCGCGCGTCCATGAGGATAACGCCCGCGAGCTGTCCGTCGCCGGGGCGAGAGCCCTCCCGGTTGGGGAAGTTGCGCGTTGTGTGGCGGATGCTGAGCGCGTTGTTGCCCGGCACGTCGCCCGCGCCGAAGCACGGCCCGCAGAAGCAGGACTTCATCAGCACGCCGGCCTCCATCAGATCCTGCTGCACGCCGGCGCGCAGCAGCTCCAGATGCACCGGCACGCTCGGCGGATAGACCGAGAGACTGAAATAGCCGCTTCCCACATCGTGCCCGCGCAGGATGGCCGCGGCCTCGGCAATGTTGTCGTACATGCCGCCCGCGCATCCGGCGATGATCCCCTGGTCGAGCGTCAGCACGCCGTCCCGGAGCTTCTCCGTCAGATGCAGCGCCGCCTTGGCGCCGAACTGTTCCGCCGCGCGGCGCTCCGTCTCGCGCAGATAGTCGGGCGCGTTTTCCCGCAGCAGCCGGATGGGCACCGCCTCCGAGGGGTGGAACGGCAGCGCCGCCATCGGCTCGATCTTGCCGAGGTCGATCTCGATCATGCCGTCGTACCGCGCGCCGTCGTCCGGTGTCAGCCGGCGATAGTCCTCCGCCCGGCCGTGAACGGCGAGATATTCCTCCACGGCGTCATCCGTCTCCCAGATGGAGCTGAGACAGGCCGTCTCCGTCGTCATCACGTCGATGCCGATGCGATAGTCCATGGGGAGATTTTTGACGCCGGGGCCGGCAAATTCGAGCACCTTGTTTTTCACAAACCCGTTTTTGTACACCGCGCCGCAGAGCGCGAGCGCCACATCGTGCGGCCCGACGCCGCGCGCGGGCGCGCCCGTGAGCCAGACGAGCACGATCTCCGGCTCGGCAATGTCATAGGTGTTCTGCAGCAGCTGGCGCACCAGCTCCGGGCCGCCCTCGCCCACGCCCATCGTGCCGAGCGCGCCGTAGCGCGTGTGGCTGTCCGAGCCGAGGATCATTTTTCCGCAGCCCACCAGCATCTCGCGGGCGTACTGGTGGATGACCGCCTGATTCGCCGGGACGTAGACGCCGCCGTATTTCTGCGCGGCGGAGAGGCCGAAAATGTGATCGTCCTCGTTGATCGTGCCGCCGACGGCGCAGAGGCTGTTGTGGCAGTTCGTGAGCACATACGGCACGGGGAATGCCGTGAGGCCGCTGGCCTTCGCCGTCTGGATGATGCCGACATAGGTGATGTCATGCGACACGAGACTGTCGAACCGGACCGAGAGCCGGCCCGGCACGGCGGCGCGGTCATGCGCGCGCAGAATCCGCGCGGCGATGGTCTTTTCACGTCCGCCTTCGCTGTCCGCCGGGACGGGCCGGCCGCCGCGCAGCGCCACGGGCGAGGGAGTGAGCTGAATCATGAATATCCCTTCTTAAACTGAAAATTTTCATCAAGCAGCAGTATACCACAGATTTTAAAAAGCGCAAGACGGTTTTTCACCCTTTTTGCAAAATTTAAAATAAAAAAATTCATTTTTACACTTGAAAAGTCATTACTGTTGCGTTATAATGCTCAAAAAATGCAGGTTTCGCATTTTAAAATTGCAAAAAGGAGCCTTTTCATGTCAGTCTATCAGGAGCTGCAGAACAGCGACATTTCCGCGCTGTACGACGATTTAGCGACACAGTACCGCATTCCGGAACCCTGCCAGGACGACCCGAGCATCAAGCGCGGTCTGCGCAACGCGGACGGCACGGGCGTGCTCGTCGGCGTCAGCAACATTGGCAGCGTACAGGGCTATTACGTGGAGGATGGCATGCGCATCCCCATGCCCGGCAAGCTCTATTACCGCGGCATCAGCGTGGAGGAGATCGTCGAGGCGCATCAGAAGGCCGGGACGTTCGGCTATGAGGAGGTCGCCTATCTGCTGCTGATCGGCCACCTGCCCACGCAGCGGCAGCTGGAGCAGTTTCACCGTCTGCTGGAGCAGGCGCGCGACCTGCCGGACCGCTTCAATGAGGACGTGATCCTCCGCACGCCCAGCAGCAATGTGATGAATCAGCTTGCCCGCGGCGTGCTCGATCTCTACGCCTACGACGGAAACGCCGACGACGCCTCGATGGAGAACATCGCGCGCCAGTCTGTGGAGCTGATCGCGCGCTTCCCGCTCATCGCCGCGAACGCCTACCGCGCCAAGCGGCACTACTATGACCGGAAATCGCTCCATATGCACAATCCCAAGCCGGGCCACTCCGTGGCGGAGAACTATCTGCGCATGCTGCGCACGGACAAGAGCTACACGCCGGAGGAGGCGCGCCTGCTCGATCTGATGATGATCCTGCACGCGGAGCACTCCAGCAACAACTCCACGTTCGTCTGCCGCGCGATCACATCCTCCGGCACGGACACCTACAGCGCCATTGCCGGCGCGGTCGGCTCGCTGAAGGGCCCGCTGCACGGCGGCGCGAACGCGAAGGCCATGCAGATGTTTACCGCGCTGAAAGCGGAGGTGGGCGACGCGCCGTCAGACGCCGCGCTCGGCGATTATCTCGACCGTGTGCTCGACGGCGAGGCCGGTGACCGCTCCGGCAAAATTTACGGGCTGGGCCACGCGGTCTATACCATGTCCGACCCGCGCGCCGTTGTCATCAAGAATTACGCGGCCGCGCTCGCCGCATCAAAGGGGCGGCTGAACGACCTGGAGCTGATGGACCGCGTCGAGCGGCTCGGCATCGAAAAAATCATGGCACGCAAGCAGTCGCGCATTGCCATGTGCGCCAACGTGGATATGTACTCCGGCCTGATCTACGACATGCTCGGCATCCCGGAGGATATGTACACGCCGCTCTTCGCGAGCGCGCGCATCGCCGGCTGGTGCGCCCACCGGCTGGAGGAGGTCGCCACGGGCGTGCGCATTATGCGCCCGGCCTACCGCGCCGCGCTGATCCGCGCGCCGTATATCCCGATGGAAAAGCGGTAACGTCAAGAAAATACAGAAACCCCGGCGGGGCCCGTGTATACTGGGCTCCGCCGGGGTTTTGCGTCCGTGTGCGCGCACGCATTCTCCACAATGTCGTATTTTGTCGAATTAAGGTTTACATAATTTCTTGCATGAAAAAAGAAACTTTTTTGTCGAAATCCCATATCTTGTGCCAGGCACTGGCAAAAAAACGCAGAAGCTACAAGAGTGTGTCGAATTATGTCAACAAAAAAATTGAGAGATTCGATCAATTTCGAGTTGCTTTCATATCCCAAGCGTGCTAAATTATTACTACAACAGCGGTGAAACTGCGAAAACAGACAGATAGCGGGCCGCAATCGAAAAATTCTGCGGAGGATAATATTATGACAACTAAGATCAGCGTACTCTTGGCGGACTCGGGCGAGGACTTTCGGATGCTCCTCACGGACTTGATCGAGGCGGAGGGCGACATGGAGGTCGTCGGCACGGCGGAGAACGGCGAGCAGGCGCTCGCCCTGATCCGGGAGCTGGAGCCGGACGTGCTCGTGACAGACCTGATTCTCACAAAGCAGGACGGGCTTTCGGTGCTGCAGCAGATGCAGGCCGAAAAGTGCCGCACGCGGGCGGTCATTGTTTCCGGGTTTTATACGCAGCAAGTCGTGTCAGAGTGCTCGGAGCTGGGCGCGGCGTACTTCCTGCCCAAGCCGTGCAGCCCTGAGCTGCTGCTCAGCCGCATCCGGCAGGCTGCGGAGCCGAGAGTCGTGAATTTTCAGAATCTACCCGCCGCGCCCGCGCGCCCGGCGGAGCCGAGTCTGGAGGCCATGGTCACGGACATCATCCATGAGATCGGCGTGCCCGCGCACATCAAGGGCTACCAGTATCTGCGCGAGGCGATCATCCTCACGATCAACGACATGGAGGTCATCAACGCCGTCACGAAGGTGCTGTATCCGGAGGTCGCGCGCAAGTTCAACACCACGCCCAGCCGCGTCGAGCGCGCCATCCGCCACGCCATCGAGGTCGCGTGGGACCGCGGCGATATCGAGGTGCTGCAGAAGTTCTTCGGTTACACGGTGAGCAACATCAAGGGCAAGCCCACAAACAGCGAGTTCATCGCCATGATTGCCGACTGCCTCTCTCTGCGCCAAAAGCAGGCGCAGCAGACCGTGAGAGTGTGATGTGACAACGGGTTGAAACGGATGTTAAAGATGCCGTTCAACCGATAGAGTCCGTAATACTACGTATGACAGCGGACGATTAAACCGATCGGTATCCTGACGCATGCCGAGCAATACCCCGGACAGAATGGGCACTTATGCCCATTCTGTCCGGGGTGTTCACACTCCTTCAGGAAAGTCGCAACGCTATCACCTCACGGAGTGAAAACGCTTACGTTGGCGGAGACATCTATAACTATATCATCAACGGCACGTATTTTGCGGGTTTCTTCGCCTTCAGCGGGGCTATGTACGATTGTGCCCGCATTTGTGTGGTTTTGGTGGTTCGGATATTTTCATCCGTCCCGGAAAACGGAGAGACAAAAGAAGTGGAGGCGCGGCCGGCATCGATGGAGTGTTGGGTGACGGCAGGCCGGATGAAAGGCAATCGCCGGCAGAAGTCGCCGCACCGGATGCAGGACCGGTAACCAATTAAACATGCCGCCGCAGCAAGACGCTGCGGCGGTGCTCATTCAAATAATGCAATTTGGGAATCTGCCTTTTTTGTGTGGTTTTTGTAAGTGTTCCACGTCGGTTCATAATCTTCGGACGCCTGATCACCCCACATAGCCCATCCATCGCGTTCTCCGCGGGCAAACAATTCGATGAAAGGGCCAGGGGAACAGCGCTCAATGATCGGAATAATTTCATCCGGCTTCCGTGAATGTTCGCGTTTTTGACTTCGGATGAGATTTACTTGTGATCTTGCCGGAGCGAGCGTCCGGTTGTTATCGCCTCGGACGCCGAAGAGCAATAGTTCGGTGACATTGCGAAAATAGAATCCGACGCCACGCCCATCTGGCTCACCATCCTTGCGAATTTTTTCCCAGACGATATTCCCTTTATATTCAAATCCCCACGCTTTCATGACAGCCAGACCTTCAGGTAACAGCGCATTTGGAACCCACAAATACAGGTGGCTTCTATAATCTGCTATGCTCGATACGGGCAGGGCCATAATTTCCTCCAAGGCCATTGTTTCATAGCGGGCAAGCCGCTTATGCTCCGGGGCAATTTTCCCCGTCCGATTTTGAAAACGCCACGGAGGATCAGCGTAAATGGTTGAAAATTTTCGATCTCCACAAAATTGAAGCAAACTATTATATGTCTCTTGGATCGTGCTCATCAATATATCCCTCGCTCCAATCAGAAATACAGGTTTTTTTGATACCAATCGCAAGAATGGGACACCCTCCATTTCTGCGGGATTCCAGACGATAGATGAGCTTCCCAAGCCAAGTAGTACTCGCTCCATACTTTCTCATGATCGGTTTCCATTCGTGCCTACGGTTATCATAATCATAAACCGTTTTGAATACATCGTTTAAATCCTGTGCGCGTGTGATGATGATTCCTGCGCTGATGATATTGCAGTCATAATAGGTTCGCATGGCTAAGAGATCACGGTCAAATGTTTGATCTTTGCTGTTCCACTCCAGGTCAAACGCGATTCTGTTCTTTAAAAAATCAATGTTGTGACCATCAATATATCTTTCGGTAACACGTTCCTCAAATGGATCATTGGAAAAACGACCGCGCTGCTCCGCTTGCCGGGGATAGAATTTGATATGTAAATCTCCCAAAATGCGAATCTCGCGCCATCCATAAGGATAGAGCAGGTCGTCAAATTTTTTAGGAATGCTTGTTTCATTCCCTCCGGCCTCTCTCAGATCTTCTGTTGTAATATCTAATTGTTTGAGACAATCGACAATTTCTGACCATTCACCGGGGAATGCCTGCGTGATAATCTCCAGTGCATGATTGTAATTATGGAACTCATATTTGTCCAGCAGTTCGGCGGGAAGATTTTCTTCAATTATCATATTACAGCCCGTCCTCGTGTCATTTTTCTTTCTTTCATTATAACATTGAGGATCGGTTTTTTCACTAATTTTTTTACAAAACCATTATACACGAAAATAAGTGTATGATCAATAAGCGTAACGTACAAAAAAAATAAGATGCTCTTGTGAATTTCATACACTTTTTTTCGTGCACACGCTGTGCTATACTATAACAAAGTTTTACTTGGAGGTGGGTTCAATTCCACTGATCTATAAAATTAATGTGTTAAAAGCACTCAAGGCAAACGGCTATTCTACGTATGCCCTGAGGAACAAAATGGACAAAAATAAAAAGCTCAGTGAATCTACGCTTCAAAGGTTGAGGGAGAACCGGGGCGTATCGTGGGAAAATCTTGAGAAAATTTGCGCGTTGCTGGAGTGCGATATAGGAGATATTATAGCCTATATTCCAGATACACCAGGAAAAAACAAAGAAAAGATGCCTTACGGCGACAGCATTGCAGGGGGATGATCGTGTCGCCCCCTGCTTCTGTTTTTCCCAAAAATCTGAAAAGTTTTTCTTGCATTCTGCACAAGGGTGTGTTATATTGTTCTCGTTTCAAATTCAAATGTCCGTAAATGACGGACAATTCGAGAACAAGGAGCAGGGTTTATGAACATCGGGCTTTTGGGCTTCGGCGTGGTGGGCCGGGGCGTGTATGATATCCTCGCCGGGCGGGACGATATCCGGGTGCGCACGGTGCTGTGCCGGCGCGACCTGGGCGCGCTGACGTGCGCCGCGACGCGCGACATGCAGGATATCCTGGACGATCCCGGAATCGACACCGTCGTGGAGGTGATGGGCGGGCTGGAGCCGGCGTATGCGTACGTCAGCGCGGCGCTCGCCGCGGGCAAGCACGTCGTCACGTCGAACAAGCAGCTGCTGTGCCGCTATTACAAGGAGCTGACCGCGCTTGCGAAGGCAAACGGCGTCACGCTGCGCGGCACGGCGGCGGTGGGCGGCGGCATCCCGTGGCTGACGAATCTGGAGAAGGCGGCGCGCGTGAACCGCATTTCCAGCGTGGGCGGCATCTTGAACGGCACGACGAATTTCATCATGGACGCGATGCACAAGGGCGACGTGGAATTTGGCGACGTGCTGCGCCGGGCGCAGGAGCTGGGCTATGCCGAGGCCGACCCCTCCGCCGACATTGACGGCTGGGACATCCAGCGAAAGCTCATCATCTCCGCGTCCGTCGCCTTCGGCGTGTGTCTGCGGGAGGAGGACGTGCCGGTGTTCGGCATCCGCAGCGTCTCCGCCGCGGACATCCGCCGCTTCCGGCAGCGGGGCTATACCTGCAAGCTGATCGCGCGGGCCGAACGGCTGGAAGACAGCGTGGCCGCCTACGTGGAGCCGACGCTGCTCGCCGCCGGCGCGCTGGAGTCCGCCGTGCCGGCGAACTTCAATCTTGTCAGCATGGAGGGCGAATATATGGGGCGCCAGAGCTTCTACGGCCAGGGCGCGGGACGCTATCCCACGGCGTACAACGTCGTGCAGGATCTCATGGACATTGCGGGCGGAAAAGCCGGCTTCTATACCGACTCCTTTGCGCCGTGCGAGACGAACAACGCCGGCGCGCTGCATCGCTATTATGTGCGCACCACGGCGGCCTGCCCGGAGCTGGACGCCGCGGCGCAGGAGGATTGGGACGGCGCGGTCGTGACGCTTCCGGTGTCGGTCGCGCACATGCACGCGCTGCTGCCGCGGCTGCTGGAGGCCGATCCCGAGAGCTTTATCGCCGCCGTGCAGGGAGGTGGACGAGATGCTGAAGGTTGTTAAATTCGGCGGATCGTCCATGGCGGACGCGGCGCAGTTTGCGAAGGTGCGCGATATCGTGCATTCCGACCCCGCGCGGCGGGTGGTGGTCGTCTCCGCCGCCGGAAAGCGCGACGCGAAGGACCACAAGCTGACGGATCTGCTCTATCTTTGCCACGCGCATCTGCAATATGGCGTGAGCTGCGACGGCGTGTTTCAGATGATTGCCGAGCGGTATCTCGGCATTCGGGACGCCTGCGGACTCAAAACCGACATCGAGGGCGAGCTGGAGGCGCTGCGCGCGCAGATGGAGCGCGGCATCTCGCAGGACGAGCTGGTCTCGCGCGGGGAATATTTCTCGGCGCTGCTGATGGCGGACTATCTGGGCTTTGATTTTCTGGACGCGAAGCTCTGGGTGAAGTTCCGATTCGACGGCGCCATCGACAAGGACGCCTCCTATGAGGCGCTGCAGAAGCTGGCGCAGGGGCGCAGCGTCGTCATCCCCGGCTTTTACGGCGTGACGCCCGACGGCCACATCCGCACGCTCACGCGCGGCGGCAGCGACATCACCGGCGCGCTCGCCGCGGCGGCGCTGGACGCGGACGTGTACGAAAACTGGACGGACGTGTCCGGCATCCTGATGGCCGATCCGCGCATTGTGGCCGACCCGCTCCCCATCGAACGGATCACCTACAACGAGCTGCGCGAGCTGAGCTTTGTCGGCGCGCAGGTGCTGCACGAGGGGACGGTGTTTCCCGTGCGGGAAAAGAACATTCCGCTGAACATCCGCAACACGAACGAGCCGGAGCATCCCGGGACGCTTATCATGGAATCGTTTGACGATTCGGACGAGGCCGACCGCCGGCTGATCACCGGCGTCGCGGGAAAGAAGAACTATTCCATCGTCACCGTGGCGAAAAACGGGCTGTCCTCGTCCGTGAGCGCGTTCCGGCAGATCGCCGAGATTTTTGAAAACCACGGCGTCAACGTCGAGTACGCGCCCAGCGGGGTGGACAGCCTCTCCTTCGTCGTGTCGAGCGAGAAGGCCGCGCCCTGCCTGTACGCCATCCTCGGCGAGGTGCAGAAAAGCACGAGGCCCGACAGTCTCAAGGTCACGGAGAACATCTCCATCGTCGCGGTCGTGGGGCGGAGGATGGTGTTTCAGCCCGGTGTTTCCGGAAAGCTCTTCGCCGCGCTCGGCAAAAACGACATCAACATCCGGATGATCTCCCAGGGGCCGGACGAGCTGAACATCATCGTCGGCGTGGATACGAAGGACTTTGAGAGCACGATCCGGGTGCTGTACAACAGCTTTGTGAAATAAGCCGGAAGGCGTACTGCGCTTTCTGGAGAGTGTCGAAAAGTCTTTGGCGGGGTTCACGGAGGCGTCAGAACGGGCGCGCTCCATTCCGCAGCGCCGCAAGCGGCACGGCTCCATATCCGCTTCCCCATTCTTCCTTACCGAGCCGAACCCGCTTCGCTGGGCTTCGGCTCGGGGATGCGGGGTGGTTGACTGGGGCTGGGCGCTTCGTTACGTGGTGCGGTTGGTTGATCGCAGTGCAGGCGTTGGCGTGGTGCGGGGTTTTGGCCAGTGGCCTCGTTAAGATACCGCAGTCGTTGGACGTGGTGCAGGCATTCCACCCGCTTTCTTTTCAGCGCGAAAAGAAAGCCGGTGGAGCCGGAAAGAAACGCTGGGGGGTGCGGAGGTGGGCATCGCTT
>CACWHX010000050.1 GCA_902760845.1 Oscillospiraceae bacterium
TCTAAGACCACGAAAATGTTTGAATTGGGCCACCCCCTATGAGGTCTTTTCTCATAACCTGTTGCACTTCACTTGACAATTCGCCGCTGAAAAGAAAGCCGGTGGACCGCCTGCACTACGTCAACAACTTCGGTATCTTAACGAGGACACCAGCCACAATCCCGCACCGCACCAACGCCCGCACCACGTCAACAACTGCAGTACAGTAACGAAGGGACCGGCCAAAAACTCGCACCCCCGCCCCCGAGGCGAAGCCCGGTGTAAGCGGATTCGGCTCGGTATTGTTTCCAACAAGCTCAAACGCCTGCGCTTCAAAAGAAGCGCAGGCGTTTGTATGCTTGATGTGGACGATTATTCCTCGTATTCGATGACGTATGCCAGTCTGCCGCTGTAGAATCCCGGATAGTTCAGCGCGGGATCGTTGCTGCAGTCGTTATAGTACCACGTGCCGCTCTGGTTGCTGAGCAGGACGTAATTCTCCGGCGTCCCGTTCGTGTCGTTCACGGACGGCTCACCCGGCGCCCAGCTGAAATAGCCGCTCTCGGTCGGCGTGACCCAGACCAACTCGCCGCTCTCGGCGCGGTAGAGGCCGATCCACACATAGCGGACGCCCTGCTCCGCCGCGAGCGCCGTGATCTGCTGCAGCTCTTCGGCGCTGTCGATCACCGCGAGATGGCCGCCCTTCGCCTCGGCTTCAGCCCGCGCCGTCTCCCAGGATGCGTCGGACACGACGACCTCATAGGAGGAGACCTTCGGCTCCGGTTCTGGCGTAGGCGTGGGCTCCGGCTCCGGCGTCTCCGTCTCCACGGGCACAACCGCCGCGCTCTCCGCCGGCGTCGGCTCCTCGGAGACGATGGGCGTCTGCGCGGCCACGGGCTCCGCCTCCCTGCCGCCCAGCAGACCGAGCGTGCGCAGGATCAGCGCCGTCAGCACGAGCGCGCAGATGCAGAGCGCCGCGATGATGCCGCCCTTGTTCCGCCTGCGCTTCTCGCCGTCCTGCTTCTGGCCGATCCAGCCGAGCTTTTCCACCTGCGCCGCGACCCGCTCCGCCTCCTTTTCGGGGTCGGCCGGGGCGTGCGCGTCCGCCGTGGTCTCCGCAGCGGGCTTCTCCGCAGCGTCCGCCACGCCGAGCTGCGCCGCAACGGAGGCGGAAATCTCCTCCACAAACGCGGCGCGCCGCTCGTCGGCCTTCGCCGCTTCCTCCTCCGGCGCGGGGGATTCCTCCTCCGGCGCGGGGGCGGCTTCTTCCTCCGCTTCCGGCGCTTCCTCCGGGGCGGGCGGCCCCTCCATGACAGGAGCTTCCGCCTCCGGCATGGGGGTCTCCTCCGCTGCGGGCTCCGTCTCCGGCGTTTCCGGGGCCGCCGGCGCTTCCTCGGAGGCTTCCTCCGGGGCGGGGAATTCCTCCTCCGGCGCCTCCGGCTCCACCGCGGCGTTCGCCGCGAGGATGCCGAGCATCATGCGCTCCACGTCGGAAAGCTCCTGCTCCGGCTTTTCAAACATCTCCTGCGCGGTCGGCGCCGCCGCGTGCAGCTCCTCCCGATAGCGCCGCAGCGCCGCGGCCAGCTCCTCCGGCGTCTGATACCGATCCTCCGCGCGAAACTGCGTCGCCTTCTGGATGATCGCCGCGAGCGGCCTGCCCGCCGACTTCGGCATCGGCAGCGTCTCGCCGTTCATACGGCGGCGCAGCGCCTCGGCGCGGTCGTTCGGCGCGGGATTCTGCGGATAGAACGGCAGAAGTCCGCCATGCACGCCCGCGTAAAGCAGCAGCCCCACCGAGTAAACGTCCGCCGACGGCGCGAGCTCCCCGCTCCAGAACACCTCCGGCGCCATAAACTCCAGCTCCTGCGTGCCCCAATCGCGCGTATCCGTGCGGGCAGGCGCGCCGAGCGTCACCGCCTCCGGCCCGTCATAGACGATGTTCTCTGGCCGGACGCCGCCGTGGAAGCCGCCGTGCCGCGTCAGCTGCGCGCAAAGCGCCTCGGCCAGCGTCGTCAGGGCGTCCCGGTCCAGTTGATGGAGCCGCTCGCCGAGCGCGTTTGGAATTTGTCCCATACTGCACGCACTCCTTTCAAGAGATTATGTCAACACAACTTATCCTATCATATCTGTCGCGGCAAGTCAAATCCGGTCGGATGGCCGCGCGCCGCCCAGGTTGCCGAACCAGCGGAAGGTCATAGGCCAGACGCCGCCGGCGAAGAACACCATAATGAAATAGCGCAGCGCGCTCGCCGCGTTGTGCCCGCCGCAGAGAGCGGTCAGCGGGGCCTTGAGCGCCATGCGCAGCCCGATCGTGATCGCGAGTCCCAGCGCGGTTTTGAGCACCTGCGCCCACCACACGGCGCGCACGTCAAAGTGCACGCGGCGCATATCGAGCGCAAACGCCGCCGTCATGCCGAGCAGCGCGCCGAGCAGCGTGTAGGCGTTTTTGCGCCCCTCCTGCAGATTGACCGGGTCGACGTCCGCCGGGAACTGCCGGCACTCGGCATAGAGCAGAAACAACAGGTCGAGCGCGATCATCGCGCCGAACAGCGCGTACATCCGGTTCGGGTGCGCGTCCATATCGCGAAACAGCGGATAGAGCGCGAACACCAGCACCAGGCCCAGCCCGAACGCCACGCCCACGTCCAGCGGCGTATGCACACCGAGATACATGCGCGAAAACGCCGTGAGCAGAACGACGAGCGCGCACGCGACGCGCAGCCACGTCCGCTTCGTCCAGCGCATGGCGCAGCCGAACGAGGCAAACACGTTCTGCGTGTGCCCGCTGGGAAAGGAATAGCCCGTCGCCGCGTCGCGCGCGCTTTCCACGATCGTGAACTCCGGGTCCTGTACCCACGGGCGCGGAATGCGAAACGCGAGCTTGAGAAACTGGTTTGCCACCGTGCCGACAAAGCCGACCGTGAGCATATAATACCCGCACTGCTTGCTGACGCACCAGAACACGGTGATCGCCACGGCCATGAACACCAGTTCTCCGCCGCAGTTGGTGATCCAGGCCATGAGCGTGTCGAGCAGCGGCGTGCGGATGCCTTCGAGCGCATAGAGCAGCTGCATACAAATTCTCCCCTTCTCTGCGAATGCGCTTATTATAACAAATCCGCGCCGGAGATACAATTGCGAATTGACGCACCGGCGTGAAAATGCTAAAATATCTCTTAGAAACAAACACCCAACGAGGAGGGATTTCCATGGATCTGGAAAAAACCATTCGCGCGCTGCGCGGTCGCGGCTTTGCCGTGAGCCACTTCGCCACGCGCGGCGAGGCGGCGGACTATCTGGACGAGGCCATCCGGGACACGACCGTCGGCATGGGCGGCAGCAAGACGCTGGACGAGCTGGGTCTGTACGACCGGCTCACACAGCACAACGACGTGGCGTGGCACTGGCGCGAGCCCGGCTTTGAGACGCTGGACAAGGAGCTTGCGGCAAAGGTCTTTCTTTCGAGCGCAAACGCCATTTCCGAGGACGGCGAGATCCTCAACATCGACGGGCGCGGCAACCGCCTTGCCTCGATGGTCTACGGCCCCGGCAAGACGGTGTACATCGTCGCGGGCACCAATAAAATCTGCCCCGATTTTGACAGCGCGCTCTACCGCGCGCGCAACACCGCCGCCGTGCAGAACATGGCGCGCTTCGCCGGCAGCCAGCCATGTCAGTCGCCGAAGGGCGGCCGCTGCTTCGACTGCCGCGCCAAGGATCGCGGCTGCAACGCCCTGCTTGTGCTCTGGGGCGTGATGTTTGACATGGCGAAGGTCGAGATCGTGCTCATCGACGAAGACCTCGGCATGTAACAGAAGGAAGGAAGCATCGTATGAAGGTATTCAAGCGGATCAAGTGGGCGTATGTGCTGCTGAGCGTGTTTTTCCTGGTGCTCGGCGTGCTGCTCGTGGCAAACCCGGAGACGTCGATGGTGTGGATCTGCCGCGTCCTCGGCGGCGTGGCGCTGGCCTTCGGCGCGCTGCGGATCGTCGGCTATTTCCTGCGCGAGCTGGATGGCGTCGGCCTCCGGTACGATCTCGCCACAGGCGCGTTCAGCATCTTCGCCGGGGCGCTGCTGCTCTGGCGCGCGCCGGAGATCGCGTCCATCATGGCCGTCATCATCGGTCTCTTTATCCTGGTGGACTGCGTGTTCAAGCTCCAGGTCGCCATCGACTCCAGGCGCATGGGCGCGTCCTCCTGGTGGGTCACGCTGCTGTTCACCTGCGTATGTATGGTGCTGGGCCTGCTGCTGGTGTTCGACACGTTCAAGGGCCAGCAGGTCATCTCCATCATGATGGGCATCTCCCTCATCGCGGACGGCCTGCAGAATCTCTGCACCGTGATCTACGCCGCCGTGTTTGTCAAGGAGGTCAAAGACACCGTGCGCGACATCGTGGACGACGCCACCGCCATTGAGACGACGGGCGAGGTCGTGGACGGAGACGCTCCGGCGTCCGGCGACGTCCCGCCGATGGACTGAAGCGCGCCGGGCGCCAGCATGACCCGGCAGGGAGGGATTCACCGTGTTGGAAGAGAATTTCGTTGCGGTCTATGACAAATTCAAGATCGAGTTTTTCCGGCGCCTGTTCGGCCTGGTGCGCGAGCGCGAGGGCTCGCTGAGCGCGATGGAAGCGTTCTCGGTGGAGGTCATCCACCAGATGCGCGCGCCCACCATCAGCCAGTTCGCGGACTTTCTCGGCATCTCGCAGTCCAACGCGACCTATAAGGTCAACAGCCTGATTAAGAAGGGCTACATCGTCAAGGAAAACTCCGACATCGACCGCCGGGAATACCACCTGAAGCTCACGGAGAAGTACTATCACTACAGCGGGCTCATGCAAAGCTATGTGGACACCGTCATGGAGCGGATGCAGCATCGCTTCACCCCGGAGGAGCTGAATATCTTCTCGCAGATGCTGGGCGTCATCTCCGACGAGCTGATGCCGGAAAGCGACTTCCATTAAACCTATGCCAGGGCGCGGCGTTTGATGCATCAAACGCCGCGCCTAAAAACTATAGAATCCCATACGTCAACCGAGGCTTTCGGATTTGGGTTTGTGTTCTTCTCAAAAGTCTGGTATAATAGATGAAGCAGTATGCAAATTTAATACGGTATTTCACTAATTGACTGCATCCTCCTGAAAGCGAGGCGAGTCCTATGGAACCTGTGATTTTCGACCTGTTTGCACAGCAGTGCGCGCGTGCGCCGGAGGCGGTCGCCGTCTTTGACGAGCGCCGGACGCTGTCCAGACAGGCGTTGTACGAGCTCTCCGGCACCGTCGCTGCCATGCTGCCCGCGGACGCGAAGCGCGTCGGCATTGTCATGGACCACGGCGTCGAGATGATCGCGGCCATTTTCGGCGTGCTGCAGGCCGGCGCGGCATACGTGCCGGTCGAGCCGTTTTTCCCGGCCGAGCGCATCCGGTTCATGATGCGCGACGCGGAGGTGGGCTGCATTCTGACCCAGCGCGCGTATCGGGAGAAGCTGTCCGATTTCCCGCTGATCCTGCTGGAGCCGGGCCTTGCGCCCGCGCCGGAGCGCGTTGAAGGGCGCGGCGCGGCGGACGCGCGCGACCTGGCCTACATCCTCTATACCTCCGGTTCGACCGGCACGCCGAAGGGCGTCGCGGTCGAGCAGAGAAACGTCTGCCACTACGTCCGCGCCTTTCAAACGGAGTTTCACCCGGACGACCGGGACATCATGCTGCAATACTCCGTGTGCAGCTTTGACATTTTTGTGGAGGAGGTGTTCTCCAGTCTCCTCTCCGGCGCGGCGCTCGCCATCCCGTCAGCGGAAACGAAGGCGTCCATGGAACGGCTCATGGCGTTCGTCGAAGCGCGCGGCGTCACGATCATCAGCGGTTTTCCCTATCTGCTGGAGGAGATGAACGCCCTGCCGAACATCCCGGACAGCCTCCGCCTGCTCATCAGCGGCGGGGACGTGCTGCGCGCCTCCTACATCTCCAATCTTGTGGACAAGGTCCCGATCTACAATACCTATGGCCCGTCCGAGACCACGGTCTGCGCCTCGTATTTCCGATGCACGGCGGACAATGCGCTGCTCGATGGGACGTTCCCCGTCGGCACGCCGGTGCGCGGCGCGCAGATCCAGATCCTTGACGACGCCATGCGCCCCGTCCGACCGGGCGAGGTCGGGGAGCTCTGCATTTCCGGCGGCGGCGTCTCCCGCGGTTATATCGGCGACCGCGCGCTGGAAAATCGGGCGTTTGTCACCATGCCGGACGGAACCCGCGTCTATCGCAGCGGCGACATGGGATACGCGCTGCCCGACGGCAGCATCGCTTTCCTGTATCGGAAGGACTCCCAGATCATGATTTACGGCAAGCGCGTGGAGCCGGACGAGGTGGAAAACGTACTCCTGAGAAGCGAAGATGTGGCCAGGGGCGCCGTCGGCGTGCAGACCGATGCGGCGGGCCTTGCTTATATGACTGCCTACGTCGTACCGGCAAGCCCCGACGTTCCCTTATCGACGCTGCGCGCGCACATGGAGGCCTATCTGCCGGCGTACATGGTTCCGGAATTTTTCGTCCGGCTCGACGCCATCCCCCTGACGCCCAACGGCAAGATCGACCGGCAGGCGCTGCCGGTCGTCATGAAAGGCTGATTCCATGGATATCAAAATCAGACCCGCGTCCCTGTCCGATCTGGACGAGCTGATCCACTGGCGGATCGAGGCGCTGCGCGAGGTCTTCTCTCTTCCCGACGGCGACGCCAACGCCGCGCTGCAGCAGGCGTCGCTGGACTATTACCGCGCGGAGCTCGCCGCGCGGCGGCACATCGCCTGCTTTGCCGAGCAGGCCGGCGCGGTCATCGGCTGCGGCGGGCTGTGCCTGCACGCGGAGCTCCCCTCCCCGGACAATCCGTCCGGCAAGTGCGGCTATCTGATGAACATCTACACGCAGCCGGAATCCCGGCGCAAGGGCGCCGGGGCCGCCGTCGTCACATGGCTGACCGCGCAGGCGGAGCGGCGCGGCGTCGGAAAGCTCTATCTTGAGACGACGGAAGACGGCCGCGCGCTCTACCGGCAGCTCGGTTTTTCGGATATGATCGACTATATGATTAAGACGAGGTAACGCAATGCAGCAGCAGTTTTCAGCGGCCGGCAAGACGGTCACCCTTTTTTCCAATACGGCGGCCCCCGCGCCGGTGGTCTGGCTCAACACCGTGCAGGGCGAGGGCGGCGCGATCTGGCAGGCGTGCCAGGCGGACGGCTGCCCGGCCTTCGCGCTCGCCGCCGTCTCGCAGCTCGCGTGGGATCATGACATGTCCCCGTGGCCGATCCCGCCCATCGCGGAGGGCGACACGCCCTGCACCGGCGGCGCGGACGATTATCTGTGCCTGCTCACGGAGCGTTTGCTCCCCGCAGCGGCGGACGCGCTGCCCTTCCGGCCGCAGCAGCACATCATCGCGGGCTACTCACTGGCGGGGCTGTTCGCCGTCTATGCGCTGTACCGGACCGATGTGTTCTCCAAGGCCGCTTCCGCCTCCGGGTCGCTGTGGTATCCGGGCCTGCTGGAATATACGCAGCAGAATGCATTTATGCGAAAGCCGGAGAGCGTCTATTTCTCGCTCGGCGACCGCGAGGCCCACACCGGGAATCGGTTTCTGGCCTCGGTGGAGGACAATACCCGCCGCATTCAGACCGATTTTCGCGCGCAGGGCATCGAGACGACGTTTGTTCTCAACCGTGGGAACCACTACCAGCACGCCGCCGCGCGCATGGCCGCAGGCATCCGCTGGATCCTGGAGCACTGACGGGCGTGTCCATGCGCATTGTGATCTCCGGGCCGCCGGGAAAGCCCGCGCCTCAGCCATCCCAGAGCTTTTTTTACAGACGAAACATCCGTTTCGTCTGTTTTATTTGCTTTTTTGTTAACATAATATAAATATATGTTAACTTATTTATAACAAAACCAACTCCTTCCCACAGCTTGCGCAAGAAAGGACTTGACAACGTATACTATGTATGGCATAGTATAACGCATCAGGAGGTATGCGATGGACATTCAATTAAAACGCGGCCTGCTGGACGTATGCGTCCTGGCGGCCATCCGGCATCAGGACTCCTACGGCTACCAGATCATCAAGGACCTGAGCCCCTATGTGACGGTGTCCGAATCGACGCTGTACCCCATCCTCCGGCGGCTGGAGACGGCGGAGCTGCTTACGGTCCGCTCCGTGGCGCACAACGGGCGGCTACGGAAATATTACCGCATCACACAGGCGGGCCAGGACCGGCTTGACGCCTTCGCGGAGGAGTGGAAGGAGATCATGGCGATCTATCAATTTGTCGTAAGGGAGGAAACCGACCATGGATAAACAGGCGTTTCTCGCGGCAATCCGCAGCGCGCTGGAGGGCCTGCCGCAGAGTGATATTGACAAAACGCTGGACTTTTACAGCGAGATGATTGACGACCGCATGGAGGAGGGGCTCACGGAAGCAGAAGCCGTCGCCGCCATGGGGCCGCCGGAGGAGATTGCGGAGCAGATTTTGCTGGATACCCCGCTGCCGAAGCTGGTCAAGCGCCGCGTGCGGCCCAGCCGCGCGCTGCGCGCGGGGGAGATCGTCCTCCTCGTGCTCGGCGCGCCCGTGTGGCTGCCGGTGCTGCTCGCGCTCGTGGTCGTGGTGCTCTCGCTGTTTCTCGCGCTTTGGACGGTGATCCTGTGCCTGTACGCGGTGGTGCTTGCGCTCGCCGTCTCGGGCGTCGCGGGCATCGTCGGCAGCATCGTCCATATCTTTGCGGGTGACGCGCTCGCGTGCCTGCTCGTGTTCGGCGGCGGGCTTGTGTGCCTCGGCGCGGGCGTCCTGCTGTTCTTCGCGTTCAGCGGCGCGGCGGCCGGCGTGGCGCGCTTCAGTCGGCACATGTGGCGCGCAGTAAAATCCTGGTTTATTCAAAAGGGGGATATCGCATGAGCAAATGGAAACGGACGACGCTGATCGTCGCCGCCGCCTGCGTCGCGGTCGGCGCGGTGATTGTGATCGGCGCGCTCGCGGCGGCGCATGGCGACTGGAGGAAGCTGAACACGAGCAGCGCGAAGTATGAACAGGTGACGACCGAGGTTTCCGAGGCGTTCACGAACCTTGACATTTCGGTGATTTCAGACGATGTGCGCCTGCTCCCGGCGCCCGACGGCGCGTGCCGGGTCGTGGCGTGGGACAGCGAGGAGGTATACCACATCGTCGATGTGCAGGACGACACGCTGCGCATCCGGATGAATCAGGACGGGCATGAATGGAGCTTCTGGTCCATTGATTTCGGCCCCACGGCGCCCGACATGGGCACGCTCACGCTCTATCTGCCGGAAAGCGCCTATGAGCGCGTGCAAATCGAGACCGTGAGCGGGGAGATCGACATGCCGTCTGACTTTGCGGTGCAAAGCGCGGCGCTCACTACCGTGAGCGGAACTGTTCGCGTATCGGCCGCGGTGGAGGCGGGATTAACGATCCAGACGACGAGCGGCGACGCGCGCGTGCAGAACATCACGGGCGGCGATGTCCAGATCAGCACCACGAGCGGGGACGTCTCGCTTGCGGGCATCCGCGCGGAGCGGCTCGAGCTGGAGAGCACAAGCGGCGAGATTGAACTGCGCGATGCCGCGGCGTCCGGCGAGGCGCGGATCGAAACGGTGAGCGGCGAGATTGACCTGGACGGCTTCGACGCCGAGACCATCCGCATCGAGACCATCAGCGGCGACGTGGAGGGCAGCATCCGCACGCCCAAGCGGTATGAGGTCAGCACGACCAGCGGCGACGTCCGCGTGCCGGATTCCGACCCGAACGGCGGCCTGTGCGAGGTCCACACAACCAGCGGCGACGTGGAGCTGCAATAGCGCTCCCCGGCGCAATTTGAAACGCGCAGCCTTGCGGCTGCGCGTTTCTTTTATGCAATCGACCAGTTCTGTCCCTCGGTCTGGAGCTTTGCCATCTGCGCAAAGATTCCGTCCTGCTTCAGCAGCGCGTCCGGAGCGCCCTGCTCCTTCACGCGGCCGTCTGAGAGCACCACGATCTTACTCGCGCCCGCGACGGTGCGCATCCGGTGGGCAATCACCATGACCGTCTTGTCTTTGATGAGCCTTGACAAAGCGCCCTGCACCTTCGTCTCGTTTTCCACGTCGAGAGACGCCGTTGCTTCGTCCAGCAGGATGATCGGCGCGTCCTTGAGAAACGCCCTGGCGATGGAGATGCGCTGGCGCTCGCCGCCGGAGAGCTCGCTGCCGTTCTCGCCGATGACGGTTTCATAGCCGTTCGGCAATTTCTGCACAAACTCGTCGCAGTTGGCGCGTCTGGCCGCTTCCAGCACCTCCTCATCCGTGGCGTCCTTTTTCCCCACGCGGATGTTTTCCATAACCGTGTTGTTAAAGAGCGTGACATCCTGGAACACGATGGAAAATGAGCCGAGCAGCGTTTCGGGGTCTACGGTCTTCACGTCCACGCCGCCGACCGTGACCTTGCCCTTGTCTGCGTCCCAGAAGCGGGCGGACAGTCGGCTGACCGTGGTCTTGCCGCCGCCGGAGGGGCCAACCAGCGCCGTAACCTCGCCCTGCTTTGCCGTGAAGGACACATCGGAAAGCACGGTTTTTTCATCCTCATAGGAGAACCCCGCATGGTCAAACACAATGTCATAGCCCGTCGGGGCAAAGTCGGTAGAGCCTTCCTGCTCCTTTGTGTTGTTGATCTCGTTCATGCGATCCACATTGATCTGCAATGCGTTGATTGCCGCCAGGTTGATGAGCGTGCTGCTCATGGGCTCATAGAGCCTTGACGCCACCAGCAGGAAGCAGAAAAACTGCATCAGCGTCAGATCGCCGCCGATCAGCATCGCGCCGCCGACAAGCGCCACGGTGCCGATGCCGAACTTAAGAAGCATCTGTGCCGACACCACGAACATGGCCGTGCCAAGCTCACTGCTGATGGCGCGCTTTTCCAGCGCGTCAATTTTCTCGTCCAGTCCCTTCAAGTATTCGTTTTCGGCATTGTTGCTTTTCAAATCACGGGAGGTCTCGATAAACTCCTGTACGCCCTCGTTCAGATCAATCTGCGCGTTCCTCTGCCTGCGCGAGAAGTGGTTCTGCACGCGCTTGGATGTCAGGACGATGACGAGCGCAATCGGGATCGGCCACACCGCCGCCAGCGCCATGTGCCACTCAAAGAAGAACAGCCCGACGCAGATCAGCAGCGTGGAACCGATGCTGCCATAATACTGCGGGATCATGTGCGAGCCGGAATGCTCCAGCACCTCCACATCGGACATGATGGTGCTGGTAAGGTCCGCCAGGTCTCTCTTGGCAAAGAACGAGAGCGGGAGCTTGCGCAGCTTCTCCGCGAGAGAGATTCTTCTTGTCGCCGATTCCTTGTAGGTCGCCTTATACGCCGTGTTGTACTGCCAAATGCTTGTCAGGACGATGAGCACCAGGCAGACGGCAATGCCCGCGATATAAAAACCCGTGCGACTTTGCAGGTTTACGCCGTCGATGTAGTCTCCCGTGAAGAGATACAGCAGGGTGACCGGGAACATCAGCGCCAGATTCTGCGCTACGACCGACAAAATGCCAAGGAGCAATTCCTTTACGCCCTGGTCAGACAGGGCAAATTTGTTTTTGAAGTGCTGTTTCATA
>CACWHX010000051.1 GCA_902760845.1 Oscillospiraceae bacterium
TGCGGTAGGAGCTAATACCAATCCACAGCATCCTCTGCATTGTAGCACAGACCTTGGAGAGGGTCTATAAACACTACTACTCTATAATACAAGGAGCTGTTGAAATGGTCACGATCGAAAACGCGAACGGCACCATTACCATCACGAGCGAAGTCTTTACGAATCTCGCCGGGGATGCGGCCACGAGCTGCTTTGGCGTCAAGGGAATGGTCAGCAAGGATGGAGGGCCGCTCCAGCTCCTGCGGCGCGATTCCATGTCCAAGGGCGTGGCCGCCAGATTTCAGGAGGATGGAAGCGTTTCGCTGGAACTGCATATTGCGGTTGACCAGGGCGTGAATATCTCCGCGCTGGGCCACAGCATTATCGGCGAGGTAAGCTATAAGGTCCATCAGGCCACGGGCGTCCCCGTCTCGTCGGTGGACGTGTTTGTGGACACGATGCTGATCGGCTGATCCCCGATTGCGCCCGGCCGGCGCGGCGCAGCGCGCAGCAGCCGCTGTGCAACGATCGAATTCTCCCCCTTCGGAGGTGCACATTTTGAGAGAAATCATGGATGCCGCTTCATTCCGGGAAATGTTCCTGTGCGCAAACGCGGCACTGGAAGAAAACAAGCAGATTATCAACGACCTGAACGTATTCCCCGTGCCAGACGGCGACACGGGCACCAACATGAGCCTGACGATGAACTCCGCCGCCATCGCGCTCTCGAAAGAGACGTTTGACGAGATCGGCAAGGCCTCCAAGTGCGCGGCGAACGCGCTGCTGCGCGGCGCGCGCGGCAACTCCGGCGTGATCCTTTCCCTGCTCTTCCGCGGGATCTCCAAATCCCTCAAGGGCAAGGAGACGGCCGACGCGCCCGAATTCGCGGCGGCGCTCTCCTCCGGCGTGGACGCGGCATACAAGGCCGTCATGAAGCCCGCCGAGGGCACGATCCTCACCGTGAGCCGCGTCGCGGCCAACGCCGCGGTCGCGTTCGCAAAGGACAACACAGACCTGGAGCTGATGTTCGAGTGCCTGCTGCAGGCGGCAAAGGAGGCGCTGGCGGAGACGGTCCACCAGAACCCCGTGCTGGAGCGCGCGGGCGTAGTGGACGCCGGCGGCCAGGGCTTCGTCGTCGTGATCGACGCGATGCTCGCGTGGATGCAGGGGCGCGCAGCCGCCCCCGTGCAGGCCGCGCTGCCCGTCGAGACGGAGCCGGCGCCCGCGGGCGCGGATTTTTCCGAATTTGAGACGGGCGAGATCACATTCGCCTACTGCACGGAGTTTATCGCCGCGCGCGAAACGCAGAAGTCCCCGGAGCTGCTGCGCTCCTTCCTGGAGAACATCGGCGACTGCGTCGTCGTCGTGTCCGACGATGAGATCGTCAAGGTACATGTGCATACGAACGTCCCCGGCGAGGTGCTCACCGAGGCGCTGACCTATGGCCCACTGCAGACCGTGAAGATCGAAAACATGCGCAACCAGCACACCGCGCTCTCCGCCGACGCGCAGGCGGATCCCCCCGCGCCCGCCGAGCCGGAGATTGCCCCGGCGGAAAAGCAGTACGGCGTCGTGGCCGTCTGCGCTGGCACCGGCATGGCGGAGATTTTTCAGGAGCTGGGCGCGGACCGGGTCGTCACCGGCGGGCAGACCATGAATCCCTCCACGGAGGACATTCTCGTCGAGGTGAACAAAACCCCGGCAGAGACCGTATTCATTCTTCCCAACAACAAAAACATCATCATGGCGGCGGAGCAGTGCGCCCGGCTCACCGGGAAGCAGGTCGTCGTCGTGCCGACCGGCACCGTGCCGCAGGGCATTGCCGCGCTGCTGGCGCTCGATCCCTCCGGCACGCCGGAGCAGATTCGCGAGGCGCTCGTCGAAGCGGCCGACGCCGTGCACACCGTACTCGTGACCTACGCCGCGCGTGACTCGGATTTTGACGGGCACGATATCCACGCGGGCGAATTTCTCGCCCTGCTCGACGGCGCGCTGATCGGCAACTTCACGGACTTTGCCGCGCTGCTTCAGGCCGTGGTCGAGGCGGCCGAGCCGCTGGAGCCGGAGATCATCTCCGTCTACTACGGCGAGGACGTGGCGCAGGGAGACGCGGAGGACGCCGGCGTCTCGCTGGGGCATGCGTTCCCGGACGCGGATGTAAACGTCGTCAGCGGCGGCCAGCCGGTTTACTACTATATGATCTCGCTGGAGTAAACATCTTAAGTATCAAAAAATCGCTGCTCATCCTGAGCAGCGATTTTTTTGAGCCCGTCAAAGAAGCCTCACAGCGTTCGCAGCGATTTTTTATTCCTCTATGGGTTTGATGTTTGACACCACCAGCCACGATTGCAGCAGCAGCATCGCCGCGGCGGCAACGAGCATGATCTGCTCGCCGGTATAGCGGCTGTCCGCCAGCGTCATCAGGCAGAGGAACGCCGCAAACTGGCACCAGAATACCGCGCGAATCGCCTTCGGCCGCGCGTAGGCAAAGCCGGCGACCTGGTAAAACGCGATCGTGGCGGCGCTCAGCGCCAAAATCTCTACCGAATAGGCGGATATCGTGGGGTTCACGATATGCGTCTTATAGCTCACGACCAGCCAGAAAGCAAACAGCACAATCGGCACCGTGGCCGCCACCGCCGTCCCCGCGGGGGGCGGCTCCTCGCCCGTGCTGCGCAGCTGCACCGGAAACGCGATGCCCGTCAGCACGCCAAAGCCCGCCAGCAGACGCAGCAGAACCTGCTGTCGCTCGCTCGACGGCACCGTCGCGAACAGTACCGCGCTGCCCGCCGCCATGAGCACGCCGCAGCAGACCGCCGCGATTGCGGCGGCCGGGCGCTCCGCGACGAACGCCTCGGCAAAGGTCTCCGGACGGTGCGTCCGCTCCCTGTTTTTCATCCGCTGGCACTGCGCGCCAAGCACGGCGGCGGCAACTACAATCCAAAGCACCGTCAGGTATGGCCACACCTTCCCGCTCACGGCCAGCCCGGTTTCCGGGTCGAAGCACACCTGATTCTGCACCCATCGGAGAAAAACGCCAAAAGCGCCCAGGACGCACGTGCTCCCGCATATGGTCAGCGCATTCTTTCGCATAAAATCAAATCCATCCCAATAAAATTCAATACACGGCCTCATTGTATACGCAATTTTCGCCGCCGTCAAGAAGGAGGGACGCCCTTGCGGAAAATCTTTTTGCTGGCGCTGGCACTGCTGCTCCTGACGCTGGGGATCTCCTGGTTCGCGGTGCGCATCACGGCGCAGCCGGCGCCGGAAAGCGCCGCCCCATCGCGTGACGCGGACACGACGCTCACCGTCCTGCAGGGCGGGGAAACGCGCGCGGTCTCCATGACCGAGTGGCTGCCCGGCGTGGTTGCCGCCGAGATGCCCGCCTCCTTTGAGCCGGAGGCGCTGCGCGCCCAGGCGGTCGCGGCGCGCACCTACATTCTTGACCGCGCGGCGCACCACGCGCAGAACCATCCCGACGCGGACCTGTGCACCGATCCCACCTGCTGCTGCGCATGGGCGTCAGAGGCAGCGCTGCGGGAAAAATGGGGCGGCGAGGCGGATGAAAATCTCGCGCGGACCCGCGCCGCTGTTTCGGAGACGGACGGGCAATACCTTGTCTATGACGGCGAGCCGATCCGCGCGGTGTTCCACTCCTCCTCCGCCGGAACGACGGAGAGCAGCGAGGCGCTCTGGGGCGCGCTGCCGTATCTCGTGTCCGTCTCCTCGCCGGAGACGGCGGCGGATGTGCCGAACTATGTCTCCGCCGTGGACGTTTCGGCGGACGATTTTCGCGCGGCCATCCTTGCGGCGCACCCGAGCTGCGCGCTCGACGGAGACGCCGCGCAGTGGCTGGGCGAAGCCGCGTATGACGAGAGCGGCCGCGTCTCCACGCAGGCCGTCGGCGGAGAGACGCTCACAGGCGCCGAGATGCGGCGGCTTCTCTCCCTGCGCTCGACCGCCTACACCGTCCAGTACGCCGACGGCGTGTTTCACTTCACCGTCACCGGCTACGGCCACGGCGTCGGCATGAGTCAATACGGCGCGAACGTCATGGCAAAGGCCGGCAGCGGCTATGCGGACATTCTCTCGCACTACTACCCCGGAACGGAGCTGGTGACCGCACCATAAAAACTCCCACGCGCACCCACGCCAACCAAGGCGCAGCCGAGGGCGATGGAGCGTGCGTAATGCAAAAGAGAGCCGCAAAGCGGCTCTCTTTTGCAAAGCTCAGTGTCATGCGCCGGGGGTGTATTCGAGGAAGCAGGCGTCCAGATCGCTCTGTCCGGAGATGACCGCGGCCACCGGGCCGACCAGGCGGACATAGTAATAGAGGTCCACCGTCATGTCATAATCGGTGTAGGTTGTCGCAAGAATGGCCTTGTAATACTGCTGGCCGCCAAGCGTGACATAGTCGCCGCTTGTGATCTCGGCGGACATGTTGCCGAGCGACGAGAGCGAGTTGGCTGCGAGGGTGATATAGGCCTTTTCCGTGAGCGAGGAGGCAAGCACTTTGCCGGTGAGGTCCTCATACGTAACGGTGATATTCTCGCCGGTCGCCTCGTCGTAAGCGAGCATATCAATGGCGGACCCCGCTTCCAGCGTGGCCTGCAGCTGCTCGGGATCGTCGCTCACGAACGACGTTCCGGCGCCCATGATCTGCGTGATCGTATCGTCGTCGGCCACGATCCAGCCATCGGGGATGGCGAAAGCGATTGCGGCAAAGTCGTTTGTGTACACGCCGTCCGTCACGGTGCCGCGGGTAAATTCGGCGGCCTCCGGTGTCTCCGCGGCGTCCGGCGTCGTCTCCTGCGCAGGCTCCGTGACGGCGGGCTCCGGCGTCTCGGCCGCGTCGTTTCCCGAGGAGCTGCAGCCGCTCAGCGCACCGAGCACCAGCACGCAGGCAAGCAAAAAGCTAAGATACTTTTTCATTTTGTGTTCTCCTGTTCGTTTTTTTCTTATCAAACACGGATAAGTGCAATCATCATACGCGCTTTTTCGGCGTCTGTCAAGGCCGGCCCCGCGCGTTCATCCCTGGTCGAGCGCGGCGCGATAGAGCGCGTTCTTGGCCAGGCCGGTCTCGGCGGCGGCCTGCCTGCAGGCGTCTTTCAGCGACAATCCCTCGCGCTGAAGCTGCGCCACGCGCGCGAGCGCGTCCGCCTCGGAGCACGCCTCCGCCTCCGGCCGCGCGCCGCGCACGATGAGCACGAACTCCCCCTTGGGCGCAGTCTCCCGGAAGTGCTCCAGCGCGCCGCGGATCGTGGTGCGCAGCGTCTCCTCGTGCAGCTTGGTCAGCTCCCGGCAGAGCGTGATGTCCCGGTCGCCGAACGTGTCGAGCAGGTCCTCCAGCGTGCGCAGCAGCTTGTGCGGCGCCTCGTAGAAGATCATCGTGCGCGGCTCTGTCTTGAGCTGTGCCAGCCGTTCGGTGCGGTGCCTGCCCGAGGCGGCGAGAAACCCCTCAAAGCAGAACCGCTGCGTCGGCAGACCCGACACGGCCAGCGCCGTCACCGCCGCGCAGCAGCCGGGGATCGCGACGACCGGCACGCCGTTTTGGGCGCACAGGCGCACCAAATCCTCGCCGGGGTCGGAGATGGCGGGGGTGCCCGCGTCGGTCACAAGCGCGCAGGTCTCGCCCGCGAGCAGCCGTGCGAGGATTTTTTCCCCGCTGGCATGCTTGTTGTGCTCGTAATAGCTCACGCAGGGCTTCTTGATCTCAAAATGGCGCAGGAGCTTCGCTGTAACGCGCGTATCCTCGGCGGCGATGAAATCCGCGCCGCGCAGCGTGTCCAGCGCGCGCACGGAGAGATCGCCCAGATTGCCGATCGGCGTGGCGACGAGATAGAGGGTTCCGCTCATGGCTGTTGCTCCTTGTGGTAGATTTTTTGAAGCTCGGCGGACTCGGCGCCGCCCGCGTCATACAGCGCGAGCGGCGGCAGGATCGTGAGTCCCGGCTTCCCGCCGCGGCGGCCCTCCGCCAGCACGAGACTCGGCGCGTCGCCCGCCGTGCGGCACACCATGCGCAGGCGCTTCGGCTCCAGCCCGCAGTCCGTCATCGCGCAAAACAGCTCCGACAGGCGCTCCGGCCGGTGCACGACCGCGAACGCGCCGCCCCACCGGCAGAGATAGGCCGCCGCCGCACAGATGTCCCGCAGCGTGCAGCAGCGCTCGTCGCGCGCGGTGCCGCGCCGCTCGTCCGGCGCGGTATACCCGCTCCCGGCGGGAAAATAGGGCGGATTTGCCGCGACGAGATCAAACGCCCCCGCCTCCGGCAGCGTACTCCGGTCGCGCAGATCGCCCGTGCGAATCTCCGCCCGGTGCGACAGGCCGTTCAGCGCCAGATTTTCGCGGCAAAGCGCCGCCGCGTCCGCCTGCAGCTCGATGCCGAAGGCGGCCGCCTCCGGCAGCTTTTGCAGCAGCAGCACGGTCAAAACGCCCGCGCCGCAGCCGAGATCGGCCAGCCGGCGCACGCGCGTCCCGCCGGCGAACGCGGCCAGCAGCACAGAATCCGTGCCAAGGGAAAACCCGTCGCCCGATCGCAGAAACCGCGCGCCCGGCCACAGCTCGTCATATTCCAAACGCGCTTCCGCCATAGATCATCACCTTATTATAGAATAAAGGAAAAGCCGGCGATATGCAAGGGGTGCATATCGCCGGTTTTTCTACAGATTCGTCTGCGCTCACACGCTGATTGCGCCGACCGGGCAGTTTGCCGCGCAGGTGCCGCACTCCAGGCAGGCGTCGGTGTCGATGACGTACTTGTCAGCGCCCTCGGTGATGGCCTCTGCGGGACATCCGGCAGCACAGGTGCCGCACTTCACGCAATCGTCAGAAATCACGTATGCCATTACAATGTACCTCCTATTACACGTATTCAAGGAAGCATGAATCCATGCTAACAAGTGCATTGTAGCACAATCCGCGAAAAAATCAACGCCCAATTGGACATTTTCCAAAACGCGGTGACTAAAATCCTGCCTCGTCTGGAAAGAATATTAAGGCGCCCAACCGGTTTCGGCACGATCCTTGTGCCGAAAAGCGGATAATAGGGGAAGCGACACAGGGACAGGAGGCAGTTATACGTATGCGCGGCAGCGACAGATTCACACAGCGGGCGTCCACCGCGATCACCAAGGCGCACGATGCGGCCATGGCGATGGGACACAGCTATGTCGGAACAGAGCATCTTCTGCTCGGCATCATCCGGGAGGGCGACGGGCTGGGCGCCCGGATCCTGAACGGCAGCGGGCTCACGGAAGCGACGCTGACCCGCATGGTGACGGAGACCGTGGGGCGCGGCGTGCCCGGCACGCCGGAGCAGGGGCTCACGCCGCGGGCAAAGCGCGTGATCGAGCTGGCGGCGGAGGACGCGGCGCGGCTGGGCCACTGCTACGTCGGCACGGAGCACATGCTCATGGGCATCCTGCGGGAATATGACTGCGCCGGCGCGCGCATCATCGTGGCCGCGGGCGGCGACCTGAACGGCCTCTACACGGAGATTCTGGACGTGTTTGGCCGATCGGAGCCGCAGCCGCGCGCGCACCAGAGCACGAGCAGTCGCGCCGCGGTGCGCCGGGTGGAGACCAAGACGCTTGACCAGTACGGCCGCGACCTCACGGAGCTTGCGGCCCGGGGCGGCATGGACCCGGTCATCGGGCGCGAGCATGAGATCGAGCGCGCCATCCAGATCCTCTCGCGGCGCAGCAAGAACAATCCCGTTCTCGTCGGCGAGCCCGGCGTCGGCAAGACGGCGGTGGCCGAGGCGCTGGCGCAGCGCATCGCGGCCGGCGCGGTGCCGGAGGATCTCAAGCGCAAGCGCGTCGTGGGGCTCGATCTCACGGCGATGCTCGCCGGGACGAAGTACCGCGGCGATTTTGAAGAGCGCGTCAAGTGCGTGCTGCGCGAGGTGCAGCGCGCGGGGAACATCATCCTCTTCATCGACGAGCTGCACACCATCGTCGGCGCCGGCTCCGCCGAGGGGGCAATCGACGCGGCGAACATTCTCAAGCCCGCGCTCGGGCGCGACGAGCTGCAGATCATCGGCGCGACGACGCTGGAGGAGTATCGCCGCCACATCGAGAAGGACGCCGCGCTGGAGCGGCGTTTTCAGCCCGTGCGCATCGCGGAGCCGACGCCGGAGGAGAGCATGCACATCCTCCAGGGCCTGCGCGAAAAGCTGGAGAATCACCACAAGCTGAAAATTTCGGACGAGGCGCTCGAGGCGGCGGTGTCGCTCTCGGTGCGGTATATCGGCGACCGGTGGCTGCCGGACAAGGCCATCGACCTTGTGGACGAGGCGGCCTCGCGCGTGCGGATGCAGGCGCTGACACTGCCGGAGCAGACGCACACGCTGGAGCAGCGCATCTCGGTCTGCACGCGGGAGCTGGAGCAGGCCGTGCGCGCGCGGCAGTTTGAGCAGGCGGCGTTCCTGCGCGACCGCGAGCAGCGCCTGCGCGAGAAGCTGGAGCACACGCGCAGCGCGTGGGAGCAGACGGCCGCCGGCCCGACACGCGCCGTCACGCGCGAGGATGTGGCGGAGATCGTCGCACTCTGGACGGGGATCCCCGTGGCGGGCATCACGGAGGACGAGAGCAGCCAGCTGCTGCACATGGAAACGGAGCTGCGCCGCCGCGTGGTGGGACAGGAGGAAGCCGTGCGCGCCGTGTCAAACGCGATCCGGCGCAGCCGCGTGGGGCTTGGCGACCCGAACCGCCCCATCGGCAGCTTCCTCTTTCTCGGCCCCACGGGCGTGGGCAAAACGGAGCTCTGCCGCGCGCTGGCGCAGGCGCTTTTCGGCGACGAAAAGGCGCTCATCCGCGTGGATATGTCGGAGTATATGGAGCGGCACTCGACCTCGCGCCTCATCGGCTCGCCGCCGGGCTACGTCGGCCACGAGGAGGGCGGCCAGCTCACGGAGAAGGTGCGGCGCAAGCCGTATTCCGTCGTGCTGTTCGACGAGATCGAAAAGGCGCACGAGGACGTATTCAACCTGCTCTTGCAGGTCATGGAGGACGGCCGACTGACGGATTCGCTCGGCCGCGTCGTGGATTTTCGCAACACGGTCGTGGTCATGACCTCCAACACCGGCGCCAAGGCCATCACCGACAGCCGCGGCCCGCTCGGCTTCAGCGCGGCGGCGAAAAGCGGGGACGGCCGCACGGACGCGGAGATTCGCAGCATGGTCATGGCGGACCTCAAAAAGACGTTTCGCCCGGAGTTTCTCAACCGCGTGGACGAGATCATCGTGTTCCACCGCCTCACGCGGGAGGACCTGCGCGAAATCGCGCAGAAGCTGCTGTGCACGGTCGGGCAGCGGATGGAGCAGGCGGGCGTGCATCTCACGGTGCCGGAGGCGGCGCTGGACGCGGTCGCCGAGGCGGGGTTCGACCCGGTCTACGGCGCGCGCCCGCTGCGTCGCGCCATCCAGACGGCGATTGAAGACCCGGCGGCGGCCATGCTGCTGGACGGCTCGCTCCGGTCCGGCGATACGGTCCTGTGCGACGTGCAGGATGGGAAGATCGTGTTGACGAAGCACGAAGAACGTGGTACGATATCTCCTGTTACAGAATGAGACAGAACAGGGGTTGATCGTCGCATGCTTCCTGAAATCAGGCAGAAAAGTCTGGAGCAGTATCAAAGCTGGGAGAATTTTAACAGTCACAACGGGATTCGGCTGATTGATCTGGACGACGGCGAGAGCGTCGTGGAGGTCACGCTCACGAAAAACAGCGTGAATCCGCTCAACATGGCGCACGGCGGGCTGATCTTTTCGCTGTGCGATGTGGCCACAGGCGCGGCCGCGCGCACCGGCGGGCGCATGTCGGTCACGCAGAACGCCTCCATCTACTATCTGCGCCCGGGCACGAACACGGAAAAGCTCACGGCAAAGGGGCACGTCGTCAAGGAGGGCAAGACCACCGGCCTCGTGGAGGCGGAGGTGTTCAACGACGACGGCACGCTGATTGCAAAGGCGTCCATGACGGTGCACTATCTGGATATGCCGAGCATCTTTTAAAATGGAGAATCCCACCGGGCGCAAATGCGTCCGGTGGGATTTTGTCTGTCCAAACAGCCGCTTGTTTTTCTCCGTCTCCCAACGAGGGAGCGTATCCAAGGCGGCGCGGCCGCCTCTATGCAAAGATTTCCTCCACCCGGCGGATATATTGCGGCAGCGCGCCCTCAAAGTCCACGCCGAAGCGCCGCGGCGTGTCGTGGCACAAGCTGCGGCAGATGCTGTCATCCGTGAGCAGCGTGGCGGTCTCCAGCGCCTTTTGCAGCGGCGCGCCGCGCACGAGCAGCGCCGCCAGGGACGCGGCGAAGAGATCGCCCGTACCATAAAAAACGCCGGAGTGGGCCGGACGCATGCAGGAAAACGCCTCCCCCGTCCGGCAGTCGAAGGCGACGTTGCCGATGACGCCCGTCTCCGGGCGCACGCCCGTGATCGTGACGATCCGCGGCCCGAGCACGCGCAGCGCGTCGAACAGCGCCTGCAGGTAGGCGCTGCTGTGTTTTTCCGGCTCGTAGGCGAGCCCCGCCAGGAGCGCCGCCTCCGTCACGTTCGGCGTGACGACGTCCGCGTGGGCAATCAGCCTGCGAAACGCGCTGCACATGCGGTCGTCCAGGTTGGAATAATAGCTGCCGTTGTCAGCCATCACGGGGTCCACAACCGTCAGCGTTTCCGGCCCGACAAGCAGCGCAAAGATCCGCTCCAGCGTTTCCGCCTGCTCCGGCGACGCGAGATAGCCGGAGTACACGCCGGCGAACGTCGCCCCCGTGCGCTTCCAGTGGTGCGCGATGGGGAGCATGTCGTCCGTCAGGTCGCGCAGCGTCCAGCCGGTGAACTCCCCGGTGTGGGTACTGAGCACCGCCGTGGGGATGCACGCGCACTCCACGCCCGTGGCGGAGATGACCGGCAGCGCCACGGTGAGCGAGCATTTGCCGAGACCGGAAAGATCGTGGATCGCGGCGATGCGCTTCAGGGGCGGCAGAGATGGTGTCATAAAATCGTCCTCCATATCAAACGCGGTTTCCGCCTCAGTCGGAAACCGCATCTGCTTCGGCCGGCGCCGCGTCATCGGGCAGCGCGCGCAGCTCTTCGTCGATTTGGGCGAGCAGCTCCGGCGTGAGCCCCGATCGGGCAAAGCGCGCGACCGCGCGCAGCGTCATGCCGGAGGTCATCTGCAGCGCCGGGTTTTTGAGAATTTTGGGAAAGTGTCGCTCCAGCACGGCCACCGCCTCCGGCGACTGCAAAAGGGTTTTCATCTTGTCGTCTGCAGAAAATTTCATGGTCGGTTCCTCCTCGCCGCCCGAACGCTCGGACCGGCGGATTCCACAAATGCCTTAGAGCAATCATGGACATTATAACGAAAATACTGTCCCATGTCAACTTTTCTTCCAAATTTATCCTCGCAGCAATGCCGCTCAATTCGCGCGCCGCCGGACAAACCCCGCGCGAAACAAACGCGAGCGGGGAGGAATTCCCCGCTCGCCGAACCTGTCGAAAAATATTTCGACAGGGAGTGGATTGCGCTGCATTCCTTGCCCTCGTTTGCGAATGCGATTCGCAATATGAGGGCAATCCATTCCGCGAGAAGTATTTTTGCCCCACGGCGAAGCCGCGCGAGGCCTTTTTGACAAACTGCGCGAGCGGGGAGGAATTCCCCCGCTCGCTGTCGTACGCGGACCGCGCTGAGAAGCAGAAGATCCGGAAGCTGTTACCGGCGCAGACGAAGCTTACCGGCCTGCTTCGCGCGCGCAATCTCCTCGTCGCTTATGGATGAATAACGCAGCACGGAATAAGACCCCTTCAGCATCAGGACATTCATCTGGATAAGTCCCATGACGGTCTCGGCGCAGTCACAATGCAAACTGTCAAGCACGGTATATGGTATCAGGAGCTCCGGGACCCGTCTCCGCATCGCGTGGTGCCACAGATAGAAGCGTTCGCCGAGAAAGACTGACGCGGCATTAAACAATTGGCTTGCATAGCGGGGCACCCCATTTCCCACATTCTTATCCATCAGCTCAAACGCAGTCGCGGCAATCCATATTGCGGCACGTTCCTCCGGGTCGGCCGCTTCTTCCAGCATCTGCGCCGTGTGAATGGTCCCCTTGTTAGACGGTTTTGTCAGATAAAGAAATTGCATCGGATGCTCTGCAATCAGTCGCTTCCTGTCTTGCGCCTCCTCATTCTGAAGCCAATCATAGCCGTAAATGTAATAACTCTGATGCAACTATTTTTTCGAGGAATTCGATTTCAGCATCTAAATTTTCACAGTCATTTGGTACCAAGCTGGCCTTTGACGAAATAAAAACTGTAGCCAAATCCGTGCGTTGTGGGGAGAAAATCCCGAACACACCGCATTCTTCATGAATCCCTGCCATCTTAGCTTTCCAGGATGCGGCGCTGCATTTCCAGATACGCGTCCTCTACACCGCCGAGA
>CACWHX010000052.1 GCA_902760845.1 Oscillospiraceae bacterium
TGCCACGGCAATATCTGCCGCTCGCCGATGGCGGAATTTGTCTTCAAGGACATGGCGCGGCGCGCGGGGCGGGCCGCGGCGTTTCAGGCCGACTCCGCCGCCACGAGCCGCGAAGAGCTTGGAAACGACATGTACCCGCCGGCAAAGGCGGTGCTGCGCGCGCATGGGATTCCGTTTTCGCCGCGGCAGGCGCGGCAGGTCGCTCCGCGCGATTACGACCGGTACGACTGGCTGATTCTCATGGACGAGAACAGCCGCCGCAACCTCCGCCGCATCTTTCCGGACGACCCGGACGACAAGGTGCGCGCGCTGCTCTCCTTTGCCGGGAGCGGCGCCGCCATCGCCGATCCGTGGTATACCGGGGACTTTGAGACGGCCTACCGCGACATCGCGCGCGGCTGCGCGGCGCTGCTGAACGCGCTGCCCTGAAACCAAAGCAAGCCGGACGACTGCGCGGCAGTCGTCCGGCTTGCTGTTTCATTCGGGGGTGGGCGGTTTACAGATGCTTTGGCGTAAACGAGCGTCCGTTGAATTGCCACAGCTCTTTGAAGCCTGCCTTGCGCACGAGCGCCTCGGCGGCGTCAAAGCCGTAGACAATCGCGTCCGGCTCGTGCGCGTCGGAGGAGACGGTCAGTCTTCCGCCCATCTCCCGCAGCGCGGCGAGCAGCGGCGGCGCGGGATAAAACTCCGTGCGGAGCCCGCGGCTGACCGCGCCGGTGTTCAGCTCGAAAATCTTGCCGGCGTGCACCAGCGTTTCCATCGCCTCCAGCGCCGCGGCGCGATAGGCGGGGCTGTCCGTGCGGTACAGCGGGTCCGGCTCGTCAAACTTTGTCAGCAGATCAAAGTGGCCGACAATATCCGCCGCCGGAATATCCGCGATTTCCGCGACGCGGCGGAAATATTCCTGTGCGGCCGCGTCGCTGTCGCCGTCAAAGGCGGTCGCGATCATGCGCCTGGATGTCGCGCGCGTCGCGTCCACCGACCAGCGCTGGCCGCCCGCGTCCAGCGCGTGCACGGACGCGATCACATAGTCAAAGCCCACGAAATTCGGCACGGAGCAGAGATCGTACTCCAGGCCGCAGTACACGTTGATCTGGTCGGCGTAGGCCGCCTGCAGCCGCGCCATCTCCGAGCGGTACTCGCTCATGCGTTCCACCGGCGTCGTCCAGTCCTCGTCCGGCAGCGGGCTGTGCGTGCTGATGCCGACAGCGGAAAGCCCCGCGTCAATCGCGGCGCGCACCATTGCCTCCGGCGAGGCGGTCCCATCGTCGAAGGTGGAGTGGTTGTGGAGGGAATATAAAATCATACCATTTTCTCCTGTTTCACTTTTTTGTCGATCACGTGGCGGGACGCCAGCTCGCGGCGCACGTCGTCCGGATCCAGGTCCAGTTCCAGCATAAGCACCATCGCGTGATACAGGAGATCCGCCAGCTCGTAGACGGTGTTCTCCCTGTCGCGGTCTTTCGCCGCGATGATGACCTCCGTGGCTTCCTCGCCGACTTTCTTGAGGATTTTGTCCAGCCCTTTTTCGAAGAGATAAGACGTATACGACCCCTCGACGGGCGCGTCCCTTCGCGTGCGGAGCAGCTCCATGAGCGATGCGTAGGTGAAGCCCGGCTGCGCCGTGCCCGCATACACCGGCTGGAAGAAGCAGGACTCCGCGCCCGTGTGGCAGGCGGGCCCGTCCTTTCGCACCTCGATCACGAGCGCGTCCGCGTCGCAATCGGCGGTGATGGACACGATGTGCTGCACGCTGCCGCTCGTCTCGCCCTTTCGCCAAAGCGCCTGCCGGCTGCGGCTCCAGAAGCAGGTGCGCCCCTCGTCCATCGAGATGCGCAGGCTCTCCGCATTCATATACGCGAGCATGAGCACCTGTCCGGTTTCCGTGTCTACGACGACCGCGGGAATCAGGCCCCGGTCGTCATAGCGCAGACTTTCGATATCCAGCATGGCTTTCCCTCCTTGTGCGCGGTCAAAATGCGCGCTCATACAAGCGACAGCATCTCCCGGCGCCTGCAATCTGTCGTATTGCGGATATTATACAACACACCGCGCGCCTTGACAATACACAGGTGTTTGTCAGCGTCTGACCGGGATGCCGTTCTCCGCGAGCGCGGCCTTCAGCGCGGGGATCGTGACCTCGCCAAAATGAAAGATCGAGGCGGCAAGGCCCGCGTCCACCTTCGGAAGCGTCTGAAACAGCGCCACAAAATCCGCGGCGCCGCCCGCGCCGCCGGAGGCGACGACCGGCACGTTCACGGCCTGACACACGGCGTCGAGCATCTCCAGATCGAAGCCGCGCTTTACGCCGTCGGTGTCGATGGAATTCAGGACGATCTCGCCCGCGCCGTCGCCCACGCCGCGCCGAATCCACTCGATCGCGTCCAGGCCGGTGTCCTCGCGCCCGCCCCTGGCGAAGACGCGAAACCGCCCGTCCACGCGCTTTGCGTCCACGGAGAGCACCACGCACTGGTCGCCGTAGCGCTTCGCCGCCGCGCCGATGAGCGCCCTGTCGCGAATCGCGCCGGAGTTGACGCTCACCTTGTCCGCGCCGCATTTGAGCACGCGGTCAAAATCGGCGAGGGTGTTGATGCCGCCGCCGACCGTGAGCGGGATGAAGATCGTCTCCGCCACGCGCGTGAGGATATCCGTGAACAGCGCGCGCTCCTCGTGGGACGCGGTGATGTCGTAGAACACCAACTCGTCCGCGCCGTTGTCGGAGTAATACTGCGCGAGCTTCACGGGGTCGGACACGTCGTGCAGGCCCAGAAAGTTCACGCCCTTGACGACCCTGCCGTCCTTCACGTCGAGACAGGGGATGATGCGTTTGGTAATCATACTGCCGCCTCCAATGCCGCTTTCAGCTCGATCGCGCCGGTATAGTACGCCTTGCCGAGAATCGCGCCGTACAGGCCCGCGTCGCGCAGCGCGCGGACATCGTCCAGCGACGACACGCCGCCGGACGCGATGAGGTCCATGGCAAAGCGCGCGCGCAGCGCTTGATACAGGGTCCGGTTCGCGCCGCGCATCGCGCCGTCGCGCGAAATGTCCGTCACGATGATGGTCTGCACGCCGAGCCGCTCCAGCTCCGCGCAGAACGCCTCGCAGGGGACCGCGCTCGTCTCCGTCCAGCCGTGGGTGGCGACCAGCCCGTCCCGGCAGTCCACACCCACGGCGACGCGCGCGCCGTGGGCGGCGAGCATCCGCTCCAGAAACGCGCGGTCCCGGAGCGCCGCCGTGCCGAGGATGACGCGCGCGACGCCCGCGTCGAGATAGCGCGAAACGGCGTCGTCCGTGCGGATGCCGCCGCCGATTTCAACGCGCAGCGCGCCCGCGCGCGCCACGCGCGCGACCGTTTGAAAATTCGGCGTCGTGCCGTCGCGCGCGCCCTCCAGATCGACCATGTGCACCCACTGCGCGCCCGCCGCGGCAAACGCCGCGGCGAACGCCGCCGCGTCCTCGCCGTAGACCGTCATCTGCCGGTAGTCGCCCTGATAGAGGCGCACGGCCTTGCCTTCGTAGAGATCAATTGCCGGCAGCAGGATCATACCGCCGCCTCCAATCCGCAGAACGCGCGCAGGATGTTCAGCCCCACGCGCCCGCTTTTTTCGGGGTGGAACTGACAGCCCATCACATTCCCGTCCGCGACCGCCGCCGTGACTGAAACGCCGTACTCCGCCGTGGCAATCGTGGAGGCGGCGCAGTTTTTGGCGTAAAAGCTGTGGACAAAATAGACGCAGTCGCCCTCGCGGACATGGCGCAGCAGCGGATGCTCCGGCCGCGTCAGATGCAGCGCGTTCCAGCCGATGTGTGGCACCTTGAGCGCGGCGGGAATGTCGGCAGAGAGATCGGCCACGTCGCCGTGGAGGAGGCCGAGGCCCGCGTGCTCGCCGTATTCAAAGCTGCGGTCAAAGAGAAGCTGCATGCCGAGGCAGATGCCGAGCACGTCCCTGCCCCGCCGCGCCTGGCGGACGACCACGTCGCCCAGGCCGGTGCCGCGAAGCTTTTCCGCCGCGTCCGCGAACGCGCCGACGCCGGGGAGGATGATCTTATCCGCGGCGCAAAGCGTCTCCGCGTCGCCGGTGACGACAGCCTTGGCGCCGATGCGCGCAAGCGAGCTGCGCAAGGAAAAGAGATTTCCCACGCCGTAATCCACGATGGCGATCATCACAGCAGCCCCTTCGTGGACGGCACGGCGCCTGCCGCGGCGGGGTCGATGGCGGCCGCCGCGCGCAGCGCGCGGGCGAGCGCCTTGAACACGGCCTCGATGATGTGGTGCGAATTGGTCCCGTCAAGCTGGCGGACGTGCAGCGTCAGCGCCGCCTCGCGGGCAAAGGCCGCGAGAAATTCCGCAACCAGCTCGGTGTCGAACGTGCCGACCTTTTCCGTGGGGATGCTGAGCGCGCAGCGCAGGCAGCTCCGCCCGGAGAGATCGACCGCGCAGAGCACGAGCGCCTCGTCCATCGGGAGCGTCACGTCCCCGTAGCGGCGGATGCCGCGCTTGTCGCCGAGCGCCGCGCGAAACGCCTGCCCCAGCGCGATGCCGATGTCCTCCACGCTGTGGTGATCGTCCACGGCCGTGTCGCCCTGGCAGGCGACGCTGAGATCAAACCGCCCGTGCGACGCGAAAAGCGTGAGCATATGGTCGAGAAAGCCGACGCCGGTGGCGATGTCCGCCTTGCCGGAGCCGTCGAGCCGCAGCGTCAGCTCAACGCGCGTCTCCGCCGTTTTGCGCTGGATGGTGGAAGTTCTCATCTGGATGCCTCCTTCATCATGTCGTCCACTGCCGCGAGCAGCGTTTCCATCTGTTCTCTGGCGCCGATGGTGATGCGGCACCAGGCCGCGATGCGCGGCGCGTCCCAGTGCCGGATGAGCACGCCGCGCGCCTTCAGCCCCTGATACAGCGCCGCGCCGGAGGTGAAATTCGCGCGCGCAAAGACGAAGTTTGCCGCCGAATCGAGCACCGTGAAGCCCCGGCGGCGCAGCTCCGCCGTCGTGAACGCGCGATTTTCCGCGATCACGCGGAGTTTTTCGCGATAGTACGCATCCTCCGCGATGGCGGCGGCCCCGGCCGCCGCGGTCATGCGGTTGACGTTGTAGGGGTTGGTGGAATATTTGATGGTGTTCAGGTCCCGGATCAGGCTTTCGCACGCGACGCCGAAGCCGAGCCGGCCGCCGGCGAGACTGCGCGATTTGGAAAAGGTGCGCGTCACGAGCAGGTTGTCATAGCGCGCGATGAGCGGGATGCAGCTCTCGCCGCCAAAGTCGATGTACGCCTCGTCAATGACCACGACGTGGTCCGGGTTCGCGCGCACGATCCGCTCGATCTCCGCAACCGGGAGCGGCAGCCCCGTCGGCGCGTTGGGGTTTGCAATGACGATGTTCGCGCCCGCGCCGCAGTAGGCGCGCGCGTCGATGGAAAAATCGTCCCGCAGCGGGACCTCCCGGTACGGCACATGGTTCAGCGCCGCGAACACGGGGTAAAAGCCGTAGGTGATGTCCGGGAACACAAAGCCGGTGCGCGCGTCGCCAAACGCCTGAAAGGCGAAGTTCAAAATCTCGTCCGACCCGTTCGTCATCAGCACCTGCGCCGGCGCGACGCCGTAAAAATCCGCGACCGCCTTCGTCACCGCCGCGCTCTCCGGATCGGAGTAGAGCTGGAGCCGCGCCGCCTCCCGCGCCGCGGCCTCGACCACGCCGGGGGCCGGCGGGAACGGCGACTCGTTCGTGTTCAGCTTTACATACTGCTGATCCTTTGGCTGTTCGCCGGGCGTGTAGGGCCGGAGCGCGGCGTGGCCGGGGGAGAAAAACCGACTCATGGCGCGTCCTCCTCAAACCGGATGCCCACGCTGCGCGCGTGGCCGTGCAGGCCCTCCTCCTCCGCGAACAGCATCAGCCCCGCGCGCACGTCGGCGAGCGCCTCGCGGGAATAGTAGGTGTACTGCGACTTTTTCACGAAATCGTCCACGGACAGGGGGCTGCCGAATTTCGCCGTTCCGGTCGTCGGCAGGGTGTGGTTCGGCCCGGCGAGATAATCGCCCAGCGCCTCCGGCGCGTGCTTGCCGAGGAAGATGGATCCCGCGTTTTTTACCTTGCCGAGATAGGAAAACGGGTCGTCCACGCAGATCTCCAGATGCTCCGGCGCGATTTCGTTCGCGCAGTCCATGGCGTCGTCGAGCGACCGGACCACGACGATCTTGCCGTTGTTTTCGATTGATGCGCGGGCAATGTCCTCCCGCGGCAGCAGCGGCAGCTGACGCTCCAGCTCCCGCGCCACGGCGTCCGCCAGCGCGGGGGAGTCCGTCACGAGCACGCTCGTCGCCATCACGTCGTGCTCCGCCTGGGCGAGCATGTCCGCCGCGACGACGGAGGGGTCGTTCGTGTCGTCCGCGACGATGAGCACCTCGCTCGGCCCGGCGATGGTGTCGATGGCGACGGCGCCGAACACCTGCTTTTTTGCCTCGGCGACATAGGCGTTGCCGGGGCCGACGATCTTGTCCACGCGGGGGACGCTCTCCGTGCCGTAGGCGAGCGCGGCGATTGCCTGCGCGCCGCCGACCTTATAGATGCGGTCCACGCCCGCGAGCTTTGCCGCGGCGAGGATGGCGGGATCGACGCCGCCGTCCGGCCCCGGAGGGGTCACGACGACGAGCATGCCGCAGCCCGCGAGCTTTGCCGGCACGCAGTTCATCAGCAGCGACGAGGGATATGCCGCCGTGCCGTTCGGCACATACAGCCCCACGCGCTCGATGGGCGTGATCTTCTGACCGAGCACGACGCCGTTCGGCTGCGTCATGGCAAAGCCCGGCCGAATCTGGTTGCGGTGGTAGGCCGCGATGTTCTCCGCCGCGAGGCGCAGCACCGCACGGTACTCCTCGCTCACAGACTGATATGCCGCCTCGATCTCCGCGTCCGTCACGCGCAGGGAGTCGAGCCGCGCGCCGTCAAACTTCTCCGTATAGCGCAAAAGCGCCGCGTCGCCGTTTTGCCGCACGTCGGCCAGAATCTCCGCCACGACCGGGCCCACGTCCGTAAACAGGGGGCTGCGGATGAACAGCGTCTCGTTCGGCACCTCGCCGTATTGAAAAATTCGGATCATGACAGGTTCTCCAATCGCTCGCACATCGTGCGGATTTCCGCATGCTTAAACTGATAGCTTGCTGTGTTTGCAATGAACCGCGCCGAAATGTCGGCGACCGGCTCCAGCACCGCAAGACCGTTTTCCTTCAGAGTCCGGCCGGTTTCCACAATATCGACGATCACGTCCGAAAGCCCCAGCAGCGGCGCGATCTCGATGGAGCCGCCCAGCCGGATGACGCCGATCTCGCGGCTGCGCGCGCTGTAGTACGCGCGCGCGATATGGGGAAACTTCGTCGCCACGCGCAGCGTCTTTGCCGCGTCGTCGCGAAACTCCGCCGGCCCCGCCACGCACATCCGGCACTTGCCGATGCCGAGGTCAAGCAGCTCATACACGTCCGGCGCGTACTCCAGCAGAATGTCCTTTCCGGCGATACCGGCGTCCGCCGCGCCGCGCTCGACATAGATCGGCACGTCCGACGGCTTGACCCAGAAATAGCGCACGCCCAGCGCGGGGTTTTCAAATGTGAGCTTGCGGTTCGGCTCCAGCAGCGCGGGGCACTCATAGCCCGCGCGCGCCATACAGGCATAGGCGGTGTCGCCCAGTCTGCCCTTCGGCAGCGCGATATTCAGCATTCGCGCACCTCCCCGTTTTCAGCGCGCACCGTCCGGCGAAAGCGCAGCCCCTCCGGCGCCGCGCGCTCCACGCGCACCGTCTCGCCGCTGCGCACCAGCGCCTCCGCCGTCTCCACCGCGCGGGGCACGTCCTCCGGCGCGGAATAGAGGACAAGAACATCCGCGTCATAGTCCGCCGGCGTCTCCCGCACGCGCTCCAGCCGGTCGAGATACACCGCAAAGCCGATGGCCCCGCCGGGCTTTCCCATGCGCGCCATCAGGCGGTCATACCGCCCGCCGGAGAGCACGCCTGCCGCCGCGCCCTCCACGAAGCCGCGAAAGACGATGTCGTCATAGTAATCCACGTCGTTTACGACGGAAAAATCCAGATTCACAAAGTCCAGCCCGTAGAGCGCCAGCTGCGCCGCGAGCGACTCCAGCTCGCGCACCGCCGCGCGGCTGCGCGCCGGCAGCGGCAGCGCGGACGCGGCGGGCAGCGTCTCGTCCAGCGGGCCATAGAGCGCCACGAGCCGCTCCAGCATGGCGGCGTGCTCCGCCGCCATGCCGAGCTCCCGGCACAGCTGCCGGACGCCCGGCAGATTCTTCGCGCCGACCGCCCGGAACAGCGCCGACCGCCCGGACTCGTCCACGCCCGCCGCGTCCAGCACGCCGGACACCAGCCCGATGTGCGACACGTCCAGCACGCACCGGCCGCCGATGATCTGCAGGCTTCGCGCCGCGAGCATCACCACCTCGCCGACGGCGTACCCGTCGAGCGCGCCGATGCACTCCAGCCCCGTCTGCGGGATCTCATGGAAGCCCTCGCCGGGGCGCGGCTCGCGATAGACGTTCTCATGATAAAACACCTTGCGCAGCCCGCCGCCGTTCGCCGCGCTCTTCACGATGGAGAGCGTCACATCGGGCTTGAGCGCCAGAAGGCGCCCGTCCGTGTCATGGAACGTGAGCACCTGCCGGCTCGCGAGAAAGCGCTTGTTCTCCGCGTAGAGGTCGTATTCCTCAAATTTGCGCACCTTGAACGGCGCGTAGCCGTATGACCCATACAGCTCCCGCAGCGCGCGCGTCACGCGCTCCGGCGTGTTCGCCGCGCCGCTCATGTCGGGTCCTCCAGCGCCGGCAGCCGGTCCAGGATCAGCCGGTAGCCGCCCGCGCCGTATTCCAGGCAGCGGTTCACGCGGCTCACGGTCGCGCTGCTCGCCCCGGTGCGGTCCACCGTCGCAAGATAGGAGTCGCCCCGGTCGAGCCGGCGGGCGATCTCCAGCCGCTGCGCCAGCGCGCGTACCTCTTTGATTGTGCACAGATCCTCCAGATACCGGCGGCACTCCGCCGCCGTGCGCAGCTGCAACATCGAATGGCACAGCGCGTCGATCTGCGCGTTGTCCGGCAAGCTCATATCCACACCTCCGCAGCATGTTCGATTACACTTTCCAATAGTAACACGGCAGCGCGCTAAAGTCAACCGCCGTTTGCACGGTTTTTTTCCGATTTTGCCGCCGGCGTCTGTGCAGACCGCCGAGACGCCGCGGCATTGACTTTTGCGGGAAAAAACGATATGGTTAAGCTATCCCGATTTCGAATGGGGGTATGCGACCATGCACATTCCATCCGGCGCGAGCCAGACGGTCGAGATCGTACCGTTTGCCGACGCGCTGCGCGACGACACGCCGCGCGATTATGACGCGGAGCGCTGGCTCTACGTCCCGCCGTATTACGCCGAATACCGCTATATCCTCGGCACGCGCGGGGAAAATCCGCTCATCTGCATCGGCATCAACCCGTCCACGGCGCGGCCGGGCGACCTGGACAACACGCTCAAAAGTGTGGAGCGCGTCGCGGCGCGAAACGGGTATGACAGCTTCATCATGTTCAACGTCTACCCCCAGCGCGCGACCGATCCCAACGCCATGGATACGCGCTTCAACCGCGCGCTGCACGCGGAGAATATGGCGGCGTTTCGCTATGTCCTCTCGCTCTATGGCGCGCAGCGCCGGCCCGCCGTCTGGGCGGCGTGGGGCACGCTCATCGAAAAGCGGCCCTATCTCGCCGACGCGCTGCACGACATGATCGACGCGGGCGAGGAGGCCAACGCCCAGTGGCTCACATTCGGGCGGCGCTCGAAGGCCGGGCACCCGCACCATCCGCTCTATCTCCGCGCGGACAGCGCGCCGGAGCCGTTCGACGTGCGCGCGTACTGCGAAGCGCTGCGCTGAAAGGGGGAGTCTTTATGCCATCGACCAAAGGGTATCTGGAGTTTATCCTGGAGCAGCTCTCCGGGGCGGGCGAGGTCACATGCCGCGCCATGATGGGGGAATACCTCCTCTATTACCGCGGCAAGGTCATCGGCGGCGTGTATGACGACCGCTTTCTGGTAAAGCGCACGCCGTCCGCCGCCGCGCTGCTGCCGGACGCGGCGCTGGAGCCGCCCTATGAGGGCGCAAAGCCCATGCTGCTTGTGGACTGTGTGGAAAACCGTGCATGTTTGAAAGCGCTGCTGGAAGCGATGGAGCCGGAGCTTCCGGAGCCGAAACGCAGGAGGGCATGACCATGTATGAGCTGATTCCAATTTCCGACCGCTGTTATTACATTCAAAGCCCCGCGAAGATCGGACTGGTCCGGCTGACCGGCGCGGACGTCTGTCTGATTGACAGCGGCAACGACAAGGAGGCCGGCCGCAAGGTGCGGCAGCATCTGGACGCGAACGGCTGGCGTCTCACCGCCATTTATAACACGCATTCCAACGCCGACCACATCGGCGGCAACGCCTATCTGCAAAAGCAGACGGGCTGCGAAATCTACGCGCCGGGCATCGAGTGCGATTTTACGCGCCACCCGGTGCTGGAGCCGGCGTTTTTGTACGGCGGTTTCCCGCCGAAGGACCTGCGGCACAAGTTCCTGATGGCGCAGCCGAGCGACGCGCGGCCGCTGACGGAGGATTGCCTGCCGGAGGGGTTTGCGCTGCTCCCGCTGCCGGGACATTTCTTCGACATGACGGGCTTTCGCGCGCCGGACGGCGTGGTCTATCTCGCTGACTGCCTGTCGAGCCGGGAGACGCTGGAAAAGTATCAGATCGGCTTTGTCTACGATGTGGCCGCGTATCTCGACACGCTGGAGCGGGTAAAGACGATGGAGGCGCCCATGTTCGTGCCCGCGCACGCGGCGGCGACGGCGGACATCGCGCCGCTCGCACAGTACAACATCGACAAGGTGTATGAGGTCGCGGAGAGGATCACCGATCTCTGCCGCGAGCCGCGCTGCTTCGAATCGGTCCTGCAGAGCCTGTTCGCGGCGTACGATCTCACGATGAACTTCGAGCAGTACGCGCTCGTCGGCAGCACGGTGCGCTCCTATCTCGCATGGCTGAAGGATACCGGCAAACTGACCGCGCGGTTTGAAAACAACCAGCTCCTCTGGGCGCGGGCGTGAGGAAAGAACCATACAAAAAAACCGAGCCGTGCGGCTCGGTTTTTTGCTGAGCTTATCAAAAAAGGTCTCGCAGAGTTCGCGCCCGGAGGCGCGAATCGGGTCAAATCATTTTTGCCGCGTGGCTTCGCCGTGGGACAAAAATACTTCTCGCGGAATGGATTGCCCTCCTATCGCGAATCGCATTCGCGAACGAGGGCAAGGAATGCAGCGCAAGCTCCCTCCTATCGAAAAAGTTTTTCGACAGGCGTAAAGCCCCGCGCCGATTCAAACGGCGCGGGGGCTGTTTTGCAGGGTCGGCGTCGGAGAGGGGCGCCGGGTGATGCGGTTACGCGGCGGTTTTGCCCTCGGCCTCCAGCTTTCTGATCTTGGGGATGCCCCAGATGA
>CACWHX010000053.1 GCA_902760845.1 Oscillospiraceae bacterium
CTTGGTTATTCAATTTTTGAGCTAACCTGTTTGCCCTCTGCCCTTAAAAGCGTTGATTTTACTGGGTTTCTTCCTGTTTTCCTATGTCAACGCTCTTAAGGCGCTGTTGTGCTGCAGCAGATTCTGGTGGCTCACGGCGAGGACCCCCGCGCCGCCGCGCGCCGCGTCCTCCAGCTGCCGCTCCGCCCATGCGAGCGTCGCGTCCGTGACCGCGCCCGGCGCCTCGGCCGTGTTCACATCCAGCATCAGGACGCGCAGACCGGGCGAGAGCGCCGCGACATAGCTGAGCGACGCATCGTCCCGCGCAAGCGCGTCGGCAAAGCCGCAGGACGCATAAATCTCGGCAAAGTCCGCCGCCGTCACGCTCTCGACCGGCGCAAAGCCCGCGCCGCGAAACGCCGCCGCCGTCGGGTTTTCCAGGTCGTGGTTTCCCGGTATAACCAGAACGCTTATCCCCGCGTCCCGCAGGCGCCGCAGCTTTTCGGCGAGATGCGCATGGCTCAGCCGCTCGCCGTTGAGCGTCAGGTCGCCCGGAAGAATGAGCGCATCCGGCGCGTCGGCCAGAATCTGCTCCAGAAACGCCTCGGTCAGCTCCTCGCTGTACTGCGTCACCTTGCCGTCCGCATGCGCGACGACGGAGGTGAAGTACGCGCCGCTGTCCGTCAGCTCCGGCGCCAAAGCGTGCAGGTCGGCCGCAATCGCAATCGTCATCGGTTCGATGGGCTGAATGGTCATCCCCGCTTCCACGGCGTCCCTCCTTCCGCTCTGCCGCGCCGCCGGCGCGAGCGCCGCGCCCGCAAGGCAGAGAAACAGAACAGGCTGTCGAATAGATTAAAAAATTCCTTCATGGTTTTATTGTATTCCAAAACAACTGCCGCGTAAAGCGGATTTTTTGCCGGGCTTGCGCCGCTTCCCCGGATATGCTACAATCAGAAAAAAAACGAAGCGGGAGGAAATTCACCTATGAAGAAAGTGACGTATTTCCACGTGCCCACCTGCCCCTACTGCCGGCAGGCGGACGCGGTGATCGACGAGCTGGTCGCAGAGCATCCGGAGTATGCCGCCGTGGAGTTTGAGCGCATCGACGAGAACGTCCATCCGGAGATCGCCGAGCAGTATGACTACAACGCGAATCCCAGCATGTTTATCGGCAAGGAAAAGCTCTACGAGGCGCATCTCTTTGAGCAGAAGGACGAGACGCGCATGCACGTAGAGGAAGTTTTTCGCCGCGCGCTCGAGGATGAAATCGTCAATCTGCCCATTGACAATCGCGGATAAAGGGCGTATGATAAGCACAATTTCATCCGGTAAACCGTTGATGTGGGAGTAAAGATCCCCCATGCGCGCACAGAGAGTCCGGGGTGCTGAGAGCCGGGCCGAGATGCAGAGGATCACAATGGGCCACGGAGGGCACGGCGATTGCGCTGCATGAGCCGCTGACGTTTGGGCTGGCGTTATCAGCCGGGAGTATGATGGTACTCCGCTAAGCGCACGCACAGCCGTGAAGTAAGGTGGCACCGCGGATAATTGGTTTATTCGTCCTTGACAGAAGCATGCTTCTGTCAAGGATTTTTTGTACCCTTTTTCAGAGGTCGATTGCATGATTCAACCAACACTGGACGAAGTCAAGACGCTGGCAGGCGCCGGACGGTATAACATTGCGCCGGTCAGCATGGAGCTGCTGGCGGACGTGCGCACGCCGATCGAGACGCTGCGCATCCTGCTGAACATCTCCCAGCACTGCTACATGCTGGAGAGCGCGCATGACAGTGAAAACTGGGGGCGCTACTCCTTTCTGGGCTACGCGCCGAAGCTGTGCCTCACCTGCCTGAACGGCGTCGTGACGGTGGACGGTCTCACGGTGGAGACCGATCACCCGGGCAAGTACATCCGCCAGATCCTGTTGAACTATAAAAGCCCCGCGATGCCGGGGCTGCCGAGCTTCACCGGAGGGCTGGTCGGATATTTCGCATATAACTATTTGCAGTATTCCGAGCCGACGCTGCGGCTCGACGCCGATGACTCGGAGGGCTTTCAGGACTGTGATCTGATGCTGTTTGACAAGGTGATCGCCTTTGACCACTTCCGGCAGAAGATCATCCTGATCGTGAACATCTCGCTGGAGGACCCGGAGACGGAATATCGCCGCGCGGCGCTGGAGCTGCGGCAGATGGCGGAGCTGATCCGCACCGGGACACCGAAGCGCGACCTCGCCGGGCGCCGGACGAGAGAGCTGCGCGCGCTGTTTTCTAGGGACGCTTACTGCGCCATCGTGGAAAAGGCAAAGCGCCACATCTACGAGGGCGACATTTTTCAGATCGTCCTCTCCAACCGGCTGGAGGCGGACTACGAGGGCAGCCTCTTCAACACCTACCGCATCCTGCGCACGCTCAATCCCTCGCCGTATCTGTTCTACTTCTCCGGCTCGGACATCGAGGTCGCGGGCGCGTCGCCGGAGACGCTTGTGAAGCTCCAAAACGGCGTGCTGCACACCTTCCCGCTCGCCGGGACGCGGCCGCGCGGGAAAACGCCGGCGGAGGACGCGGCGCTGGAGGAAAGTCTCCTCGCCGACCCGAAAGAGCTCGCGGAGCACAACATGCTCGTCGATCTCGGCCGCAATGACATTGGCAAGCTCAGCCGGTTCGGCACCGTGGAGGTGGAGCGATATCACGAGGTCATCCGCTTTTCGCACGTCATGCACCTCGGCTCGACGGTGCGGGGCGAGCTTCGCGACGGCTGCGACGCGCTGGACGCCGTGGACGCCATCCTCCCGGCGGGAACGCTCTCCGGCGCGCCGAAGATTCGCGCGTGCCAGCTCATCAACGACCTGGAGCAAAACAAGCGCGGGATCTACGGCGGCGCCATCGGCTACATCGACTTCACCGGCAATCTCGACACCTGCATCGCCATCCGCATCGCCTACAAGAAAAACGGCAAGGTCTTCATCCGCAGCGGCGCGGGGATCGTGGCCGACTCCGTGCCGGAGCGCGAATATCAGGAATGCCTGAACAAGGCCGCCGCCGTGGTGAAGGCGCTGGAGCTGGCCGAGGAGGAACTCCTATGATTTTACTGATCGACAACTATGACAGCTTTTCGTACAATCTCTATCAGCTCATCGGCGCGCTGGATCCGGACATCCGCGTCATCCGCAACGATGCCGCGACGCCGGAGGAGATTGCGGCGTGCGCGCCCGGGGCCGTCGTCCTCTCCCCCGGGCCCGGCAGGCCGGAGGACGCGGGCGTGTGCATCGACGTGGTGAAAACGCTCGGCAGCGCCATCCCGATCCTCGGCGTCTGTCTCGGCCACCAGGCCATCTGCGCCGCCTTCGGCGCGAGGATTTCCCACGCGAGAACGCTGATGCACGGAAAGCAGTCCTTCGTGGAGGCGGACGGCGGATGCCCGCTGTTTGCCGATTGTCCGCCGCGGTTTCCCGTCGCGCGGTATCACTCGCTCGCCGCCATCGAGGCCACCCTGCCGGACTGCCTCGCCGTCACGGCGCGCGCGGACGACGGCGAGATCATGGCCGTGCGGCACCGGGACTACCCGATTTACGGCGTGCAGTTTCATCCGGAGTCCATCATGACGCCGGACGGGAAAACGATATTGAAAAACTTCTTAAGGCTCACAAAGCAAATGGAGGAATCATCATGATTAAAGAAGCCATCATCAAAATCGTTGACAAGGGCGACCTCACCTACGACGAGGCCTACGCCGTTATGAACGAGATCATGGCGGGCGAAACGAGCGCGACGCAGAACGCGGCGTTTCTCGCGGCGCTCTCCACCAAGAGCACCAAGGCCGAGACGACCGATGAAATCGCCGGCTGCGCCGCCGCCATGCGCGAGCACGCCACGCCGGTCGAGACCGGCATGGACACGCTGGAGATCGTCGGCACCGGCGGCGACGGCGCGCACAGCTTCAACATCTCCACCACCGCCGCCCTCGTCGTGGCCGCGGGCGGCGTGAAGCTCACCAAGCACGGCAATCGCGCGGCCTCCTCCAGCAGCGGCACGGCGGACTGCCTGGAGGCGCTCGGCGTGAACATTGACCTCACGCCGGAGCAGTGCGTGAAGCTCCTGAACGAGGTGGGCGTCTGCTTCATGTTCGCCCAGAAATACCACACCTCCATGAAATACGTCGGCCCCATCCGCAGGGAGCTTGGCATCCGCACGGTGTTCAACATCCTCGGCCCGCTCACGAACCCGGCGCACCCGACGTATATGCTGCTGGGCGTGTATGACGAATCGCTCGTGGAGCCGCTCGCGCGCGTGCTCACCAGTCTCGGCGTGAAGCAGGGGCTGGTCGTCTACGGGCAGGATCGGCTGGATGAGCTGTCACTCAGCGCGCCGACGACCGTGTGCGAGTTCAAGGACGGCATCTACAAAAGCTATATCCTCACGCCGGAGCTGTTCGGCCTGCAGCGGAGCGAGAAAGCCGATATCGCGGGCGGCACGCCCGCGGAAAACGCGCAGACCACGCGCGACATTCTCTCCGGCGCGCCGGGTCCGAAGCGCGACATCGTGCTCCTGAACGCCGGCGCGGGCTTCTATGCCGCGAACGCGGCGGACACCATTGCCGCCGGCATGCAAAAGGCGGCGGAGATCATCGACTCCGGCGCGGCCACGGCCAAGCTGGACGCGCTTATCCGGGTATCAAACGCATGAGCGCGGACATTCTGGAAACCATCGCCGCGGAGGCCAGGCGGCGCGTGGCGGCGGCAAAGGCGCAAAAGCCGCTGGATGCGCTGAAGGCCGAGGCGCTTGCGATGGACACGGAGACCGGATTCCCCTTTGAGCGGGCGCTGCGCGGGACGGACATCGCCTTCATCTGCGAGTGCAAGAAGGCGTCCCCCTCCAAGGGGCTGATCGCGCCGGATTTTCCGTATCTGGACATCGCGCGGGACTATGAGGCGGCCGGCGCGGCGGCAATCTCCGTGCTGACGGAGCCGAAGTGGTTTCTCGGCAGCGGCAAAATGCTGCGCGACGTTGCGGCCGCGGTCACGGTCCCCTGCCTGCGCAAGGATTTCACCGTGGATGAATATATGCTCTACGAGGCGAAGACGCTCGGCGCGGCCGCGGTGCTGCTCATCTGCTCGCTGCTGGACGAGGCGACGCTGCGGACATACATCGCCATCTGCGACCGGCTGGGTCTCTCCGCGCTCGTGGAGGCGCACGACGAGGGCGAGCTGCGAAGCGCCGTCCGCGCGGGCGCGCGTGTCATCGGCGTGAACAACCGCAATCTGCGGACGTTCACCGTCGATGTGCAAAGCAGCATCCGGCTGCGCAGCCTCGCGCCGGAAGGCGTCCTGTTCGTCGCCGAGAGCGGCATCCGCACCCCGCGGGACATCGACGCGCTGCGCCGGGCAAACGTCAGCGCCGTGCTCATCGGCGAAGCGCTCATGCGCGCGCCGGATAAGGCCGCCATGCTGCGAAGGCTGCGGGGGGAAACGGTATGAAGATCAAAATCTGCGGCCTGCGCCGCCCGGAAGATATCGACGCGGCAAACGCGCTGCGGCCGGACTATATCGGCTTCATCTTCGCGGAAAAGAGCAAGCGCCGCGTGACGCCGGAGGCGGCGCTCCGCCTCCGGCAGCGCCTCGATCCCGACATCCGCGCCGTCGGCGTGTTTGTGAACGCGCCCGTCGCGCGCATTGCGGAGATCGCGCGCAGCGGCGCAATCGACCTGGTGCAGCTCCACGGCGGCGAGGACGCGGCCTATCTCGCCGCGCTGCGGCGGGAAATCGCCTGCCCCGTCATCAAGGCGTTCGTCATCCGCACCGCGGAGGACGCGCGCGCTGCGGAGGCGTTTCCCGCGGATCACATCCTGCTGGACAGCGGCGCCGGCAGCGGGCAGACCTTTGACTGGTCCGTGCTGCGCGGCGTCCGTCGCCCGTACTTTCTCGCGGGCGGTCTGACGCCGGAGAACGTCGGCGCGGCGATTCGGCAGCTTCGCCCTTACGGCGTGGACGTGAGCTCCGGCGTGGAGACCGAAGGATATAAGGACCCGGACAAAATGGCGCGCTTTCTCAGAGCGTGCCGCGAAACGGAGGAACAGCCATGACAAATCCCAGGGGCCGCTTCGGCGTCCACGGCGGGCAGTACATCCCGGAGACGCTGATGAACGCCGTGATCGAGCTGGAGGCGGCATATGACCACTATAAAAACGACCCCGCGTTTCAGGCGGAGCTGACGGCCCTTTTGAACGACTACGCCGGGCGGCCCAGCCGGCTGTACTTCGCCGAGAAGGTCACGCGCGACCTCGGCGGGGCAAGGGTCTATCTCAAGCGCGAGGACCTGAACCACACCGGCGCGCACAAGATCAACAACGTGCTCGGTCAGGCGCTGCTGGCCAAAAAGATGGGCAAGACCCGCCTCATCGCCGAGACCGGCGCGGGGCAGCACGGCGTCGCCACCGCGACCGCCGCGGCGCTGCTGGACATGGAATGCGTCGTGTTCATGGGCGAGGAGGACACAAAGCGGCAGGCGCTGAACGTCTACAAAATGCGGCTGCTCGGCGCGCGGGTTGTGCCCGTCACGTCCGGCACGGCCACGCTGAAGGACGCCGTGTCCGAGGCCATGCGCGAGTGGACCAGCCGCATTGCCGACACGCATTACTGCCTCGGCTCCGTCATGGGGCCGCACCCCTTCCCCACCATCGTGCGTGATTTTCAGGCCGTCATTTCCAGGGAAATCAGGGAGCAGCTGCTCGCGCTGGAGGGGCGGCTGCCCGACGCGGTGATCGCCTGCGTCGGCGGCGGCTCCAACGCCATCGGCGCGTTTTATCACTTCATCGACGACCCGTCCGTGCGGCTCATCGGCTGCGAGGCCGCCGGCCGCGGCATCGACACGCCCGAGACCGCGGCGACGATCTCCACCGGGCGACTGGGGATTTTTCACGGCATGAAAAGCTACTTCTGCCAGGACGAGTTCGGGCAGATCGCCCCGGTGTACTCCATCTCCGCCGGGCTGGACTATCCCGGCATCGGGCCGGAGCACGCCTGGCTGCACGACGTCGGCCGCGCGGAGTACGTCGCCGTCACGGACGACGAGGCCGTCGAGGCGTTTGAATATCTCTCGCGCATGGAGGGCATCATCCCGGCCATCGAGTCGGCGCACGCGCTCGCCTGTGCCCGCAGACTCGCGCCCACGCTGGGTCCGGACAAAATCGTCGTTGTGAATCTCTCCGGCCGTGGGGACAAGGACTGCGCCGCCATCGCGCGCTACAGAGGGGAGGATATCCATGAGTAACATCGCCAAAGCCTTCCAGTCCGGCAAGGCCTTCATCGCCTTCATCACCTGCGGCGACCCGGACCTGGAGACGACGGCCAAGGCCGTCCGGGCCATGGCGGAGGCCGGCGCCGATCTCATCGAGCTGGGCATCCCCTTCTCCGATCCCACGGCGGAGGGCCCGGTCATCCAGGCGGCAAACGTCCGCGCGCTGCGCGCCGGGACCACGACGGAGAAGATCTTCAGTCTCGTGCGCGACCTGCGCCGGGATGTCGCCGTGCCGATGGTGTTTATGACCTATGCCAACGTCGTCTACTCCTACGGCGCGGAGGCGTTTTTGTCCACCTGCGCAAAGATCGGCATCGACGGGCTGATCCTGCCCGATATCCCGTATGAAGAGCGCGCGGAGTTTCAGCCGCTGTGCGCGCGGTACGACCTCGATCTCGTGCCGCTCGTCGCGCCCACGTCGGCCGACCGCATCGCCAGAATCGCGCGGGAGGCAAGCGGGTTTGTGTACATCGTCTCCAGCCTCGGCGTCACGGGCGTGCGCCAGAGCATCACGACCGATATCGGCGCGATGGTGCACCTGATCCGGGAGAACACCGCGCTCCCCTGCGCGGTCGGCTTCGGCATCTCCACGCCGGAGCAGGCGCGGGACATGGCGGCGCTCGCGGACGGCGCCATCGTCGGCAGCGCCATCGTAAAGCTCATGGCCGAGCACGGGCGCGAGGCGGCGCCCTACGTGGCGGATTATGTCCGGCGCATGAAGGACGGCGTCCGCCAGGCGGACTAGCGCGGTCGGCGCCCCGCGATTTTGGGGGTCGCAAGGCGCGCTTCTTTCTGCTATAATGTTGGACAGAATCGGAGGTGATTCCCTATGGCCGATTGCGCGTGGGGACTGGACGAGATCAACAGGACATACCACGACAGGGAGTGGGGCGTCCCCGTCCACGACGACCGGGTGCAGTTTGAATATCTGATGATGGAGGTCATGCAGTGCGGTCTCAGCTGGGCGCTGATGATGAAAAAGCGGGAGATTTTCCGCGCCTGCTTCGATCAGTTCGACTATGACCGGATCGCCGTCTATGGAGAATCCGACGTTGAGCGGGTCCTGAACACCGAGGGGATGATCCGCTCCCGCCGCAAGATCGAGGCCGTCATCCACAACGCGCGGTGTTTTCAGGCCATCCGCGCGGAGTTCGGCAGCTTCAGCGATTGGCTGTGGGCGTTTTCCGACGGGAAAACCATTCTCTACAGCGGCCACGAGGACGGCCTGGTCCCCGTGAGCAACGGGCTGTCCGACAAGATCAGCAAGGAGCTGAAGCGGCGCGGTTTCAAATATCTGGGCAGCATCACGGTATATTCCCACCTGCAGGCCTGCGGCATCATCAACGATCACGGCAGCGACTGCCCCTGCTACGCGGCCATCAACCGCACCTACCCCACCGTCCGAAAGAGACGATATCTGGAAAAGTGGTAAAGCGCCGCAGACGCGGACGCCGATGCGTCCGCGCAAAAAGCGCCGCGACTCCCAAAGGAGTCGCGGCGCTTTTTTGTTCTGTTTGCACGCCGTTGCACGCGCGTGGTCTCGCGCGGCGCGGCCTGCGGCTATCTCGCGGCGGGCAAGGTGACAGTAAATTTGCTGCCGGCGCCGCGCTCGCTCTCCACGGCAATGGACCCGCCCGTGAGCGTCAGCACGCGCTGCGCCAGTGCGAGCCCCAGGCCGTTGCCCTCCGTGGCATGCGACGTGTCGCCCTGATAGAATTTGTCGAAGATACGCTGGATGCTCCCGGCATCCATGCCGCAGCCAGTGTCGGCAACCTCGACCGAGATCACGCTCCCGTCCGTGCGCTCCCGTACCAGGATGGTCCCGCCCGCCTCGGTGAACTTCACGGCGTTGGACAGGAGATTGTTCCACACCAGCTCCAGCAGACTTTCGTCCGCCGTGACGGCCACCCGGTCCTCAATCTCCACCACCAGCTCGATCTCCTTTTTTTCCAGCGCGTTTTCAAAGCTGATGATGCAGTCGGAGAGCTGCCGGCTGAGATCATAGGTCTGTGCGCGGGGGACGATCTTCTGATGCTCCAACTTGTTCAGGCGCAGAATGTTGGTGATGAGATCGGACATTTTCCCCGCCGCCTCCTCGATGATGGCCGCGTACTCCGCGCGCTTTGCCCCGTCCTCCTCGAGCTGCAGCAGCTCGGAGTAGTTCTTGATGACGGACAGCGGCGTCTTCATCTCATGGGAGACATTGGAGATAAAGTCGGTTTTCAGCGTTTCAATGCTGCCCAATTCCCCGATCATGGTGTTCAGATCCAGAATCATAACGTCCAGATATTGCTGTTCGTCACGGTAATTCCTCCAAACATAAAATGATGTCCGTTTTCGTGTTTCCCCTTCGGGATGGACAGAGCATAACAGCGGAATGTTTTTGAATGTTTGGAGAATTGTTTACGTGATATGAATTATGAAGAAACGGATCCGGCCGTTGCCCGGAAGACAGCGGCGACCGCCGTGCGCGCCGGTTCAGTTGTAGAGCGTGAAATCATACACCGCGCCGCCCTCTGCGGCGGTTGTGACGGCGCCGTTCTCCCCGGAAAGACAGGGCCGCCAGCGCAGGCGGTGAGGCACAGCGCCAGCATCAGCAAAATGGGAAGTCGTTTTTTCATTTCATCACATCCAAAATCAAAAAGGGGACCGAAGTCCCCTTTCGTGTTGGTATTTACCAGCCAGCCTCGCCGAGAATCTGGAAGTCCTCCACATAAATGTGGAAGTAGTTGTCGCTGGCAATGGGATCGGGGTCCTGCGCCCAGACGCCGGTAAGCTCCACGATGGCAAGGCGGTTGGGCAGCGCATCCTCAGGAACGGACGACGGGAACACCAGGCTGTTTTCCGGGAGCGGCACGCCGTCCTTGATGTTGATGCCGTCAAGATCGTCCGCGCTCTTGCCCCAGACGGCCGAGATGAAGCGGGACGTGTGGTCCTCGTACTTCACGGTGTCGATCACGCCGAACACATGGACGCGCGTCTGCCTGGACATGTCCTCCTGAGACAGCAGGTCAAACAGCTGTTCCGCCGTGTAGCCGTCATAGGAGCCGTCGGTCAGGTCGATGTACGGGATGTCGTCCCCGGCGGTGACGAAATATTCGTCTCCCTCTGACGGAGCGGCGGAATCCCCGCTGTCGCCGTCTTCCTCCACGGGGTCGGGCAGCGTGCTCTCGATGGCGTCCGGGTTGTTGCCGTCTTCCACGTCGTCGGTTTTCTTCCCGCCGCAGGCGGTCAGGCAGCTCAGCGCCAGTATGAGCGCCAGCAGCAGAGCCAATGTCTTGTACTTTTTCATTTGGGTTCCTCCTGAAATGATTTTGTCATGCGCCCTGTTTGCGCACGCTCCAGGAAAATTGTGTTTTTGGGCGAATTATATTTGATATAATTCGCGCGCCGCGCGTCCTGAGATCAGCCCGAGAGAGAGCCTCCGCAGTATTCACAGCAGCCGTTTGCGTTGGGGATGCTCGTCGCGCCGCACCACGGGCAGGTGACGGCCTGCTTGGGCGCGGCGGCGGCACGGGCCTCGTCGCGTACCTGCTGGCGGGCGTTCATGAGCAGCTCGCGAATTTCATTGCCCATGGCGGTGTAGCTGTTGTACTCCTGGTTCCAGGTGAGATTCGCGTCGCCGGCGGCGGGCTGCTGGCCGGAGAGGGCGTTGAGGATGCCGCCGATCACGGCCTCGGTGGTGTTCTGCACGTTGGCGGCGGTCCCACGGCCCGCCGGACGGGCATTCATCGCCGCCGGCGCGGTGTCGCTGATACCGCGCTGACCGGTTTTGACGCTGTTGTTGTTGAGCTTAAAGCGAATCTGGTCAAAGTACGGATGGTTCACATAGATTTCGATGTAAAAATCGTAGGCATAAGGTAAAGGAATATAAAAACAGCATGGGTTACTACCAGATCGTAACTTCTGAACTGACAATGGATCCTAGGACTGTGATCGATAAGTATCATGGAC
>CACWHX010000054.1 GCA_902760845.1 Oscillospiraceae bacterium
GGGCGGTAGCCCCTTGACCAAAGCGCCCCTTTCTTTGCGGCTCCACCGCGTTTCTTTCCGGCAAGACGGAAAGAAATGGGGTGGACTCTGCACTAAGACGATATCTGCAGTACGTTATAAAACGAGCCAGCCCCAATCCCGTACCCCGCGTCCCCGAGACGAAGCCCAGCGAAGCGGGTTCGGCTCGGATTCTTTTGAACGAGGCTCCGGCGCGGCGGATCCCGCCCGAACCGGATTACTCCCCCGCGTTCATGCTGAGGTATGCGTTGATGAAGCCGTCAAGGTCGCCGTCCATGACGGCCTGGATGTTGCCGTTTTCAAACCCGGTGCGGTGGTCCTTCGCGAGCGTGTACGGCATGAATACATAGGAGCGGATCTGGCTGCCCCATTCGATTTTCATCTGCACGCCCTTGATGTCGGAAATCTTCTCCAGGTGCTCGCGCTCCTTGATCTCGGCGAGTCTGGCGCGCAGCATGTTTTTGCAGTTTTCGAGATTCTGAAAGTGGCTGCGCTCCACCTGGCTGGATACGACGATGCCGGTGGGAAGGTGCGTCAGCCGCACGGCGGAGGAGGTCTTGTTGACCTTTTGCCCGCCCGCGCCGGAGGAACGGTACACGTCCATCTTGATGTCCTCGTCGCGCAGCTCGATCTCGCTGTCGTCGGCGATTTCCGGCATGACCTCCACCGCGGCGAACGAGGTGTGCCGCCGGCCGGAGGCGTCAAACGGGCTGATGCGCACGAGCCGGTGGATGCCGTTTTCGCTCTTAAGGAAGCCGTAGGCGTTCTCGCCGTCGATCTGCAGCGTGGCGCTCTTGATGCCGGCCTCCTCGCCGTCGAGATAGTCGAGCACTCTGCAGCTGTAGCCGTGCCGCTCGGCCCACATGTTGTACATGCGGTAGAGCATGCTCGTCCAGTCCTGCGCCTCGGTGCCGCCCGCGCCGGCGTGGAAGGTGAGGATGGCGTTGTTCGCCGGTCAGCAGCGTCTCCAGCCGCATGGACTCCAGCTTTTCCTGAAACGCGGAGAATTCGTCCGCCAGCTCGCCGAGCATGGAGTCGTCCTCCTCCTCGATGGCCATCTCGCAGATGGTCATCATATCGTCCCACTGGGTTTTGAGCTTTTCATATTTCTCCAGCTTGTTTTTCAGCGCGCTGATGCGCTTTTGCACCTTCTGGCTGTTTTCCGTGTCGTTCCAGAAGCCCTCCTGTGCGCTCTCCTCCTCCAGCTTTTCGACCTCGTTGCGCGCCTCGTCCAGCTTGAGCGCCGCGCCAAGATCGGCCAGCGGCTGGCGCAGGCCGTTGAGCTTGTTCTTATAGTCTTCAAATTCGATCATCACGGTTGCTTCACTACCTTCTATAAATTCACGCCGCTACATTATACCCAAATCATTCAGATTTGTAAATACGCTCCCCGCCGCCCAGCGGCCGCCCGCAGCTTTCCGAGACGATATACCGCGGCCGCGCCTTGATCTCTTCATAGATTTTCGCGATGTAATATCCGATGATGCCAAGGCAGATCATCAGCACGCTTCCGATGAACAGGATCAGCAGGATCACCGTGGTGAAGCCCTCCAATGCCTGTCCGGCGAGCTTTTTCCACAGCGATTGGATCCCCAGCACGACCGAGCAGATCAGCACGATCACGCCCAAAATGGTCACGATCTGCAGCGGCGCCGAGGAAAACGCGGCGATGCTTGTCATTGCATAGCGGATCAGGCTGCGCAGCGGCCATTTGGACCGGCCGGCCGCGCGCGGCCGCACCTCGTACTCGACGGAGGCGGCGCGAAAGCCGACCCACGCGGACAGCGCGCGGAAGAAGGTGTTCTTCTCGCGCATCGCCACCAGAACGTCCACCGCGCGGCGGTCCAGCAGCTTAAAATCGGACGCGCGCGCCATGTCCACGCCGGCGGCGCGGCTCATGGCGGCGTAAAACCGCCTGGCGGCAAAGGCGTGCAGGGGGCGCTCCCTTCCCCGGTCGCGCTTGACGCCCTCGATGACCTGATAGCCCTCCTGCCACAGGCGGTACATCTCCACGAGCTTTTCCGGCGGATGCTGCAGGTCACAGTCGATCACCGCACAGCAATCGCCGGCGGCGTTGGCAAGACCCGCAAAAATCGCGGCCTCCTTCCCGAAATTGCGGGAGAAGCGGATGCCGCGGACCCTGGGGTCGTCCGCCGCGGCGGACTGGACGGCGCCCCAGGTCCCGTCCCTGGAACCGTCGTCGATAAACAGCAGCTCGCAGGCGATCTGCGCGTCGTCCAGCGTCTTGGAGATGGCGCTGACCGCCGCGGGCAGCGTGTCCTGCTCCTGATAGGCGGGGATGATTACGGAAAGCAGCCCCGTTCTTGGCGTCTGGTCTGTCATGAAACCGCCTCCTTCGCGTGGCCCTCTGCGGCGACAAGCGCGAAATGGCCGGTCGCGTCCGCGTCCTCCCAGATGCGCCCCAGCAGCGCGCCGTCCGTCTCGTATACGCTGTAGCTGTGCGCGCCGGTCCGCTCCAGCGTCACCGGGCGCAGGGATTGTCCGTCATAGTAATAGAATAGATCGAAGTTTTCCGGCCGCGTCACCTCGGCGTTCCACGCCCGATACATCGGCGCGGACGGCAGCGGCGTGACTTCGGGATGGTCGCGGCTGCCATGGACGGCCGTGAGCAGGCCGGAAAAGGACCACGTGGCCCCGGTGCACCCGGTGATGTGGCCATGATAGTAATAGTTCTGGTCGGGCAGATATGTTGGCTCCAGACCCAGGACTCCGATCTCGGCGTCTGCGGGTGCGTCCGCCAGCGCGTCCAGAATCACGCGGGCCGCCGTCTGGTCGGCCTCATAGGTGTCCCGGTAATCCTGCAATTCTGAGAGGGGCGCCACAAGAAACACGAGCGTCAGCACGCCCGCAAGCACGGCGTGGACCCGCCGCCTTCGGGGGAGGAGCCATTGCGCCAGCGCGTCGGCCATCAGGCCGATCCCGAGCAGGGAGGGCGCCGCGCCGCGCACTGTGAACCACGGGTTTGCGAGAAAGAAGAAGATCGTGACGGGGGCCAGCGCCAGCAATGCGCCGGCGAAAAACGTCGGCAGCGGCCCCGCAACAGCATCCCCGCCGCCGGCGGTATCCGCGCGCCGCCGGAGCGCGGCCCAGGCCAGCGCCGCGCAGCCTGCCGCCGCCGCGATCAGCCAGGGGAGATGCGCCAGCGCGATGGGAAGTCCGCGCCGAAAGCCCTTGACGAGCGTGAGGCAGCCGCCCTTCAGAAAAACGCTGCCGATTTGCCGGACAATCTCCGGCAGAAAGGATTGCCAGTAATACGGCGTGTTGGGCAGCGCCAACTCTGCGCGGCTGGCGTATACGCCGGAGCCGGCCATGCCGCGCAACAGCAGGGCATACAGCGCCAGCGCGCCGAACGCCCACAGCGCCGCCAGTGTCCGCCGCCGGTGATTTTTCCACTCCAGCAGCGCCATGCCCAGCACGAGCGTCATGGACAGGATCGCGCTCTGCTCATAAAACCCGAACGGGAGCAGCTGCAGCGGGACATACAGCGCGGCATAGCCCCACCCGCCCGTGTCGAGCCAGCGGGCGAAGGCGCGGGCGGCCAGCACGCCGAAAAACAGCCCCGTCACGATGCGCGAGGCGGCCGAGACCCAGTAGAGCCCCTCCATGCCCAGCGGGAGAAAGCAGGCCACCGCGAAAAAAACGGGGCCCACCGCAAAATACCGCCGCAGCAGCCGCGCGGCGCACAGCACATAGCCCGCGTACAGCGCCGAGAGCAGCGCCACGCCCAGGATCATGCGGCTGAACATCGGAGTCCAGAAAAAATAATCCGCGATTCCCGCCAGCGGCCGGCTGGCCAACAGCCCCACCTCGCGCACGAGCTGGGGAAAGCTCCTGTCCATGGCGTAGTTGTGATACTGAATGTAATCGTCGAGCTGCGGGAAATAGGTCGCGCCCAGCGCGCAGCAGCGCAGCAGAAACAGGGCGAACAGCACGAAAAACACCGTCAGACTCTGCGCCCGCGGGGCGGAGAGCCGATCGCGCCTGTCCGCTTTTGACCGAATGTTCACAGCTGCGCCCACGACCTTTTCCATGTATTTGTTCAAAATATTATATCCAACCGCCGCTGGTTTGTAAATACTTTTCGGGCGTTGATATCCAAATATTAGAAAACCAAATCGGCCGCGCGCAAAACTTTGAAAAAATTACGCCGAATCGGCGCGGCCCCCTTTCCAAGGCGGCGATTTGCTGATATAATATGTATGATGATACCATACGGGCGCGGCGCGCTCCGATGCGAAAAAGAGAAGATAGAGAGAGGTAACGTCTTATGATTTCACATGGGAAAGAGATTAAGGTATTCACCGGCAACTCCAATCCTGCGCTGGCGGAGATGATCTGCAAGAATCTGGGCATCAGCATGGGCTGCAGCGATGTCAAGAGCTTTGCTGACGGGGAGTGCGCCATCAGCATCAACGAGCCGGTGCGTGGCGTGGACGTGTTCATCGTCCAGTCCACCTGCAAGCCCGTGAACGACAGTCTCATGGAGCTGCTTGTGATGATCGACGCGATGAAGCGCGCCTCGGCCGGGCGCATCACCGCCGTCATGCCGTATTTCGGCTATGCCCGGCAGGACCGCAAGGCCAAGGCCCGCGACCCGATCTCGGCAAAGCTTGTGGCGAATCTGATTACCAAGGCCGGGGCCGACCGCGTGCTGACGATGGACCTGCACGCCCTGCAGATTCAGGGATTTTTCGACATCCCAGTGGACAATCTGTTCGGCGCGCCGATCTTCGCCGCGCACTATCTGCGCGAGTTTGGCTACGGCCGCGAGGAGGATATGGTCGTCCTCTCGCCGGATGTGGGCAGCGTGACGCGCGCGCGCAGCTTTGCGATGAAGATGGGCCTGGGGCTCGCCATCGTGGATAAGCGCCGGGAAAAGGCGAATCAGTCCGAGGTCATGAATCTCATCGGCGACGTGGAGGGCAAGACCTGCATCCTGCTCGACGATATGGTCGATACGGCGGGCAGCCTCGTCGGCGCGGCGCGGGCCGCCGTGGAAAAGGGCGGCGCAAGCAGGGTTATGGCCTGCGCGACGCACGGCGTCCTCTCCGGCCCCGCCATTGAGCGCATTGAGGACAGCGTCATCAGCGAGCTGCTGCTGCTTGACACGATCCCCTATCCGAAGGATCAGCCAGCCTGCGAAAAGATCCGCTATCTCCCGGTCGCGCCCGTGTTCGCCGAGGCGATCACGCGCATCTACGAAGAGGTCAGCATCTCCTCCCTCTTCGATTAAGCGCCTTCGCGCCGCGTGCGCGAGGCAATGTGAGGCATTGGTATGTTGTTTCAAAAAAGCGGCGGCGTGCAGTGGCTGGTTGTTTTTCTCGGCAATCCCGGACCGCGCTATGCCTATACACGGCACAACGCCGGCTTCATGGTGGGCGACGCGCTCAGCGAGCAGCTCGGCGTGCGCATCGACCGGCTGCGGTTTCACGCGCTCACGGCGCAGTGCGAGATCGGCGGCGAAAAGGCGCTGCTCATGAAGCCGCAGACGCTGATGAACCGCTCCGGCGAGGCGGTCGCGCCGGCGGCGCAGTTCTATCGGATCCCGCCGGAGCATATTCTGGTCGTCTCCGATGAGATCAGCCTGCCGGTCGGCCGGCTGCGCGTGCGGGAAAAGGGCTCCGCCGGCGGACACAACGGGCTGAAGAGCATCATCGCCCGGCTGGGGACGGATGCGTTCCCGCGCGTCCGCATCGGCGTCGGCGCGCCACCGCACCCGGACTATGATATGGCCGACTGGGTGCTCGGCACCTTTCAGAACGAGGACGCCGAGTGCATGCGCCGGACGGTGCAGCGCGCGGCGGAGGCGTGCGTCTGCTATCTCACCGAGGGCGCGCAGGCGGCAATGACGAACTATAACCCCAGGCAGTAGCCGCGGCCCGCTTTCCCGATATCTTGCATATCGCGCGCGGAATGTGCATATTGCATATCGCGGAAGCATCCGGAAAGGAGTGGCCCTTATGAAAAAATCCTGTATTGCGATGCTGCTCGCGGGCGGGCAGGGCTCGCGGCTCTACGCCCTGACGGCGAAGGTGGCGAAGCCCAACATGCCCTTCGGCGGGAAGTACCGCATCATCGACTTTCCCCTCTCGAACTGCGCCAACTCCGGCATCGACACCGTCGGCGTGCTGACGCAGTATCAGCCGCTGCAGCTCAACCGCTACGTCGGCAGCGGGCAGCCGTGGGATCTCGACAGCACCGACGGCGGCGTGTACATCCTCCCGCCGTATCAGAGCGCGGGCGAGCGCGGGTCGTGGTTCTCCGGCACGGCGAACGCGATCTATCAGAACATGGACTTCATCGAAATGTATGATCCCGACCAGGTGCTCATCCTGTCCGGCGATCATGTGTATAAAATGAACTACGCCGAGATGCTGCGCGCGCACCGCGCGGCGGGCGCGGGCTGCACCATCTCGGTCATTCAGGTCTCCATGGAGGAGGCGCCGCGCTTCGGCATCATGAACGTGGGGGATGACGGGTTTATCTGCGAATTTGAGGAGAAGCCCGCCCGGCCGAAGAGCGACCTCGCCTCTATGGGCATTTATATTTTTGACTGGAAGCTCCTGCGGCGGTATCTCGTCGAGGATGAGGCCGATCCGAACTCGCAAAAGGACTTCGGCAAGAACATCATCCCCAAGATGCTCGCCGCGGGAGAAAAGCTGCTGCCCTATCGCTTTTCGGGCTACTGGCGCGATGTGGGCACGATCACAAGTCTCTGGGACGCAAACATGGATATGCTCTCGGACGCGAAGCTCAATCTCTTCGATCCGCAGTGGCCCATCCGCGCGCGCAGTCCAATCCGCCCGCCGCACTACGCCGGGGCGGGCGCGCGCATCGTCCACTCCATCGTCACGGAGGGCTGCGTGATTGAGGGGCAGGTGGAAAACGCCGTCCTCTCCAGCTCGGTCACCGTGGGCGCGGGGGCGACGGTCGCCTACAGCATTCTGATGCCGGGCGCGGTGGTGGAGCCGGGGGCGGTGGTGGAATACGCCATCGTCGGCGAAAACAGCCGCGTCAGCAGCGGCGCGCATGTCGGCGCGCAGCCGGACGGCAGCGAAAGCTGGGGCGTCGCCACCGTCGGTCCGGACGTGACGGTCCCGCCGGGGGTGACCGTTCCGGCGAGCGCCATGATCTATGACAGTTCGGAGGTGCAGCCATGACGGACGTACACGGCATCGTCTATGCCTACCACAGCTCGCCCGGGCTTGGCGAGCTGACGCGCGGCCGCACGAACGCCTCGCTGCCATTCGCAGGGCGCTATCGGCTGATCGACTTTGCGCTCTCGTCGCTCTCCAACGCGGGCGTGCGCGACGTGGGCGTCATCATGCAGCGGGACTATCAGTCGCTGCTCGATCATGTGGCGAGCGGCAAGGCGTGGGACCTCTCCCGCCGGCGCGGGGGGATGCGCCTGCTGCCGCCGTTCGGCGACAACCACAGGGGGGATTATTCCGGCACGGCCGAGGCGCTCAACGGCGTGATCGGCTATGTGCGCGGCATCCCGCAGGAGCACGTTGTGCTGCTGCCGGCGGACGTACTCTGCAACGTCGATCTCGCCGCCGCCATCCAGCGGCATCTGGCCGGCGGCTGCGGCGTCACCGCCGTGTGCACGCGAAGCGTGCCGAAGGGGACGCACTATCGCTGCACGCTCGGCGAAAACGACCGCGTGAAGCGCCTCCTGTTTCGGCAGCGGGGGGCGGGTCCGGGCGTGGCGGCGCTGGAGATCTATATCATCCGGAAGGACGTGCTGCTCCTGATCCTGGACCGCTGCGCGCAGGAAAACCGCTTTCACTTCCACCATGACGGCCTTGCCGATTATCTTGCGCAGGGCGGCTCGATGGACGCGGTCCTGCACGAGGGCTACGCCGCGCGCATCGACAATGTGGAGGATTATTTCTCCGCCAGCATGGATATGCTCCAGCCGGGGCCGCGCGCGTCGCTGTTTCCGACCGACCGGCCCGTTCGCACGAAGGAGCGCTCCGACGTGAGCACCTATTACGGCGAGGACGCGCGGGTGGAAAACAGTCTCGTGGCCGACGGATGCTACATCGAGGGCACGGTGAAAAACTGCGTGCTGTTTCGCGGCGTGCGCGTCGCGCCCGGCGCGGTGCTGGAAAACTGCATTCTCATGCAGGACACCGACGTCGGCGAGCAGGCGGCGCTGAAGTACATCATCTCCGACAAGAACGTCTCCCTCTCGGCGTATGTGACGCTGATGGGCAGCGAGAAGCTTCCGCTTGTGATCCCGAAGAACAGCGCGCTGTAGGGCGCATCGGCTCCCTGGAAAAGGGGGCCGATGCGCTCGCCGATCACGGCAATCCAACATCAGGCGGGAGGGCGGAGGCCCTCCCCCATCAACCGGGGCGAGGTTCGCGGAGCGGCCTTGACGCGGGCATCCACTTTTTTTGGGGAAAGGCAAAGAATCTATGAGTATGACCAACGAAATTTCCAGAGACGAGCTGCGCAGCGCCATTGAGGATAAGCTCTGCGCGCACTACGGCGTCACGGCGCGCGAGGCGACGGACGCCCAGGTCTTTCAGGCCAGCGCCATCGTGATCCGCGAGATCATGTCCCGCGTGCTGGCGTTCGACAACGCGACGCCGCCCGAGCGGGAGGTCCACTATCTCTCCATGGAGTTTCTCATGGGCCGGTCGCTGATGAAAAACGCCTTCAATCTCGGCCTGGACGCGGCGCTTGCCGGCGCGCTGGAGGATATGGGACGCAGCGCCGCGGACATCTTTGAGACCGAGCCGGACGCGGGTCTGGGCAACGGCGGCCTCGGCCGCCTCGCCGCGTGCTATATGGACAGCATGGCTACGGAAAACATCCCCGCCACAGGCTATTCCCTGTGCTATGAGCTGGGCATCTTCCGCCAGCGGATCGAGAACGGGAGGCAGACCGAGGAGGCCGACAACTGGCGCATCGCGGCCGATGGCTGGCTCGTCCCGCGCTATGAGGACACCATTGAGGTGCGCTTCGGCGGCCGCGTCGAGGCGCAGTGGGACCACTACGGACACTTCCATGGCGAGCTGAAGGGCTATGAAACCGTGCTGGCCGTGCCGCGCGACATGCTCATCGTGGGCTACGGCGCGCCGCGCGTGAACACCCTGCGGCTCTGGGAGGCGCACAGCCCGAACGATCTGGACATGTATCTGTTCGCCTCCGGCGATTATATGAAAAGCATGGAGCAGCGCACCATGGCGGAGGTAATCACGAAGGTGCTCTACCCGGAGGACGACCACGCGGAGGGCAAGGCGCTGCGCGTCCGCCAGCAGTATTTCTTCGTCTCCGCGACCGCGCAGAGCATCGTGCGCGACCACCGCGCGCGCTACGGCACGGTGCGGAATTTCGCGGAGCACCACGCCATTCAGATCAACGACACGCACCCGACGCTGATTATCCCGGAGCTGATGCGCATCTTCATGGACGAGGACGGCCTCGGCTGGGACGAGGCGTGGGAGATCATCACCGCCTGCGTCAACTACACGAATCACACCGTCATGTCCGAGGCGCTGGAGACCTGGCCGCAGGGACTCATCCAGAGTCAGGTGCCCCGCGTATGGGAGATCATCTGCGAGATCAACCGCCGCTGGTGCGACGCGCTGCGCGCGCGCTTCGGCGACGACGAGCGCGTCGGACGCAATCTCATCATCGCCGAGGGCAAGGTGCATATGGCAAATCTCTGCCTCGCGGCGTGCCGGATGATAAACGGCGTGTCCGCGCTGCATGGGGATATCCTCTGCAAGGACCTCTTCAGAGACATTTACACGTTCCGCCCAGACCGGTTCACCTATGTCACAAACGGCATCGACCACCGCCGGTGGCTCGCGCAGTGCAACCCTGGTCTGCACAGTCTCGTCTGCGACCTGCTGGGGGGCGACGACTATCTGCTGCACCCAGAAAAACTCCTGCGGCTGCGCGACTTTGCCGAGGACGCCGCCGCGCAGCAGCGCGCGGAGGCGGTGAAGCGGGAAAACAAGCTGCGCCTCGCGCGGCTGACCGACGGCGCGGACTTTACGCTGGATACGGACGCGATCCTCGACGTGCAGGTCAAGCGCCTGCACGAATACAAGCGGCAGCTGCTGTGCGCCATGCTCATTACGGCGCTGCAGGACCGGCTGCACGACAATCCGAACCGGGAGTTTGTGCCACGCACGTTCCTCTTCGGCGCGAAGGCCGCGCCGGGCTACGCGGCCGCCAAGCGAATCATCCAGCTGCTCTGCTCGCTCGCCGCCGACGTAAACGCCGACCCCGTCTGCCGGGGGCGGCTGCAGGTGCGGTTCGTGGAAAATTACCGCGTCTCCGTCGCGGAGGTGCTCATGCCCGCCGTGCAGGTCTCCGAGCAGATCTCCACCGCGGGGAAGGAGGCCTCCGGCACCGGGAACATGAAGATGATGATGAACGGCGCGGTGACGATCGGCACGCTCGACGGCGCAAATGTGGAAATGTTCGAGCGGCTGGGCGAGCGGAACATGTTCCTCTTCGGGCTGCACGCCGACGAGGCGGACGCGCTGCGCGAGGGCGGCTATCAGCCGGCGGAATATGTGCAGCGCAGCGAGCGGCTGCAGCGCGTGCTGAGACGAATGAATCTCGGCTACGCCGACGGCGAGAGCTACAGCGACCTCGCGGGGCAGCTGCTCTACGGCGGGGACCCGTATCTGCTGCTGGCGGATTTTGAAAGTTATGTAAACTGCCACGACCGCATGTATGAGACGATCGCGGACGCGGCGGAGCGCGCGCGGCTCTCGCTGATGAACACGGCGGAGAGCGGCATCTTCGCGGCGGACCGCGCGATTCGGGAATACGCCGCGCGCATCTGGGGGGTCCGGTGAGCGCGCGGCCGTATGCGGCGGTGGTCGGCGCCGTGAATATGGACATCTGCGGCCGGCCGCAGAAGAAATTGATTTTTCGGGATTCCAATCCCGGCACCGTCCGGCTCACGCCGGGCGGCGTGGGGCGCAACATCGCGCACGATCTGCGCCTGCTGGGGACGGACGTCGCGTTCGTGACCGTGTTCGGCGACGACCCCTACGGCGAGGCGCTGCGGCGCGACTGCCGGTCGCTCGGGATGGACCTGTCCTGCGCGGCGACGATCCCCGGCGCGCGCACGTCCTCCTATCTCTACATCACAGACGAGCACGGCGAGATGCAGCTCGGTCTCAGCGACACGGACATCTCCGGAAGCATTACGCCGCAATACCTTGCGGCACATCTCGACGTGCTGTGCACCGCGGCCGCGGTGGTGGCGGACGGAAATCTCACCGAGGAGACGCTCACGTGGCTGGGCGAGCACTGCACGGCCCCGCTCTTTGCCGATCCGGTGTCGGTCACGAAAGCGGAGCGGCTGCGGGGCATGCTGCGCCGCGTGCACACCTTCAAGCCGAATCTCACCGAGGGGCAGAATCTCACCGGGGAGACCGAGCCGGAGGCCATCGTCCGCGCGCTGCTGGCGATGGGCGTGCGGCGCGTGTTTCTCAGCATGGGTCCGGATGGGATCCTTGCCGGCGAGGGCGACGCGCGCGTGCGGATGCCGTGTCTCCCCACGCGGCTGGTGAACACCACCGGCGGCGGCGACGCGGTTATGGCGGCGCTTGTCTGGGCGCACATGCGGGGGCTGGATCTGCGCGCGGCGACGGAGGCCGCCCTCCGCGCCGGCAAATGCGCCGTGGAGTATGATGGGACGAACAATCCGGAATTGAGCAGCGCGATTCTGATGGATGTTATGTAAACCAGAAGAGGATTTGGCCCAGGGTGCGAGATTTTGGCCGGTTGCCTCGTTAATATTCCGCAGTTGGTGGATCGTAGTGCTGGCATTCCACCCGCTTTCTTTTCAGCGGATGCGTTATCATATCAAGTGCAACACGAAAAAAGAAGACAACTCATGAGAAATCCTGTACAATGGTGTGTG
>CACWHX010000055.1 GCA_902760845.1 Oscillospiraceae bacterium
CTACCAGGACGTCAGTTTCGGTGCGCCTTTTTTGCACCAACTACCAATTCACAATCTTTCTGCTTTTTGGGCTTGACTTTTAATAGTTAGTCTTTCTCGCTGATTGCAATAATAGCAACTCATTATATACCACCGGTGGCGAAATCACAAGGGGAAATTTCACATATCCGATTCCGCTTTGCGCGCGTCGTTTCATGGAAATGCCGAAAAGGCCGGATTCTCGTCCGGACAAATAACGTTCATTTGTTTTTCGAAAGAAAAAATCAAAATTTTTTGGTTTACTCTGATTTGGAACTGTGCTAGGATAAAGAGGATAGGAAGCGCCCGTCGGCGCCGACACATTACAGAACAGGAGATGAATTGCAAGATGGCCAGAAAACTCAAAACAATGGACGGCAATACCGCCGCCGCGCATGTGTCTTATGCGTTTACGGAAGTTGCAGCCATTTATCCGATCACACCGTCCAGCCCGATGGCGGATCTCGTCGATCAGTGGTCCGCGGCGGGGCGGAAGAATATTTTCGGCACGACCGTCAAGGTGCAGGAGATGCAGGCGGAGTCCGGCGCGGCCGGCGCCGTGCACGGCTCGCTGAACGCGGGCGCGCTCACGACGACGTATACCGCCTCGCAGGGCCTGCTGCTCATGATTCCGAACATGTACAAGATCGCGGGCGAGCTGCTGCCGGGCGTGTTCCACGTCACCGCGCGTGCGCTCGCGAGCCATACGCTCAGCATCTTCGGCGACCATCAGGACGTGATGGCATGTCGCCAGACGGGCTTTGCCATGCTCGCGGAGGGCAACGTTCAGGAGGTCATGGACCTCGCGCCCGTGGCGCATCTCGCCGCCATCAAGGGCCGCGTTCCGTTCGTGAATTTCTTTGACGGTTTCCGCACCAGCCATGAAATTCAGAAGATCGAAGTGTGGGACTATGAGGACCTGGCCGAGATGTGCGACATGGACGCCGTCGCGGCGTTCCGCGAGCGCGCGCTGAATCCGGAGCATCCGACGATGCGCGGCAGCCACGAAAACGGCGATATCTTCTTTCAGAACCGCGAGGCGTCCAACCGCTACTATGATGCCGTTCCGGAGCTGGTCGAGGACTACATGGGCAAGATCAACGCCAAGCTCGGCACGAACTATCAGCTCTTCAACTACTACGGCGCGCCGGACGCGGACCGCGTCATCGTCGCCATGGGCTCCATCTGCGACGTCGCGGAGGAGGTCATCGACTACCTGAACGCGCAGGGCGAAAAGGTCGGTCTGATTAAGGTCCGTCTGTACCGTCCGTTCTGCGCGGATAAGCTCATCGAGGCCATTCCCGACACGTGCCGGAAAATCGCGGTGCTCGACCGCACGAAGGAGCCCGGCGCGCAGGGCGAGCCGCTCTATCTCGACGTGGTCACGGCGCTCGCGAACGCCGGACGCGACATCACCGTCACCGGCGGCCGCTACGGCCTCGGCTCCAAGGACACGCCGCCCGCATCTGTCTTCGCGGTGTATGAGGAGCTGAAGAAGGACGCGCCGAAGCGCCAGTTCACCATCGGCATCGTGGACGACGTGACGAACCTCTCCCTCGCGGAGACCGACGCGCCCGACACCTCGCCCAAGGGCACCATTGCCTGCAAATTCTGGGGTCTTGGCGGCGACGGCACCGTCGGCGCAAACAAGAACTCCATCAAGATCATCGGCGACCACACGGATAAGTATGTGCAGGCGTATTTCCAGTACGACTCGAAGAAGACCGGCGGCGTGACCATCTCCCACCTGCGCTTCGGCGATTCTCCGATCAAGAGCCCCTACTATATTAATAAGGCGGACTTTGTCGCCTGCCACAATCCGTCCTACATCACCAAGGGCTATAAAATCGTGCAGGATGTCAAGCCCGGCGGCGTGTTCATGATTAACTGCCAGTGGAGCGAGGAGGAGCTTTCGCACCATCTTGACGCCGCGTCCAAGCGGTATATCGCGAAGAACAACATCCAGCTCTACATCATCAACGCCATTGACCTTGCCATCGAGATCGGCATGGGCAAGCGCAACAACACCATCCTCCAGTCCGCGTTTTTCTCGCTGGCGAAGGTCATGCCGGAGGAGGACGCCATCTGCTATATGAAGGATGCCGCGACCCACAGCTATCTCAAGAAGGGTCAGGACGTCGTCGATATGAACCACAAGGCCATCGACGCCGGCGCGACCGCGTATGTCAAGGTGAACGTCCCGGCAGAGTGGGCGAACGCCGCGGATGAGGCCCCCGCCGCCCCGCCGGAGGGCCGTGCCGCCACCGTCAAGATGGTGCACGAGATTCTCGTCCCCGTCGGGAAAATGGACGGCGACAGCCTGCCGGTTTCCGCGTTTGTGAACCACGCCGACGGCACGTTTGAGCTCGGCGCCTCCGCGTATGAGAAGCGCGGTGTGGCCGTGGCCGTCCCGTCCTGGGATTCGACCAAGTGCATCCAGTGCAACCGCTGCTCCTACGTTTGCCCGCACGCGACGATCCGCCCCTTCGCGCTGACCGCCGAGGAGCTTGCCGCCGCGCCCGCGCAGACCAAATCCGCCGACTTCAAGGCCGGCGCCGGCAAGGGCGTTTACCAGTTTGCCATCTCCGTCTCTCCGCTCGACTGCATGGGCTGCGCCGTCTGCGTCGGCATCTGCCCGGTGCACGCGCTTGAGATGCAGCCGCTGGAGAGCCAGGAGGACCAGCAGCCGGTGTTCGACTACATGGTCTCCCAGGTTTCCGAGAAGAAAGAGCTTCAGGACTTCACCGTCAAGGGCAGCCAGTTCAGGCAGCCCATGCTGGAGTTCTCCGGCTCCTGCGCCGGCTGCGCCGAGACGAGCTATGCCCGCCTCGTGACCCAGCTGTTCGGCGACCACATGATGATCTCCAACGCCACGGGCTGCTCCTCCATCTGGGGCGGACCGGCGGCCACCAGCCCCTACACCGTGAACAAAGAGGGCAAGGGCCCGGCGTGGGCAAACTCCCTGTTCGAGGACAACGCAGAGCACGGTCTCGGCATGTACCTCGGCCAGAAGAAGCTCCGGGCGGACCTCGCCGAGCGCGTGCGCTTCATGGCGGAAAACAGCAAGGACGAGGCCAAGGTCGCCGCGGCGAAGCGGTATCTTGAGACCTTTGATGACGGCGCGGCCAACCAGGAGGCCACGAAGGCGCTCATTGACGCGATGGAGGCCAATCGCTGCGGCTGCGAGAATTCGGAGTATCTCCTTGCGAACAAGGCGTTCCTGAACAAGAAGAGCTGCTGGATCTTCGGCGGCGACGGCTGGGCGTTCGACATTGGCTTCGGCGGCGTGGACCATGTCCTTGCGCAGGGCGAGGATGTGAACATCTTCGTGTTCAACACCGAGGTGTATTCCAACACCGGCGGCCAGGCGTCCAAGGCGTCCAACATCGGCCAGGTCGCGCAGTTCGCGGCGGCCGGCAAGGAGCTCAAGAGCAAGAGCCTCGCCGAGATTGCCATGACCTACGGTTATGTCTATGTGGCGCAGGTCGCCATGGGCGCGGACCCGGCGCAGACGATCAAGGCCATTCAGGAGGCGGAGGCCTATCCCGGCCCGTCGATCATCATCGGCTACGCTCCCTGCGAGATGCACAGCATCAAGGGCGGCATGACCAATTGCCAGAGCGAGATGAAAAAGGCGGTCGATTGCGGCTACTGGAACCTCTTCCGCTACAATCCCGCGGCGGAGAAGCCCTTCACGCTCGACAGCAAGGAGCCGGCCGGCGGCTACCGCGAGTTCCTCATGAACGAGGCGCGCTATTCCCGCCTGACCCGCGAGTTCCCGGAGCGTGCCGAGGGCCTGTTCACCAAGTCCGAGGACAACGCCAAAGCCCGCTACGAGCACCTGCTCAAGCTCAAGAAAATGTACGAGGCGTAATCGTTTCCACGCAAGCAGAGCCGGGTTCCCGGCTCTGCTTTTCATTTGCGGCAATCTGTGCTACAATGAGCAAAATTTCGCGGAAGGGGCGTGACGATCATGAACACATCCACATATGAGAACGCGCTGGAGGAGACGAAGGAGAGCGCGGCCGAGGTGGGCGAGGCGATTGGCATCAATTTTCAGAAGTTCACGGCGGAAAACTTCATCGCGGCCGCCATCGCGCTGATTCTCTGCGTCCTTGCCATCTGGCTTGTGATGCGCGTCCTGCGGCACGTTGTCAGCCGTTCGCGTCTGGCGCCCAGCCTGGGACATTTCATTCTCAAGATCGTCAAAATCGCGCTGGAGTTCATAGCGATTCTGGTTGTGGCGGGCAGCCTCGGCTTCAACGTCACGGCGCTGCTCGCGGTGTTCAGCCTGCTGGGTCTCGCGCTCTCGCTCAGCGTGCAGAACTGCCTTTCCAATCTCATGAGCGGCATCACCATCCTGCTCACAAAGCCGTTTCAGGACGGGGACTATATCGAGGCCGGCGGCGTCACCGGTACGGCGCGGGACATCGGCCTGATCTACACCGAGCTTCTGACCACGGACAACAAGGTCATCTATGTTCCGAACAGCGATCTCTCCGCCTCGAAGATCGTGAACTACACGCGCGAGAAAAACCGCCGCGTCGATCTCGTGTTCGGCGCGGGCTACGAGTTCCCGGTGGAGACGGTGAAGGCGGCGCTCAGCGCGGCGATGGCGCGGGTTCCCGGCGTGCTGGAGACCCCGGCGCCCGCCGTGCACGTGGACAGCTTCGCCGCGAGCAACATTCAGTATTCCGTGCGCGCGTGGTGCCACCATGAGGATTACTGGAGCGTCTACTACGCGCTCATGGAGGCCGTCCCCGCGGCGTTCGCGGACGCGGGCGTGAGCATGAGCTACGAGCATATGAACGTGCATGTGCTGGATACGCCGACCAGTGCAAAAAAGGATTGACAAATTATAAAATAAGTATATAATAATATGGCCTGCGCAGACAGGCATTCCTTGCTCGCATCGGGAAGGTGCGGGCCATCAGACCAAAAGGAGGTGCAAGAATGGCGAAAACAAGCGAAAAGTACGAGTTGATGTATATCATCAACCCCAACCTGTCGGAGGAAGAGACTGCGGCAGTCGTCGAAAAGTTCAAGGCACTTGTTGAGCAGAACGGCACGCTGGACGAGATGGAGGAAATGGGCAAGCGCAAGCTGGCCTATGAGATCAACTACATCTCCGAGGGGTATTATGTGCTCGTGAAGTTCACCAGCGCGCCGGAGTTCCCGGCCGAGCTGGACCGTGTTCTGGGCATTACCGACGGGGTCATGCGCTCCCTCATCACCCTGCGCGCGGAATAAGGAGGACGTCTCATGCTGAACCACATTACCCTGATGGGCCGGCTCACAAGAGATCCGGAGCTTCGCTACACCCAGTCCCAGATCCCGGTGGCATCGTTCTCGCTGGCCGTTGACCGCGACTATGGCGGGCGCGACGGCGGCGAGCGTCAGACCGATTTTATCGACATCGTGGCCTGGCGGCAGACGGCGGAGTTTGTCTCCAAGTATTTCACCAAGGGCAGCCTGGTGGCTGTGAGCGGCCGTCTGCAGATTCGCGACTGGACCGACCGCGACGGCAACAAGCGCCGCAGCGCGGAGGTCGTGGCGGACAACGTCTATTTTGGCGAGAGCAAGCGCCGCGACGGAGACGCGCCCCGCAGCGCAGAGCCGCGCGAAAGCTACGGCGGAAGCAACAGCGGCAGCGCCTACGGCGGATACAGCGATGTCCCCAAGGGCGAGTCCGCGTTTGCCGAGCTGGACGACGGCGACGGCGAACTGCCGTTCTGATTTCTGAATAAGGAGGAAAAACAGTCTTGGCTTTTGACAGAGATAAGAGCAAGAACCGCAAGCGCAGAAAAGTTTGCCAGTTCTGCGTCGATAAGTGCACGTATATTGACTATAAGGACACCGCAAAGCTCCGCCGTTACCTGTCCGAGCGCAGCAAGATTCTGCCGCGCCGCACGACCGGTACCTGCGCGATGCATCAGCGTCAGCTCACCGAGGCCATCAAGAGAGCGCGCCAGATCGCCCTCCTGCCTTACGTGACGGACTAAAAGAATCATCACGCCTGTCCCATGCGGACAGGCGTGATATTGTTGTGGGGCATATTGTTGCGAATTAAATATTTACATAAAAATATAATTTCATTTATTATGTAAACAAAGACGCAATCAAAAGACGCCGCGGAAGCGGCGGACCGCAGCTCCTGCGGCGGGTTGACTTGCGTTTGCCGGGCGAAATTCAATAGCTGCTGATCGGCAGGCTCGCGTCGTCCTCGCCCTTCTCTACGGACCGGATGACGATGTCATAGCCGTAGTCCTCGGTGACCTGCACGTGCACGCGATCCCCGGCGCGGTGGCCCAGCACGGCCTTGCCGACGGGGGACTCCTTGCTGATGAGCCCCTTGAGCGCGTTTTGCCGCAGCGTCGTCACGAGCCGGATCTCCTGCTCCTCGTCGTCCTCCTCGATATAGATGACCACCCGGTCAAAGAGGCCGATGCCGTCGCGCGCGCCGCTGTCCGCCGGGATGACCTTCGCCGTCTGGATCATGCGCTCCAGATAGCGGATGCGGCTTTCGTTGCGGTTTTTCTCGCGCTTGGCCGCCTTGTACTCAAAGTTCTCGCTCAAATCGCCGAAGCCGCGCGCGACCCGGACCTCCTCGATCAGCTGCGGGCGCAGCTCGCGGATGCGGTGATCGAGCTCTGCCTGCAGCTTTTGGATATCAACCTGCGTCAATTCATCATACATCGGAACCACCTCGGTCTGCTATCCTATCACATTCGACGCGAAAAGGGAAGGCTTGACTTTGCGCGTGAATATGATATGATGATTAAAAATTTTGAAAGATCGAATCCGAGGCGATACCATGAATCGACAGGAGCTGTGGCGCAGCGTCAAATTCCTGCTGTTTTCCATTTCCGCGGGCGTGCTGCAGATGGCGTCGTTTGCAGTGTTCAACGAGCTGCTGCACTGGCCGTACTGGGGGTCCTATCTGCTGGCGCTGATTCTCAGCGTGCTGTGGAATTTCACATTCAACCGGCGCTATACGTTTCGCTCTACGGAGAATGTGGCGCGCGCGATGACGCTCGTGTTTCTGTATTACTGCGTGTTTACGCCGCTCTCCACGCTGCTGGAGCATCGGCTTGCCGGCGTGGCGGGGTGGAACGAATACCTTGTCACGGGCATCAACATGGTGCTGAATTTTATTACGGAGTTTCTCTATCAGCGATTTGTGGTCTATCGCAAATCCATCGACACAAATGACCGGGCGAAGAAACCGGAATCCATCGAAGAATGACAGGAGGGAAGAGCCAACATGGCGAAGGAAAATCCAATCTACGAATCGCTTGCCCCGCTGGGGTTTGAGACGGCCGGCAGCGCCTGCTTCGGCATCTGGAGCGGCTACGCCGTCAGCCTGCGGCAGAGCCAGTCCAATTATCTCATTGAGCTGGCAGCGCGCACCGACAGGAAGGACAAACAGCTGCGGAAGAATGTTCATAAGGCGGTGAAGCAGCGCTGCTCCAAGCGGTATCATGGCTGCTATGAAAATGGGAAGGCGATGGTGTTCACCGTGAGCTTCGACCGTAAGACGCCCTTTGACGAGCAGGTCACGGCGTTTCTGGACGTGTTTGTTTCGGTGCTGCGGGAGAACGGCGTCGCGCCGGCCGAGACCTGCTCGGTCTGCGGCGGCGCGCACCCGGACAGTCTCTGCTGGCTGGACGGCTATCAGCCCGTCCACGCGGCCTGCGTGCGCAGCCTCTCCGAGCAGACGCGCGAGAAGGCGGAGCACAACCAGGAAAACGGCAGCTATCTCACGGGCATTCTGGGCGGCATCGTGGGGATGCTGGCGGGACTGGTTCCCAGCCTGCTGACCATTCTCTGGATGGAGCGCATCTACGGCGTGCTGTTCGCGCTGGTGCCGCTTGCCGCTATGTGGGGCTATCGAAAGTGCCGGGGCAAGCAAAACACGGCCGCCATCGTGATTGTCATTGTCCTGTCGCTGCTGGGCGTGTTTGTGCTGGAGGCGGTCGTGGTCGCCATCGGCGTGACGCGGGAATACGGGATGGCCTTCGGCACGGCGTTCTCCCTCACAATGTCTTATCTCGTCACGGGAGAAGGCTTTGTCGCCATGCTGGGGGATTGCATCATGGAGTTTGTGTTCATGGCGGTGGGAATCCTGCTCGCCTGGGGATATCTCCGCCAGACCAATACGACCGCCATCGCGGCCATGGACGCCGTCGCCGGCACGCTGCGCCCGATCGGGGACGCCGCCCCGGTCGAGAGCGGCGCGGCGACAGAGCAGACCTGAACAGAATCAAACGAAAAGCAATACGGATTTGCGCACAGCGGCGCAAATCCGTATTTCGCATGTCAGGACGCCTGATTTGGGAACACCGCCGTGATGCGCAGCGACTGCTCGTCCTGCGTGCCGGCGGTGATCTTTCCCTTGTGCGCGGCGACGATGGCGCGGGCAATGGAAAGACCGATGCCGTACCCGCCGGTCTCGGAGCTGCGCGAGGGGTCGGCGCGGTAAAACCGGTCAAAGAGCTTCGGCAGGCTCTCGCGCGGCACGGGGAAGGCGGTGGTGTTGCTGACCGAGAGCACGATGCTTCGCCCCTGCTTTTCCAGAGAAAGATCAATCGCGCCGCCCTCCGGGGCGTATTTGAGCGCGTTGTCCAGCAGGATCGACGTGAGCTGCCGCAGGGCCTTTTCGTCGCCGTGCAGCGTGAGCATGGGCTGGATGCGCTCGGTCATGGTCTGGCCTCGCGTTCTGGCGCGTGCGCGAAAGCCCTGCGCCGTCTCGCTCACAACGTCGGAGACGGGGAAATCCACCATTACGGTTAGATCCTGCGCCTCCTCCATGCGGGAGAGGTAGATCAAATCGTTCGTCAGCGCGGCGAGCCGCTTTGTCTGCTTGCGGATATCCTGCAGCCACTCGCTTTCTCCAAGCTCCAGCTCCAGCACATCCGCATCGGCGTCAATGATGGCCAGCGGCGTTTTGATCTCGTGGCCGGCGTCGGTGATGAACCGCTTTTGCTTTTCATAGCTCTCCGACACCGGGCGGACGATGCGCCCGGAAAACAGCACGATCAGCAAAAACACGGCGAGATATCCCAGCAGCGCCGCGCTGGCGCTCGCGAGCAGGAAGGAGCGAAAGGTGCCGAGACTGCGCCCGCAATCGAGAAAAATCACGCGCGTCTGTCCGTCGTCCCCCGTCTGCACCGTGTAGCGGTAGTCCGACAGGAAGCCCTGTGATTTGCCGCTGTCCAGCGCGCGCTGGGCGTAGTCGATGGCGGCGCTCATGTCCACGGCCGCGATTCGCCCGGTATCGACCGAGAGCACGTCGCCGCCCGCGGTGAGCAGCACCGAGAAAAAGCGCGATTCATACGGCGCCTCCGGTGAAAGGCCCGTGCCGGGGCCGCCGTCCATGCGCCGCTCGGCGGGCATGGGGAACGCGCCGCCGTTTTCCGCCAGCACGGCGAGCGTGCTGTCCGCCTCCTGTGTGACATGGCGATAGTTCACGATGTCGATGCTCCCGATGATGAGCACCAGCACGACGAGGAGCGACGCCATGGACAGCGCGATAAAGCGCCTGCGAAGCCGTTTAATCATGCTTGACCTCCAGCGAATAGCCAGCGTTGCGCGTGGCCTTGATCTGCACGTTCGCGTTCAGCGCGGCGAGCTTTTTGCGCAGGTAGGAGACGTACACCCACACGACGTTGATCTCCGCCTCGCTGTCGTAGCCCCAGATCTTTTCCAGAAGCCGCTCCGTGGAGATGAGATTCTGCGGGTTTGCCATGAGCGTCTCCAGCATCTGAAATTCCTTGTTCGCGAGCCGGAAGCTGCCCGTGGGAGAGCTCAGCTCAAACGTCGCGCGGTCGAGCGTGAGATTGCCGAAGCGCAGCTCGGAGCTGGGCTGCGCGGTCTGGCTGCGCGTCATGGCGCGGATGCGCGCGAGCAGCTCCTTCGTGTTGAAGGGCTTTGTGAGATAGTCGTTCGCGCCGCTGTCAAGTCCCAGCACCTTGTCGTCGATCTCGGACTTTGCCGTGAGCAGCAGCACGGGGACCCGACTGCCCGCCGCACGGATGCGCCGCAGCACCTCGATGCCGTCCAGCTTCGGCATCATGATATCCAGGATAGCGCCGTCATAGTTTCCGGCCTGCAAATAGGCCAGCGCGTCCGCTCCGTCATACACCGCGTCAACGGAAAAATTGTTTTTCTCCAAAATCGCGGTCACGGCCCTGGAGAGCGAGCGCTCGTCCTCCGCCAGCAGAAGTCGCATACGATCATCCTTTCAGGGGGAAGTTTTCACCATTGTAGCACGCGCGCAGAAAAATGTCATGGGGAAGTTGCGGCGCAGGGAAGCCTGAAGCCGCAGGGAAGATATACGTCCCCCTGCACAATCCCTCTGCGCTTTCCATAGAGCGCAGAGGGATTTTTATGAATCCGGTGTAAACACGAGAACCTCTTCAACCTTACAGGAGAGGATGGTGCACAAATCGTTGAGCGTCGCAGTTGAAATGTTGCGGTTGTGCTTGAGAGAGTCGAGCGTTCCGCGGCTGAACGAGTAGTTTTTAATCAGCGCATAGGTGGTAATGCCCTTGCGCTTCATGGTATCCCACAGGGGATCATAGGTAATCATGGCGCATCCTCCTCTCGTAATTTTATTATATTTGCAAAATAGTACTTGAATATTCCCGAAATATCGGGTATAATTTTGAAAAATCGAAAGGAGTGATCAGATGGGCTGGCAAAAGGCCATTGCAGACGCAAAAGTTTTTAGGGCAACGCCGCGCAATAGGCCTCCAAGGATCGATCCCAACGAGAGGATTTCCGAGACAGGATAAAGTGTGTATAATATCCTATCTTCTCCATAGGAGGT
>CACWHX010000056.1 GCA_902760845.1 Oscillospiraceae bacterium
GTGAATTTCGGCGAAAAAGCGGCAATGTAGTACATACCGTATTTCCGGCAAAAGAGTACATGCTATGGTGTACTTTTAATACAGCTTTGCGCCTGCCGGAATGCTCGGATCGACCATCAGTAGATGCAGCTTTTCTTCTTCGCCTTCCTTGTGAACGGCGCTGATCAGCATACCGCAGGAATCAATGCCCATCATCTTTCTGGGCGGAAGATTCGTGATGGCGATGCAGGTCTTTCCGACCAGCTCTTCCGGCTCATAATAGGCGTGAATACCGCTTAAGATGGTGCGATCAGTGCCGGTTCCGTCGTCCAAAGTGAACTGAAGGAGCTTCTTGCTCTTGGGAACGGCAACGCAGTCCTTGACCTTCACGGCACGGAAATCGGACTTGGAGAAGGTCTCGAAATCGACGAGATCCTCAAACAGCGGCTCAATCACGAGGCTTGCAAAGTCAGGCTTTTTCGCATCGAAGATCGGCATGGAAGGATCGTTCGCATTCACCGCCGGAGCCTCTTCAGACGCCGTTTCTGTTGTTGCAGCATCCTCAGATTTCTGTACACCATTCTTGTCCTTTGGTGTATCTAAGGGTTTCATCGTTGGGAAGAAAATGACGTCGCGGATGGACGACGCGCCGCACAGGAGCATGACGCAGCGGTCGATGCCGATGCCGAGGCCGCCCGTCGGCGGCATGCCGTACTCCAGCGCGTTGATGAAGTCCTCGTCCATCATGCCGGCCTCGTCGTCGCCCCTGGCGCGCAGCTCCATCTGCTTCTGGAAGCGCTCGCGCTGGTCGATGGGATCGTTCAGCTCCGAGAAGGCGTTGCCCATCTCGCTGCGGCAGATGAACAGCTCAAACCGCTCCGTCAGGCGCGGGTCAACCGGGCTGCGCTTCGCCAGCGGCGACACGTCCACGGGGTGCATGGTGATAAACGTCGGCTGGACGAGCTTCTCCTCCACCTTCTGGTCGAAGCACGCATACAGCGCGTGTCCCCAGGTCGGCTCCACGCCGTCCATCTCCGCGCCGGCCGCCTTCGCGGCGGCGACGGCCTCGGCGTCGTCCGAAATGGCCATGAAGTCCACGCCCAGATATTGCTTCACAGCCTCCGCCATCGTGAGCCGCGGCCAGCCGGGCGCGAGGTCGATCTCCTCGCCCTGCCATGTCACGCGGTAGGTCCCGATGATCCGCTCCGCCGCGGAGGAGAGCAGCTCTTCAAACAGGTCCATCATATCGTTGAAGTCGGCATACGCCTGGTAGAGCTCCACGGTGGTGAACTCCGGGTTGTGCCGGGTGTCCATCCCCTCGTTGCGGAAGATGCGGCCGATCTCATACACGCGCTCGATGCCGCCGACGATGAGCCGCTTGAGATTCAGCTCCGTGGCGATGCGCAGATACATGTCGAGATCGAGCGTGTTGTGGTGCGTGATGAAGGGCCGCGCCGTCGCGCCGCCGGAGATGGTGTTCAGCACCGGCGTTTCGACCTCCATATATCCGTGCGCGTCGAGATAGCGGCGGACGTGTGTGATGAACGCGCTGCGAATCTCAAAGTTGCGGCGGCTGTCGCCGCTCATGATGAGGTCCACATACCGCTGGCGGTATTTCAGCTCCGTATTGGTCATGCCGTGGAACTTCTCCGGCAGCGGGCGCAGGGATTTGCTCAGCAGCGTCACCTGCTCGACGTGGATGGAGACCTCCTCCGTGCGCGTCTTGAACACGTAGCCGGAAACGCCGATGATATCGCCGATGTCGTATTTGCGAAAGTCGGCAAACTCCCGCTCGCTCACGGCGTCCGCGCGGATGTAGAGCTGAATCTGGCCCCGGTCGTCCTGAATGTGGCAGAAGATGGCCTTGCCCATGCCGCGCTTGGACATGATGCGCCCCGCGGCCTGCACGGTCCTGCCGTCGAAGGCGGCAAAGTCCGCCTTGATCTCGGCGGAATACGCGCTGCGGACAAACCGGGTCTGCTGAAAGGGGTCGCGCCCCTCGTCCTGCAGCGCCCTGAGCTTGTCGCGCCGGATCTGAAGGATTTCGGACAGCTCCTGCTCCGTCGTCTGGTCGGGATTCTTTCTTTCGTCGCTCATGCTGCCGCCCTCGCTCAGTCGTTTTCCACGGCGAGGATCTTGAAGCGAAGCTCGCCCGCGGGGGCCTCTACCGTGATCGTCTCGCCCGCCTTGCGCCCCTTGAGTGCAAAGCCGAACGGGCTGTCGTCAGAGATGCGCCCCTCCATGGGGTTGGCCTCCTGCGAGCCGACGATCTGATATTCCTCTTCCGCGTCCTCCTCGATATCCAGCACGCGCACGCGGCTGCCAATGACGATCGAGCCCGCGCTGACCTCGGATTTCTCAACGATCTGCGCGTTTTCAATGAGATTTTTCAGCTCCGCAATGCGGGAATACAGCTTTCCCTGCTCCGTTTTTGCCTCGTCATATTCGCTGTTTTCGGACAAATCACCGAATGAGCGCGCCTCCTTAATCAGCTCCGCGACCTCTTTTTCGCGGGTCGTCTCCAGATAGTTCAGTTCGTCCTTCAGCGCGTCCAGGCGCTCCTGGCTCATCTTGTAGCGGTTTTCAATCGACATGACAGTTCCCTCTTTAACAGTATTTTTCAAATGCGCCGCGCGTGCCGCGGCACATGGCTTTACCGGTCAGCGCTGCACGGTGAGAATCGCCGCGTCCAGCTGCGGGTCCGTTTCGCCGTCCTCCCCGGGGGGCACAACGATATCCGGCGTCAGCCCGCCCTGCTCGGACAGGTCCGTGCGGTTCGGCGTGAGATATTTGTTGCTGGAGATGTGCACGGCGCTGCCGTCGGCCAGCACGATGGTCGTCTGGCTGCGGCCCTTGCCGGTGGTGTTCTCGCCGACGATGGTCGCCCAGTCATACTCCCGCAGCGCCGCGGCGAAAAACTCCGCCGCGCTGTAGGACCCGCCGTTGACCAGCACGGCCATCGGCACCTTGACGCAGACATTGTCAGACCGGGTGACCTTCTCGTTTCCGGCCTTGTCCACGCTCACGAAGAGGTCCCCCTCCGGCAGGAGATGGTCGAGCAGCTTCAAAAGCTCCGAGAGCATCCCGCCGGGATTGCCGCGCACGTCGAAGACGATGGCGGACGCGCCGTCGGCCAGCAGCTGATCCACGGCCTGGATCGCGCCGTCGCCGCTGCCGGACTCGAAGTTGTTGATCTTCACATAGCCGACGCCGTCGGCCAGCAGCTCATACGACACCGGCTCGGTGTGGATCACCGCGCAGTCGACCGCCACGGTGCGGCTCTGCCCGTCCGCGCCGCGGATGGTGAACGAGACCGTCTGCGACAGCTTGGAGCGGATGAGCTGCTGCACATCGGTGAGCGTCATGCCGGAGACGGACGAGCCGTCCACCGCGAGGATCACATCGCCGACCTGCAGGCCGGCATTCTCCGCCGGGGACTGCGCCGAGACCGCGACGATGCGGTACCCGCCGCCGCTCTCCTCCGGCTGGATGGTGACGCCGATGCCGGCATACTCGTTCGCGGAATACATCTGGTAGGCGACGTATTCCTCAGGCGTCATGTAGTAGCTCCACTTGTCGCCCAGCGCGGTGACCATCGCCGCCGAGGCCGCGTCGCTGATGGCGGTGTCGTCCCCGTCGCCGATGTAGTTCTGGTCGATCACCTGCTTGACATCCGCGAATTTGAGCGCCAGCTTATAATTCGCCACGCCGCCGAAGCGGCCAAAGAACGCGAGGCACAAAACGCCCGCCGTGACCGCCGCGCAGACGATACATGCTATTATCAGCGTTCCGATGCTGCATTTTCGGTCGAAACGCTTCCGCGGGCCGGATTTTTTCCGCGGCCGCTCCTGCGGCAGATTGTCCATGCAGTTCCTCCTCGTATTCAGCACACGAGCCGGGCAGTCTGCGACTGCCCGGCAGTGTGAATTTTTTCATGCGTCAGGTCGCGTAATTGAGCGGGTTCACGCGCGAACCGTTCACCGTGACCTCCCAGTGCAGGTGCGGCCCCGTCGAGTTGCCGGTCGAGCCGACATAGCCGATCGTCTGCCCCTTGGAGACGCTCTGCCCCGCGCTGACGGCGATGGAGCTCATGTGGCCGTAAAGCGTGGTAAGGCCGTTGCCGTGGTTGATGACGACGCAGTTGCCATAGCCGGAGACCCAGCCCGCGGTGATGACCGTGCCGCCGTCGGCCGCGACGATGGCCGCGCCGTAGCTTGCGCCGATGTCCACGCCGGAGTGATATTTCTCCGTGCCCGTGATCGGGTGGACGCGCCAGCCGAACTGCGACGTGATCGTATGGCAGGACGGGCAGGGCCACATCATGCTGCCGGACGCGCCGACAGCAGCGCCCGCGTCATAGGTCTGGTTGTTCGCCTGCGCGGCCTGCTTGGCCGCCTGCTCCTGCGCCACCAGCTCGGCGACCATGGCATCGATCTGGTTCTGAACGTCCTTTTTCTGCTGCTCCGAGCGATTATATGCCGCAATGTAGGCGTCAATGTCCGCCTCCAGGCTCTTGATGAGGTTCTCGGCCTCCGCGACCTTGGCCTCCAGCGCCGCCTTCTCGGCCTCCAGCTCGGCCTTTTTGCTCTCCTGCTCGGCCAGCGTGTCCTCCAGCGCCTGCTTGGCGGCCTCCACCGCTTCGCGTGCGGCGATGAGATCGTCCTCCACCTGCTTGTCGTAGGCGATGATCTCGCCGATCATGTCCATGCGGGAGAGCAGGTCGGCCACGCTCTTGGCCTCCAGCAGGATGGCGATGTAGGACATTTTGCCGTTCTCCTCCAGCTCGCGCACGCGCGCGCGGAAGCGAATGGCCTGCTCCTCCTCCTCGGCCTTGGCCTGCTCCAGCTCGGCCTCCTTCTCCTCGATCAGCCCGTTATACAGGTCGATCTGCTCCTGGACAACGGCGATTTGCTGGCGCGCAAGCTCATTTTCCGCGTCAAGCGCCGCCTTCTGGTCCAGCACGTCGGCCTTCTGCTCGCGCAGCGCGTCGATGTTTTCCTGCTGCTGCGCCTGCTGCGCCCTGAGCTGATCCTTCTGCGCCTGCAGGGCGTCAATCTCCGACTGGGAGACCGCGCCCGCGCTCGTCGGCACGATGACCGCCACGAGCGAGATCACAAAGATCAGCGCCAGCAGGATGCAGATAACAGACCTTACAACCTTGCGATTCATAAGCTACCTCCTCTGTACTTGCCCTGAGGAACGGGTGTTTATACCTTCAAATAATTTCGGATGGCCGTCGTGCCGCCGATCACGCCCACGAGGATGCCGACGCCCAAAAACACGCACAGCACCGGCAGCGCCACCGTGTAAAACGGGATGATCGTGATGATGCCGGACGCCATCGTGGTCATGACCCGCTCGGTCAGCAGCTCGTACAGCCCCCACATGAGCAGGTACGCGATGCCGCCGCCCAGCGCGCCGAGCACGAGGCCCTCGATCACAAACGGCAGGCGGATAAAGGCGTTCGTCGCGCCGACCATTTTCATGATCGCAATCTCCTCTTTTCGGCCGAACGTCGCGAGCTTGATCGTGTTCGTCATGATAAAGAGCGACACGACGATCAGGATCACGACGAGGACGACCGAGACGACGCTGACGATGTTGCGGAACGTGACAAACTTCTTCGCGTAGTCGAGATGCGCCGTCACAGAGGCGATGCTGTCCACCTTGCGCAGCTCCGCCTGCGTCTGCTTCATCAGGGAAATGTCGCTGAGCGTGATGACGAAGCGGTGCCGGAACACCGTCGGGTCAATGTTTTCAAACACATTGTCGTCATAGTCCGACTCGAAATTGTCCATCGCTTCCTCGCGCGTGACAAACTCTGCCGACTCCACATTGTCCACGGCGAGGATCTTGTCCTCCAGCGCGCGGGCCTCGTCCTCCGAGAGCGTCTCGTCTACGTAGGCGATCACCTTGTTCTGGTTCTGCATCTCGTCGATCATGGTGTCGATGTTCATCGTCAGCAGCGAAAAGCAGCCCATGATGAGCAGACATGCGATGATGATCGTGACCGAGGCAAACGACATAAAGCCATGCGTAAAGATGTTTTTCACGCCCTGTCCGAGCAGGTAAAAAAATCTATTCAGTCTCATAGCCGTAATACCCGTCCATTCCGTCGTTGATGATTCTTCCGGAATCAATGGCGATCACGCGCTTGGAAAACGCATTGACCAGTTCCTTTTCGTGGGTGACTACCAGCACGGTCGTCCCCAGCTCGTTGATCTTCTCCAGCAGCAGCATCAGATCGAGGCTGCGCACGGGGTCGAGATTGCCGGTCGGCTCGTCGGCAATAATCATGCGGGGGTTGTTCACCAGCGCGCGGGCGATGGCCACGCGCTGCTGCTCGCCGCCGGAAAGCTCCGCCGGGAAGCGCTTTTCGCGCCCCTCCAGCCCGACCAGCTCCAGCACCTGCGGCACGCGCGCGCGAATGTCTCTGCCGGAGGCGCCCACGACGCGCATGGCGAACGCGACGTTTTCATAAACGGTCATTTTGTCGATGAGCCGGAAATCCTGAAAGATGACGCCCAGCGTGCGGCGCAACTTCGGCAGACGCCGGCGTCGGATCGCCGTCATGTCAAACCCGTTGACGGAAATCGCGCCGCTGGTCGGCGCGACCTCGCCGTTTATCAGCTTGATGATCGTCGTCTTCCCGGAGCCGGACGGCCCCACGAGAAACACGAACTCCCCCTCGTTGATGGTGAAATCCACGCCGTCGAGCGCGACGGCGGACGTGTTGTCGTAGACCATCCTCACATCGTTCATCTGAACCATACAGTGTCCTCCAATTGTGCGGACTCGTTAAAACTTGGCGTTATTTTGCGAGTTTAGATATTGCTTGACCATGACCGCAACCTTGAACAGAATCGCATCCTCAAATTCGCGCAGGTCCAGCCCTGTGATCTTCTTCACCTTTTCCAGCCGGTAAACCAGCGTGTTGCGGTGTACGTACAGCTTCCGCGCCGTCTCCGACACGTTGAGATTGTTTTCAAAGAATTTATTGATGGTGTCGAGCGTGTCGTCGTCCAGCGCCTCGATGGGATTTTTCTTGAACGCCTCGGACAAAAACATTTCGCACAGCGTCACCGGCAGCTGATAGATGATGCGGCCGATGCCGAGATTTTCATAGTGGATGACGGGCTTCTCGCTTTCAAAGACGCGACCGACGTCGATGGCGACCTGCGCCTCCTTGTAGCGGTCCGCCAGCTCGCGCAGATGGTGCGCCGCCGTGCCGATGCCGACGACGGAGCGCACGTGCAGCTCGTCGCGGATGGTCTTCACGATGCCCTCCGCCAGCGCGCACAGCTGCTCGGAGCCCTCCTCCGGCGCCAGCTCCTTGATGACGACAATGTCCGACTCGCTCACGCTGAGCACAAAGTCGTGCTGGCGGTCCGGAAACAGATTCTGCACCTGCTCCAGCACGGCGATATCCGTCGCCTCCTGCTGCCGGATGAGCAGCACGGCGCGCGATACGTCCGTAGTAAAGTGCAGCTCCTTGGCGCGCACATACACGTCGCCAGGGAGGATGTTGTCCGATATGATGTTTTTGACAAATGCCGCCTTGTTGTGCTTCTCCTCGAAATTGGTGCTGGCCTCCGTCATGCCGACGGCCGCGAGGATGCAGATGCTGCGCGCCGCCGCGTCGCTGCCCTCCACAAAGACGGCGTACTCAAACCGCGCCGTGCTGCCGGACAGGATCTTGTAGGTGCGCTCCGCCGTGGTGAACAGCGGCTCCTGCAGCTCGCTGACCGCGGCCTGAAAATCCTCCAGCCGGGAGCCGATCGTCGATAATTCACTGCACGCGATGACAAATCCCTGCTCGTCCACGACGCCGATGCAGCGATCAGTCGCGTCCTTCATCTGAACGATAACGCCTTGGAATATTCTGCTCGACATTGTACTTCCTCCTATCGACAGGCGTCTCCTCTACGCGCTGTCCCGATTCAGTCGCCATTTTACATAATAGCTGATTTCTGTGCATTTTTCAATAGAAAAATCATCGTTTTTTGTGAACATTTTTGAAATCCGAGAGGTGTAGTAACAAAAAGAAACAAAATATTGTCAATCTTTAAGAGCTTTTTTCCAGAAAAACGAGCGTCCTCTCCGCCTCGGTCAGCGCGCGGAAGCCGCCCGCGCCCAGCGCCGGATCGAGCGCAAGCGCCCCGATGGCCACCCGCCGCAGCGCCAGCACCGGCGTGCCGCAGCCGGCGAGCATCCGGCGCACCAGGTGATACTTTCCCTCGCGGACCGTGACGCGGCAGGTGCCCTCCTCCGGCAGCGGCTCCAGCTTCGCCGGCAGGCAGCGCGTCCCGTCGCCCAGCGTCACGCCCGCGGCAAACCGCGCGGCGTCCGCCGCCGTCGGCATCCCGTCGGTCCGCGCGAGATACACCTTGGGGACGCGGTGCTTCGGCGAGATGACGCGGTGGGCGAAGGCCCCGTCGTTCGTCAGCAGGAGCAGGCCCGTCGTGTCCTTGTCCAGCCGCCCCACGGGGGCGAGACCGAGCCGGCGCAGCTCCGGCGGGAGCAGGTCCAGCACCGTGGGCTGCCTGCGGTCCTCCGTCGCCGTCAGGACCCCGGCGGGCTTGTCCATCATATAGTACCGATATTTCGCGTAACGCAGCGGCACGCCGTCCAGGCAGACGGCCGCCGTCTCCGGCGCGAGCTTCGCCTCCGGCGCGGTGCAGACAGCGCCGTCCACCGTGACGCGCCCGGCGCGGATGAGCCGCTTCGCCTCCTGCCGGGACGCCGTCCCCAGATCGGCCAGGTATTTGTCCAGACGGATCATCCGCGCGCCCCCTTCCCGCCCGCCATTATAGCATAAACGCGCGCCAAACGGAATAGCTTGTATGCACAGGGGGGTGTCTGTGTCATGAAGCTCAAATCGCTGACGCGAAAGCAGCTCGCCGTGGTCATTGTCCTCGCGGCGGCGCTGCTCGCGCTGCTCGTGCTGCTCTGCAGCGGGAACGGCATTCTCTCGGCCCACTACAATGTGGTGACGACCGAGGGCCGTGTCAACTACCTTGCCGCGCTCGGCTGGGAGGCGGACGCGGCGAGCGAGACCGTGCAGGAGATCACGCTCCCGCGCGAATTTGACGGGGTCTTCGCCGACTACAACGCGCTGCAGCGGCAGCAGGGCTTCGATCTCGCGCCCTACGCGGGGCTGCCCTGCACGATCTATACCTACCGCGTGACGAACTATGGCGGAGACGACACCGTGCTGGCGCAGCTCTATCTCTACCGCAACCGCATCATCGCGGGCGACATCCACTCCACCGCGCTCGACGGCTTCATGCATGGCATCATCCGCAAGTAGCGCCGCGCGGCCTGCCGGCTCCCGCAGGCAGGCGCTCATTCGGAACACCGCGCTGCTGACAGCGTCGTCCATCGTGATGCGCGGCATCGCGCTCGCGTTTCAGGCGTGGCTGGCCGCGCGCGTCGGCGCGGCGGGCATCGGGCTGTATCAGCTCGTGGCGTCGGTGAGTGTGCTGTTCGCCACGTTTGCCATCTCCGGCATCCGCTTTGCCACGACGCGCCTCGTCTCGGAGGAGGTGGGCCTGGAGCGCGCCGCCGGCGTGACGGGTGCGATGCGCCGCTGCGCCTGCTACGCGCTGTTTTTCGGCTGCGCCGCGGGCACGATCGTCTATACGCTCGCCGAGCCGGTCGGCTTTCTCTGGGTGGGCGACGCGCGCACGGTGCTCTCCCTGCGCATCATGGCGTTCGGCATGCCGTGCATCGCGCTCTCCTCCGTGTTCAGCGGCTATTTTACCGCCAGCGGCCGCGTGTGGAAGGCCGCCGCAGTGCATTTCATCGAGCAGCTTGTCAGCGTGGCGTTTGTCGTCGCGCTCCTAAAGCGCGCGCCGCAGGGCGACCTGGAGCAGATCTGCGCGGCGATCACGGGCGGCGGCACGGCGGCGGACATCGTCTCCCTGCTGCTGATGGGCACGGTCTACGCGCTGGACCGCCGGCGCTGGACGCGGGACGGCCGGCGCGCGCCGCGGCTCACCCGCCGGATGCTGGACATGGCGCTGCCGCTGGCGGTCTCCGCCTATGCGCGCACGTCGCTCAGCACGCTGGAGCATCTGCTCGTCCCGCGCGGGCTGCGAAAGTCCGGCTTCTCCGCCGACGGGGCGCTCGCGGGCTACGGCGTCATCCACGGCATCGCGCTGCCGGTGGTGCTGTTTCCCTCCTGCCTGCTCTACGCGCTGGCGGATCTGCTCGTGCCGGAGCTGACGGCGGCGCAGGTCGCGGGGCGGACGGCGGACATCCGCCGCATGGTGCAAAAGCTCCTGCGCCAGTGCCTGCTCTACGCCACGGCGACGGCGGCGCTGCTGCTCGTGCTCGCCGAGCCGATCGGGCGGCTGCTGTTCCACTCGCCGGAGGCGGCGACGTATATCCGGCTGCTCGCGCCGCTCGTGCCGATCATGAATCTGGACACGATCACGGACGGATGCCTGCGCGGTCTGGGCGAGCACACGCGCTGCATGTGCATCAATGTGCTGGACGCGGCGCTCGGCGTCGTGCTGGTGTGGACGCTGCTGCCGCGCTGGGCGCTCGCGGGGTATGTGTTCGAGCTGTATTTCTGCGAGTGCGTCAACTTCTCGCTGAGCTTTCGCCTGCTGTGGAAAACGGCAGGCCTTGGAAAACAAAACCCGCGGGCGTGATGGTCCGGTCTCACGCTCGCGGGTTTGCAGAGTGCAAAAAAGGCCTCGCAGAGTTCGTGCCCGGAGGCGCGAAACGGATCAAATCATTTTTGCCGCGCGGCTTCGCCGTGGGGCAAAAATACTTCTCGCGGAATGGATTGCCCTCCTATCGCGAATCGCATTCGCGAACGAGGGCAAGGGTGATGGTCTCACGCCCGAGGGTTTGTTTTTGATGATAGTCGCGTTTATGTCTGCTTTGCCGGCACGCTGGTCTTTCTTGCCTCGCGGAAGAGGACCGGCTCCACGCGCTTATAGAGCAGATACGTCAGCGCCGAATCGACCACGCCCTTGAGGATGTTGAACGGCACGACCGCATAGAGCACCAGCGTGCCCACGCTTGTGATGGCGCCGTTCACCGCCGTGCCCATGCTGACGATCACATCCAGCGGCATCCCGAAGAGCACCGCGAATTTCGGCAGCAGGTAGAATGCGTTGAACGCGCTGCCGAACACCGTCATGCACAGCGTGCCGACGGCCATGCCGCTGACGGCGGTTTTGCGGGTCTTGTTGTGGTGATAGATCACCGACGCGGGCAGCACGAACGCGCAGCCGACGACGAAGTTTGCAAAGTCTCCCACAAACGCGGTGGTCGTGCCCTTGAGCAGCAGCTTGATGACGACCTTGAACAGCTCCGTCAGCACGCCCGCGACCGGGCCGAGATAGAACGCGCTCATGAGCACCGGCAGCTCGCCGAGGTCCATCTTATAAAATCCCGGCGCGAAAAACAGCGGGATCTCCAGCAGCATCAGCACGCCGCCAAGCGCCGAGAACATCGCCACATACGCGATATAGCGCGTTCCCGTCACGCGGCGAAAGCCCCTGCACAGATACCGCTCGCAGAGCTTTGCCAGCACAAACAGCGCCGCCGCCACCAGCAGACAAACCAGCACGAACGACAGATTTTCCTTCAACATCAGGAATACCCCCTTATGAAAAAATGCACTCGAAGGACATGCCTTCAAGCGCACCACGGGGAAAAGCACTTATCTTCTCTCATCCAGACTATACTGTCGGTATCGGAATTGCACCGATTCAACCCGAAGGCTCGCGGACTGTCACCGCCGGTCGGGAATTGCACCCTGCCCTGAAGACACATTCATTCGGTTGTCTGGACCTATTATAGCACGCGGCGTCTAAAATGCAATAGGCTTTTCAAAAATTATTTTCAGGGTTTGACAGCGCCGCCGCGTGGCGATACAATACGGTCATCAGGAAACGGAGGCGACATCATGCCGGAACTTGCAGAGACCTGCTGCTTCACCGGCCACCGGGAGGAAAAGCTCCCGTGGCGCGGCAACGAGGCGGACCCGCGCTGCCGAAGGCTTCGGCAGATGCTGTTCGACGCGGTGGAGGCCGTCTATGCCGACGGCGTGCGCCACTATATCTGCGGCATGGCCAACGGCTGCGACCTGTATTTTCTGGAGGCGGTGCTCGCCCTGCGCGCGCGGTATCCCGACGTGACCGTTGAGGCCGCCATCCCCTTCGAGGGGCAGGCCGACCGCTGGCGGGAGCCGCTCAGAAAGCGTTATGTAAACCTTTTGCGCCAGTGCGACTATCAGACACTTGTGCAGCGGGCGTACACGTCCGGCTGCATGATGCGCCGCAACCGCTACATGGTGGACAATTCCCGCGTGCTGATCGCGGCCTACAACGGCTCGGCCGGCGGCACGCAGAAAACGCTGCTCTACGCCATGCGCCGCGGGCTGGAGATCATCGAGCTGCCGATTGAGGAATAGGCCCGCTAAAATGGAAGATGTGACGGGGTGCGGGGTTGTGGCTGGTGCGTTTTATTACGCACTGCAGTGATCGACGTAGTGCAGAGTCCACCCCATTTCTTTCCGTCTTGCCGGAAAGAAACGCGGTGGAGCCGCAAAGAAAGGGGCGCTTTGGTCAAGGGGCTAACCGCCCCTTAACAACCCCCGGAGATGTAGTATTCGGCAAAGGCAGGTTCTGCGGAAGGAAACGCACAGGCTGGGTGCCGGAGAATCGGTGCAGTGTAAGATACAATGCAAGCGACTAAAACTACAGCTCAGCGCTGCGGTGTGTTTTTACGCGCTCGGTAAGTATCTGACCTTTCCAAGCCAAGATTTCCACCAAGCCACGTCTCCCGCACCCCGCAGTACGGCGGCGCACTTGCGCCGCTCGTACAGCCTAGTCCACACGTAGAAAGGTAAGCCCCCGGAACCGCGCGCTCTGCGCGCGGTTCCGGAAGAAGCGATGTCCACCTCCGCACCCCTCAGCGTTTCTTTCCGGCTCCACCGGCTTTCTTTTCGCGCTGAAAAGAAAGCGGGTGGAATGCCTGCACTACGTCAACTTCTGCGGTATCTTAACGAGGCCACCAGCCAAAATCCAGCACCCCGCCAGCAGCGCCGCGACATAAATAAGCCAAGTCGAAGCCACCAGAGCGGGTTCGGTTCGGTGGGACGCACGGGGATCAGTCCCCCTCTATCGGCGGCCTTGTTCTTTGACATGCTCACAGCCGGAGGCGATTTTTGCCTCCGGCTTTGTTTTTTATGTTGATTTTGCTTTTCCGCCGCGCAGGCGCGTTACCACCCAGGCAACCAGCCCAAACGCCAGCGCCGGTACAACCCAGCCCAGATCAAGCGAGGCAAGCGGCAGTCGCCTCAGCGCCGGCAGCCACACGCCGCCGTGCGACACCACGTTCAGACCGCTCACGAGCAGCGCGCCGGCAACGGACGCGCGGTGCACGCCGCTCGGCACCCGGCGGCCGAAGAACGACAGCACGATGAGCACGAGCGTCGGTGGATAGACGATGCTCAAAATCGGCGAAGCGATTGCCACGATGCGGTCCAGGCCGAGATTTGCCACCACCGCGCTGAACACGCAGGTGATGATAACCAGCACGGAATAGCGCACCCGGCCGCCGAGGAGCTCGGCAAAAAAGCTCGCCGCCGAGCTGACGAGCGCGACCGCCGTCGTGATGCACGCGAGCGCCACGACCACGCCGAAGATGACGAGGCCCGCCCGGCCGAGCAGCATGTCCACGATGCGGATGACCAGCTCCGCGCGCGTGACCTCAAACGAGAAGCGGTCGGCGACCGTCGCGCCGAGGTGCGTCAGCCCCAGGTAGACGAGCAGCAGCAGCACGCCCGCGAGACCCGCCGCGCCGCCGACCATCCTCGTGCGGCCGCTCCCCTCGCCGTAGCCCTTGTCCTGCGCGCTTTTGAGAATCAGGATACCGAACACCATCGCCGCGAGCACGTCCATCGTCTGATAGCCGGAGCGGATCCCCGTCGCGGCCACGCTGGAGACAACCGGGGCGTGCGTGATTTTCCCCAGCGGCGAAATGATGCCCTTGAGGATGAGCACGAACAGGCCGATCAGCAGCAGCGGCGTGAGCACCTTGCCGACGATATCCACGACGGCGGACTCCCGCACGCTGAGCGCCAGGATCAGCGCGAAAAACAGCACCGAGAACACCACCGGCGAGACCGCGCTCGTCAGCGGCGCAATCGACATCTCATACGTCGTGGCGGCCGTGCGCGGGATGGCGAGCATCGGCCCGATGCACAGGACGATGGCGCTCATGAGCACCCTGGCGGGAATTTTCCCGATGGGCGCCGTGATCGCCTCGGTTCCGTCGCAGCGCAGAATGGCGAACATCGCCAGCATCGCGAGTCCGATATCCGCAACGAAATAGAACAAAAAGCCGCTGATCCACGCCGTGCCCGCCTGCATTCCCAGATAGGGCGGAAAAATCATGTTGCCCGCGCCGAAAAACATTGAAAACAACGCAAAGCCGACGACCATGCAATCCCGCCACAGGTTCCGATTCTTTTGAGCTCCCACAAACATCCCTCTCTTTTCTTTTTTTGTCAGAAAAGAAACAATCGCGGGTATTGTAGCATGAATGTGTCGCATTGTCCAGCAAAAACCGCTTGCGGGATTCTTTCTGTCGTCAAACTGCACAAAAGCGCCGCCCCGGGGTGTTTGCTCCGGGGCGGCGAGTCTGGAGAAAAACCTGGCCGGTGTTCTCGTTACTATACCGCAGTTGGTGGATCGTACTGCTGGCGTTGATATGGTGGTTGATTGTGGCTGGTGGCCTCGTTAAGATACCGCAGATGTTGGTCGTGGTGCTGGCATTCCACCCGCTTTCTTTTCAGCGCGAAAAGAAAGCCGGTGGAGCCGGAAAGAAACGCTGAGGGGTGCGGTGGTAGGCATCGCTTC
>CACWHX010000057.1 GCA_902760845.1 Oscillospiraceae bacterium
TTCGGCTCGGTAAGGAAGAACGGGGAAGCGGATATGGAGCCGGCGCGCGCAAGCGCGGCTGCGAAATGGAGCGCGCCCGTTCTGACGCACCACCGCACCCCTCAGCGTTTCTTTCCGGCTCCACCGGCTTTCTTTTCGCGCTGAAAAGAAAGCCGGTGGAATGCCAGCACTACGTCCAACCATCTGCGGTATATTAACGAGGCCACCAGCCACAATCAACCACCCCGCCAACGCCAGCACTACGATCCACCAACTGCGCCACGTAACGAAGCGCCCAGCCACAACCCCGCGCCACGCAGCACGCTCGCACCGCGAACCTCGCGCCGCCGGTGAAAAGACCGCACCGCGGGAGCGACCCCCGCAGTGCGGCTGATTTTAAAATTCCGCGGTGTCGGTCTTGCCGTCAAGCGCCTCCTCCAGCGTGTGCCACGCAAGGACCGCGCACTTGACGCGCGCGGGCGTGTGGCTGATGCCCTGCAGCGCGGCGGCGTCCTCCAGATCGTCGAGCGCGTCGTCCGCCACCTCGCCCTTAATCATGCCGAAGAACAGCCCGATGAGCCGCTTCGCCTCCTCGACGGTCTTGCCCTTGATGTCGTCCACCATGAGACTTGCCGACGCCTGCGAGATGGCGCAGCCGGAGCCGAGGAACCCCGCGTCCTTCACGACGCCGTCCTCGATGCGCAGCTGCAGGGTGATGTCGTCGCCGCAGCTGGGATTCACGCCCTCCAGCGCGTGCGTCGCGCCCGGAACGGGGCGGCGGTTTCGCGTCGAGCGGCTGTTTTCCGTAATGATCTGACTGTAAAGCTCCTTAAGATCCAAGGCCCATCACCTCCCGTACACGGCCCAGCCCGCGGAGGAGCGCCTCCACATCCTCTGCGGTGTTGTACAGCGCGAAGCTCGCGCGGCAGCAGGAGCCGATGCCGAGATACTCCATCAGCGGCTGCGCGCAGTGGTGGCCCGCGCGGATACATACGTTGTCATTGTCCAGAATCGTCGCGACATCGTGCGGGTGCACGTCCTCGATGTTGAAGGAGATGACGCCGTGCCGGCCCGCGGCGCTCGCCGCGCCGTATACGCGGACGTAGGGGAGCTTCGCCATGCCGTCGAGCGCCTGCGCGATGAGCGCCTCCTCCTGCCGCATGATCGTGTCCCACCCGAGCTGCTGCACATATTCAATCGCCGCGGCAAGGCCCACCTCGCCGCCGACGTTGCGCGTGCCGGCCTCGAACTTCCACGGCACCTCGGCATAGGTGGTGCGCTGCTCGTGCACGGCGGCGATCATGTCGCCCCCGGCGAGGAAGGGCGGCATCTTTTCCAGCAGCTCCTTTTTGCCGTAGAGCGCGCCCACGCCCATGGGCGCGTAGATTTTATGCCCGGACATGGCGGCAAAGTCCACGTCCAGCGCCTTGACGTCCACCGGCATGTGCGCCACGCTCTGCGCGCAGTCGAGCACGACCACCGCGCCGACGGCGTGCGCGCGCCGCACGATCTCCGCCACCGGGACCTCCAGCCCCAGCACGTTTGAGACGTGCGCCACGCCGACGATCTTCGTGTTCGGCGTGATTTTTCTGTCCAGCTCCTCCGGGGTGAGGCGGCCGTTCTCGTCCGGATAGAGGTATTTGAGCGTCGCGCCGGTCGTCTTCGCGACCCACTGCCACGGCACGAGATTGCTGTGGTGCTCGGCGACATAGAGGAGCACCTCGTCGCCGGGCTTCAAAAACGCGCGGCCGTAGCTGTACGCCACGAGATTGAGCGCCTCGGACGTGTTCTGCGTGAAGATGAGTTCCTCGTCCGGCGCGCCGAGAAACTGCGCGACGGTGTGGCGCGCGTTTTCGTGCGCGTCGGTCGCGAGCATGGCGAGCTGATACACGCCCCGGTGCGGGTTTGCGTTCTCGCTGCGATAGTAGCGCTCGACGGCGTCAAGCACCTGCGCGGGCTTTTGCGTCGTCGCGCCGTTGTCGAGATAGATCAGGCGGCGCCCGTCCGCCTGGGGCGCGAGGATGGGAAAATCGTCAATCGGCTTACGCATGGTGATCCAGTCTCCTTCCAATTTCCGCGCGCACTGCGGCCTGCAGCGCGTCGTCCGGCAGCTTGTCGATGGCGGGGGCAAAGCGCGCGTCCACCATGAGACGCTTCGCCTCCTCGGGGTCCAGCCCGCGCGACGCGAGATAGTAGAGCATCCCCTCGTCGAGCCGGCCGATGGTGGCGGCGTGCTGGCCCTCCACCTGCTCCTCCGTGCAGAGGATCAGCGGCGTGGTGCGGTTGCGCACCGCGGGGCTGAAGAGCAGCACGTCCTCGCTCTCATGCCCGACGCCGCGCACAGCGCCGCGCCGGAAGTCGATGGTGCCGCGCAGGACCTTCTGCGCGCGGTCGGCGAGCACGCCCGCGGTGTGCAGCTCGCTCGTCGTGTCGCGCGCGGTGTGGACGGACACGTCGTTGAAATCGAGCACCGCGTCGCCGCCGCCGTAGTAGACGGCGTCCAGGTCAAACTCTCCGCCGCGCGACGCGAGCGCCGCGCGCGCCCCCGCCACGACGATGCCCGCGCCCAGCTCTATGCGCACGACCTCGACGCGCGCGCCGGTGGCGCACCGGATGGCCACGCCGTTCCAGCGCCGGCTGGCGGGGGTGAGCAGCTGCACCTGCACGAGCTTCACGTGCGCGTCCCGCTCCGCCGCGATCTGCGTCAGCGCCGCGCTGGTGCCCGCGCCCTGCGCGAGCTGCACGAACGTCACATCGCTGCCGGCTTTGGCGTGCAGGGCGGTGTGCGTCACGGCATTGGGGCCCCGCGCGTCGAGCGTCTCCCGGAGCAGGATGGGCGCTTCCAGCTTCCCCTCAGCGGCGAAGAAGCGCGCGAAGTTTGCCTGCGTGCGGATGGCGCGGTCGGCCTGTTCGCCGAGACCGCTCACCAGATTCACGCACGCGCGGGGGATCGTCGGCCGGCAGGCCGCGCCCGCCGGCAGGGGGTCGTATTTGGTGTTCGTCTCGCCCCAGCCTCCGTCGGGGACGGGCGGCAGCGCGGCGGACGCGGGCGCCGCGTTCACGCCCAGATGGTTCCACGTCGGCACGGGAAGCGCGTTCAATTGTTCCATGGTTGTCATTTCCTTCGCCCTCCTTCAGCCGATGGTGCCCTGCATCTCAAGGTGGATCAGGTTGTTCATTTCGACGGCGTATTCCAGCGGCAGCTCCTTGGCGATGGGCTCGGCAAAGCCGCCGACGATGAGCGCGCGGGCGTCGGCCTCGCTGAGACCCCGGCTCATGAGATAGAACACGGCCTCCTCGCTGATGCGGCCGATCTTCGCCTCGTGGCCCACATCCACCTGGTCGCACGCGATGTCCATGACCGGGATGGTGTCCGACCGCGAGCGATCGTCGAGCATGAGCGATTCGCAGCTCACGGAGGACTTTGCGTCCTTCGCGTCCTTCGTCACGACGACCGCGCTGCGGAAGTTGGACACGCCGCCGTCCCGGGCGATGGACTTCGTCACGATATGGCTGCTGGTGCGCGGCGCGGCGTGGATGACCTGCGCGCCGGTGTCAAGCTCCTGGCCCGCGCCGGCGAAGGTGATGCCGGTGAACTCCATGCGCGCGCCCGCGCCGCGCAGCACGCTCATGGGATAGAGATAGCTCGTGTGCGAGCCGAACGAGCCGGACACCCACTCGATGGTGCCGCCCTCGGCCACGAGCGCCCGCTTGGTGTTGAGATTGTACATGTTCTTCGACCAGTTCTCGATGGTGGAGTAGCGCACGCGCGCGTTTTTGCCGACGTAGATCTCCACGCAGCCGGCGTGCAGGTTCGCGACGTTGTATTTCGGCGCGCTGCACCCCTCGATGAAGTGAAGGTACGCGCCCTCCTCGACGATGATGAGCGTGTGCTCAAACTGGCCCGCGCCCGGCGCGTTCAGCCGGAAATAGCTCTGCAGCGGAATCTCCACCGAGACGCCGGCCGGGACGTACACATACGATCCGCCGGACCAGACCGCCCCGTGCAGCGCCGCGAACTTGTGGTCGCTCGGCGGGACGAGGTGCATGAAGTGCTCGCGGATGCGCTCGGCGTGGTCGCTGTGCAGGGCGCTCTCCAGGTCGGTGTAGACCACGCCCTGCTCCTGCACCTCCTTGCGCACGTTGTGATACACGACCTCGGAGTCATACTGCGCGCCGACGCCGGCGAGCGACGCGCGCTCCGCCTGCGGGATGCCCAGCCGTTCAAAGGTGTTTTTGATGTCGTCCGGCACGTCGGCCCACTTGGCCTGCATCTCCGTGTTCGGGCGGACGTAGGTGACGATGTTCGCCATGTTCAGCCCGTCGAGCGGCGGGCCCCAGCTTGGCAGCGCCGTGCGGTTGTATACGTCCAGCGCCTTCAACCGGAACGCGCGCATCCAGTCGGGGTCGTGCTTCTCCTCGGAGATCGTCTCGACAATCTCCGGCGTCAGGCCCGAATCGACCTGGAACGCGGCGTTGACCTCATACCGGAAGTCGTACATGCTGCGGTCGATGGGTTCGACCTGCGTTTTCTTAACCTCGGCCATCTCACGCCTCCTCGCTGAGCACGCTGCCGAAGCCGCCCTCCGTGATCTCGCGGATCAGCTCCGGCCCGCCGGTGCGCACGATGCGGTGCTGGTCGAGCACGTGGACGCGGTCCACGTCCAGCCCCTCCAGGATCTTGGCGTTGTGGGTGATGATGAGCAGCGCGTTTTCCGCGTTGTGATAGGCGCGGATGCCCTGCGTCACGGTCTTGACCGCGTCCACGTCGAGCCCGGAATCCGTCTCGTCCAGCAGCGCGAGCTTCGGCTGCAGCATCAGCAGCTGCAAAATCTCGGCCTTTTTCTTCTCGCCGCCGGAAAAGCCCACGTTCAGATACCGCTCGGCATACGCGCCGTCCATGCCCAGCAGGTCCATCTGCTTTTTGAGCTCCCGGCGGAAGGCCATCACCTTCGGCTGCTCGCCGCGCACCGCGCCCTGCGCCGTGCGCAGGAAATTTTCCAGCGTCACGCCGGGAATTTCCTCCGGCGCCTGGAAGGACAGGAACACGCCCTTGCGCGCGCGCGCGTCCGCCGCGGTGTCGGTGATGTCCTCGCCGTCCAGCGTGACGGTGCCGCGCGTGACGGTGAAGCGCGGGTCGCCCATGATCGCGGCGGCCAGCGTGGATTTTCCCGCGCCGTTCGGGCCCATCAGCACGTGGACCTCGCCCTTGTTTATGGTCAGGTCAATGGGGTCTAAAATGATTTTTTCCTCTACCGCGACCTGCAGGTCGCGCAGCTCCAACAGGGGACAGTTCATGGTGCAGCACCTCCGTGATAGATCGGTAAGAAGGATTTACCGTTAATTCTGAGCTTAATATATACCAAAGCAATAGGAATTGCAATAGCTTTTTCACTCTTTTTTTATAGGAATTGAAAAAATCCCGCGCGGCCGCGCCGCCGTAAGCAAATCTTAAGAAAACATTCAGCATTTAAAAGATGGAATTCTGATACATTCTTCGCTATAATCAAAAGGAAATCATGACACATCCCGCCCTGTGGGGCGCGAAAGGACGGAATCCAGTATGCAGTTTGTCAGGCAACACAAGGCGCTCGTGATCGTCGCCGTGTGCGTGATCGCGGCGGCGGCCGCGCTCTTCTTCGTGCTGCGCGGCATCGGCGGCGGCAGCGCGGACGCGGTCTATGTGCAGCGCGTGGGCGACCTCACGGCGGACGCCCCCGGCATGGTCAGCCGGTTTTCCGGCGTGGCGGAGGCGCAGAAGACCGAGAAGGTCCGGTTCGACGCGCAGAAGACCATCAAGGAAATCGCCGTCGCGCCGGGCGACACGGTGCACAAGGGCGACACGCTCTTCACCTATGACACAGAGCTGATGCGGCTCAATCTGGAGCAGGGCCAGCTGGAGATCAGCTCGCTCCAGGACACGATTGCGAGCAACAGCGCGCAGATCAGCCAGCTCCAGCAGGAGCGCGGCAGTGTCTCCGGCTCGGACCGCCTGGCCTATGACGCGCAGATCCAGCAGCTCCAGGCGGAGATCAACTCCACGAACTACAGCATCAAAACCAAGCAGGCGGAGCTGGACCGCCTGAAGGCCGACATTGAGAACGCCGCCGTCACCGCGCCGGTGGACGGCACGGTCGAGACCGTGTCGGACCCCGCGAACCCCGGCGAGAGCGACCCGGACGTGCTCGTCACGATCCGAAACGGCGGCGATTTGCGCATCAAGGGCAGCGTGAGCGAGCAGAACATCGCGTCCGTGACCGTGGGCGACACGGTGCTCGTCCGCTCGCGCGTGGACCAGACGCAGGTCTGGCATGGCACCATCGCGACGATCGACACCGGCTCCACCGAGCAGAACCAGTCCAACATGTACTATGGCGGCAACAGCGGCGAGACCGCGTCGTTCTATGCGTTTTATGTCGATCTCGACAACGTTGACGGGCTCATCATGGGCCAGCACGTCACCATCGAGCCGGACTATGGCCAGAGCGCGGCGCGCGAGGGCCTGTGGCTCAACAGCGGCTTTATCGTGCAGGAGGACGGCGGCGCCTTCGTCTGGGCGGCGAACAGCCGCGGCCGGCTCCAGAAGCAGACCGTGACGCTCGGCGAATACGACGAGGACCGGGACGAATATGAGATCACCGCGGGGCTCACGGAAGACGATCTGATCGCCTGGCCGGACGAGACCTGCGTCGCGGGCGCGCCCACCACCACGGAGATGGTGTGGAACGACGCCGACTTTGAAGACGAGGGCGACTGGGGCTCCTACGAAGCGCTGCCGATGGACGACATGCCGGATACGGACGCGGCGCCGGATACGGACGCGGTGCCCGACGCGGACACAGCGCCCGACGGCGCGCCGGTGGGGTGACGCCATGGGAGAGACATTGATTGACCTGCGGCACCTTTTCAAGTCCTACGATCTCGGCGGGAAGCTCGCCGTGCCGGTGCTGGAGGACATTACGCTGCAAATCGCCCAGGGCGAATACGCGGCCGTCATGGGGCCGTCCGGCTCCGGAAAATCGACGCTGATGAACATCATCGGCTGCCTCGACCTGCCGACGGAGGGGAGCTATACTCTCGGCGGCGAGGACGTGCTGCAGCAGAACGATGTCACGCTCTCGGCCCTGCGCAACCGCATGATCGGGTTCGTGTTTCAAAACTTCAATCTGCTCCCGCGCGAGACGGCGCTGGAAAACGTCGCGCTGCCGCTGCTGTACGCCGGCGTGGGCCGGCGCGAGCGACTGGACCGCGCGCGCGAGGCGCTCGACGCCGTGGGGCTGAGCGACCGCACGGACTTTTATCCCACGCAGCTCTCCGGCGGCCAGAAGCAGCGCACCGCCATCGCCCGCGCCATGATAAACCGCCCGCGCGTCCTGCTCGCGGACGAGCCGACCGGCGCGCTGGACTCCGCCTCCGGGCGGCAGGTGATGGAGCTGTTCGACACGCTCAACAAAGCCGGCGTCACCATCGTGATGATTACCCACGCGCAGGAGATTGCCGACTGCGCCCGGCGGGTCATCCGGCTGCTGGACGGCCGGATCGTGGAGGAAGGAGGCGCGCAGGCATGACAAAGCGCAAAAAGACGATCCTCATCATCTGCGCGGCGGCGGTCGTGCTCGCGGCGGCGGTGTGGCTGCTCGCGCGCGGCGCGCGCAGCGGCACGGCGAACGTCTACGCCGTGTCGGACCTCGCCGACCGCGGCGGCTGGTACAGCCAGGACCTGACCGGCACGATCACCGAGGGCAGCGTGGAAAACGTCCCGCTGCAGGAAGGGCTGATCGAGTCGATCAACGTCCACGAGGGCGACACGGTCCAGAAGGGCGACCTGCTGCTGAAATATGACACCGCGTCCTACCAGCTCACGCTGGAGACGGACGCGGCGAACATCAAGCTGCTGGAAAGCCAGATCGCGCAGACGCAGCAGGACATTGCGACCTATCGCAACACCACGCCGGCCGAGCGCATCACGCCGCCCCCGACGCCCACGCCGAAGCCCGCGCCCGCGACGGTCTCGACCGTCGCGCCGGACACCGCGCCCGCAGAGAGCGCGGACGGCGCGCGCGTGTATTTCTGCACGGCGGACACCGTCGTCACCGGCGCGCTGCTCAAAAGCCTCCAGACGGCCGGCGGCACGGCGGCGTTTCGCGTCTATGACGGCGCGTCGCTCCTCGGCGTCTGGGAGGTGGACGGGGCCGAGCTTGCCGCGCTGTATCCCGCGGACTGGGCCCCGGCGGACTGGACGCTCGGCGCGGGGCTGACGCTCGCGGGCGACGGCACGGCCGCCATCGACTTTTCCGCGCCGCACTACGGCACGTTCCAGAGCACCATCCCCGACGCGGCGGATGACGATGAGAGCATCGACGATCCGGCCGCCGGCGCGCACACCGCAGCGGAGCTTGCCGCGCTGATCCGCGACAAGAATAACGAGCTCAAAAACCTCCAGCGGCAGCTGCAGTCCGCGCGCATCCAGTATCAGAAGGACCAGCTCACGAGCGAGACCGGCGAGGTCCGCGCCGCCGACAGCGGCGTCGTCACCTTCGTCGGCGACCCGGCCGCCATCCACACCGGGGAGACGATCCTCACGGTGAAGGGCAGCGTCAACGGCACGGTGACGGTCTACGTGGATGAGCTGTCGCGCGACGCGATGAAGCCCGGCGACACGGTGGATGTCTATTCCTATGAGTCCGGCGCGTCGTTCACCGCCACGGTGCAGTCCATCAGCGACAAGCCCGCCGAGGACGGGGCGTACGGCTCCGTGGGCACCTCCTACTATCCCGTCACCTGCATCGCGGACGACGCGGACGTGGAGCTGAACGTCGGCGAATACTGCGGCGTGACGCTCTCCGGAGAGAGCGAGTCTGACACGCTCTATCTCCAGCTGCCGTTCGTGCGCAGCGACAGCGGCGGGTCCTACGTGCTGGCGGAGCGGGACGGCAGGCTGGAAAAGCGCTATGTCGCCACGGGCGGCTATCTCTGGGGAAACTATGTGGAGATCCGCAGCGGCCTCACGTGGGACGACGCGATTGCCTTCCCCTATGGGCGCACCGCCAGAGAGGGCAACCGCGCGCAGCAGGCCGACATCAGCGAGCTCTATAACTACTGAGAGGGGGAACGCTCTATGCTGGAAAATATTCGGCTGTCCTTCCGGGGCATCTGGTCGCACCGGCTGCGCTCGTTCCTCACCATGCTGGGCATCATCATCGGCATCGCCGCCATCATCGCCATCGTCTCCACCATTGAGGGTACGAACGAGCAGATCAAGGAAAACCTCGTCGGCTCCGGCACGAACGCCGTCTCCGTCACGCTGTGCCAGGACGGCTGGAGCTATGAATTCGACTATGCGGGCAAACCCGATATCCAGCCGTTTTCGGACGAGCTGCGCGAGCAGATTCGCGCGCTGGACACCGTGGAGCGCGCCTCGTTCATCCACCAGCGCGACTATATCGACGGCATGAAGCGGCTGGGCACCGATCTCTCCAGCTGCTCGCTCTACGGCGTGGACGACGGCTACTTCGCCACCGCGGGGTATACGCTCGTGCGCGGGCGCGGTTTCTCGGCGCGGGACATGGCCGCGCAGGCGCAGACGGTGTGCATTCTGGACGAGACGACCTATTCCACGGCCTTCGGCGGGGAGGACCCCCTCGGCGGCACGATCGAGATTCGGGGCGTGCCGTTCACGGTCATCGGCATCGCCGCGTCATCCACGCAGTTTGAGCCGACGATCAACACGCTCGACGACTGGTACACCTATTCCTCCGACCGCACCGGCAAGGTGTTCATCCCCGCGTCGGCGTGGCCGCTGGTGTTCCGCTTTGACGAGCCGGAGACGGTCGTCGTGCGCGCGGTGAACACCGACGCCATGACCGACGCCGGCAAGGCGGTCGCGAATCTCATCAACAGCGCGCTCGGCCTCGATGCGTCGAGCAGCACGTCCCTGCAGTATCAGAGCCAGGACCTGCTGTCCCAGGCGTCGGACCTGCAGCAGCTCGCGAGCAGCACGAACATCATGCTCGTGGCCATCGCGTCGATTTCGCTGCTCGTGGGCGGCATCGGCGTGATGAACATCATGCTCGTCTCCGTCACGGAGCGCACGCGCGAGATCGGCCTGAAAAAGGCGCTGGGCGCGCGCAAAAAGCAGATTCTGGGCCAATTTCTCACGGAGGCGGCCGTGCTGTCGCTGCTGGGCGGCATCATCGGCATCATCGTCGGCATCGTCCTCGCGCGGGTCATTTCGCTCGTCGTGGCGATTCCGGTCGCCATCAGCGTCCCGGCCATCCTGATCGCCATTGCGTTTTCCACGCTGGTCGGCGTGGTGTTCGGGCTGCTGCCGTCGGTCAAGGCGGCGAATCTGAATCCCATCGACGCGCTGCGGTATGAGTGAGATTGCATGACAGCGCGCACGCGCGCCCCCGCTCTAACAAGCCGAGCCGAAGCCCCTTTTTCTGGGCTTCGGCTCGGTTCCCTTGTTATGCGGTGCGGGGGCTGACGGGGGTGCAGTTGTTGGCGTGGTGGTTGATTGTGGCTGGTGGCCTCGTTAAGATACCGCAGTTGGTTGATCGTGGTGCTGGCATTCCACCCGCTTTCTTTTCAGCGCGAAAAGAAAGCCGGTGGAGCCGGAAAGAAACGCTGGGGGTTGCGGAGGTAGGCATCGCTTCTTCCGGAACCGCGCGCAAAGCGCGCGGTTCCGGGGGCT
>CACWHX010000058.1 GCA_902760845.1 Oscillospiraceae bacterium
TACAACGCCCTCTACCGTGGCAAGTACCTGGGCAACGTCGCGTCCCACCCGGGACGCGAGGATTGAAATTTGTAATGGTCAGGTTAGCGTTCTGCACTTCGATCGTCGCGTCCCACCCGGGACGCGAGGATTGAAATCCGGGAGTGGTGGCGGTGCTGAAAAGTGCCGCCTGTCGCGTCCCACCCGGGACGCGAGGATTGAAATGACGATCTCGCCGGTCAGAGTGTCCACCACGGTGCCGTCGCGTCCCACCCGGGACGCGAGGATTGAAATACCATCGTAAAGACACTGGCGGCAAACCTGCCGCGTCGCGTCCCACCCGGGACGCGAGGATTGAAATCAACATAGGGGTGCTCGCGCCTGCCGGAGGCGCGAATCTTTTCTTCCCGCAGCGCAATCGCGTCCCGCTTCGGCGCAAGCAGCATCGCAAGCTCGCCCCAGCGCATGGCGTCGTCCAGCCGCAGACGGTTGTCCGTAAACGCGACCGCCGTATATTCGGCGAGCGCGCACAGCTTTTCAAACAGCGGATCGTCCCGCCCAACATCGGCAAAGGGACTCTCCTCCATCAGCTTTTCCACCGTCACGACTTCGTAGCCATACGCCGCCAGCAGCTCCAGCTGCTCTCCCAGGGCGAACGCCACCGGCGTCCGCTTTGCCATGTTGCAGCCGTCCTTCTGGAAGATGATCTGCCCGCAGAACACGTCCGGGTCTGCCTCCAGCGCGCGGCGCATCGGCTCGACCATCGCGGCGCACTCCGCCTCCAGGGCGCGCTGCGGGTCCGAAGCCGCGGCCGGCAGCCAGCCCGCGCCGTCGAACGACGCCGCCAGGTATTGATAGCCCATGCGGTCATACACGTCATAGCTCGTGAACCCGTCGCCGATCACATCCACATAGTGCGGCGGGCGCGACAGGGTGATCTCGTATCCATACCGCTCGCGCAGGAGCGCGTCCAGCCGGGTCAGATCCCCGATCGCCGCGTCGAGCGAGCCGAGGCAGGCCCGCTTGCCATAGACAAACGGCTTTTTCCCAAAAATGATGTGCCGGTAGCCGTGATTGGTGATCTGGTGTCCCCCGTCGAGCATCCGGCGGATGAGCCGGTCGCAGTTTTCCGCGCCGCCCCGGTCGTCGCAGCCAAAGTCCGGATAGTGGTCATAGCGGACGCCGCCCCACGCGGCGCTGCCGGACTTTCCGGCCTCGTCGGGATAGTTTTCCGCCGTGCAGCCCACCACATCAAACGTCCCGTGCGCCGCGTGCGCCTCCAGCGTGTCGAGCAGCACATCCGTCATCGCGCGCCCGTCAAACCCGTCGGGACGCGCGGGCATGTCCATCGGCCCGTCGTCGAACGTCATGGCGCAGATGCGCCGGTCCGTCCGAATGCGCTCGATCCGCCGGGTATAGCCCACGCAGTGCTTTTCCGCGGGCGCGACCAGCTTTTTCAGGGCCTTCTTGCCCTGCTTTCCAACTTTTACGATCACAGACATCCTATCGCTCTCCTCTGAACAGATCCTCCGCCGCGCACTTGCCCGCAAAAAGCAGCCACCTGGCATAGGCCGCCGGACGCGCGCGGCGCTTTTTCAGCTTGGTGAGCTGGCTGCGGGCCACGCAAAGCGAGCTTCCCCGCCGCCCGTCGATTTCGGCCGGCGCGCGCAGCAGCGCGCGGCGCGCCGCGTCGAGCGTTTTTTCCGCCGCGTCGAGCGTGACGACGCCGTTTCCGATCTCCGCCGGCAGATGCGCGTCGCTCCCGGCGAAAAAGCGCAGGCCGTGCCGCTCGGCCAGCGCGCGGGCCAGCGCGTTTGCATCGGCAATCTTTCGCTCGGCCCTCCCGTTCCACACCTCCACGCCGTCCAGCAGCGGCAGGATCGGCCGCAGACGCCCGGCGTCGCGCGTGCGCTCAAACGGGTGCGCCAAAACGGCGACGCCGCCCTGCGCGTGGATGGCGGCGACCGTCTCCGCAAACGGCAGACGACCGATGGGCGCCGTGAGAAACAGCCCCAGCAGGTGCCCGTACTCCGTGGAAAACTCTGCGCCGGGGATGAGCAGAAAATCCTCATACGCCGGCGCGTGCAAAAGCACCGCGTCGTGGTCGCACACGGCGACGCCGTCCAGCCCCGCCGCGCGCGCCGCGGCTACGATCTCGTCAAGCGTCATGCGGCCGTCGTACGACGCCGCCGAGTGAACATGCAAATCCAGTCTTATCTTCATAATACGCCCCTGAACGCGGCGCGCACATAGGCGCGCAGCGGTCCCGGATCGTCCCGATCCGCGAGCGCCTCCCGCGCCCGGAACAGGTCCCCGATCCCGGCAAAGCCCTCGCGCAGCCGGCCGCGCCCCAGCAGCTGCAGCGTTGCCAATGCGTCGTTCAGCAGAAAGCGCATCCGCACGCCGGTCTCATAGTCGCACAGCGGATTGTTCCGCAGCGTGCCGGACGCGGCCTCGGCATAGCGCAGCGCAAACGGAGAATTCGCGCAGGCCGTCAGCGGAAAGCTGCCCCAGACGCGGGGATTCACCTCCAGAATGCAGTCGCCCTTGAATTCGACCATCGCGATGCCGACAAAGTCGAAGGAGCGCAGCAGCCGGCACGCCTGCTCGATCTTCTCCGCGTCGTATATGCTTTCACAGCAGGCGGACGGCCCGCCCGCAATGGGATATTCCCGAATGCGGCGATGGCAGATCGCCGCCGCCGGGCGGTGCGCGCCGTCCAGAACCAGCGACACGCCCATGCCCGCGCCCGCAACGCACTCCTGCACAAGCGGCGCGTCGTCATAGCGGCGCATCGCCTCCAGCGCCGCGGCATACTCCGCTTCATTCGCGGCGATTCGATAGCGGTCGGCGGCCTTGAGGCCGAATTTTTCGCCGCAGCGCGGCTTGATTACCACCGGATAGCGGTCCGGCGCGCCGTCATATTCCCGCGGCACGGGAAGGCCCAGCTCCAGCGCGCGGCGGTGGACCGTCTCCTTGTCGTTGAGCGCGTCGAGCACGTCCGGCGGCGCGATGAGAAAATCGCAGCTCTGCGCAAAGCGCTCCCGCTCCCGGCTCACCGCCGCCAGCGTCACGGCGCCGACGCAAAAGAGCACCGGCCGCGCGTATGCCCGCGTCAGCGCAAGCAGCCGATCCGGGTACGCCGCGTCCGCCGCCGCGCCGTCGATCCAGCGCCGCTCGGACACATGGCGCGACGCAAACACCGGCGGATCGGTTTTCGTGTCCTCCCGCGTCTGCGTGACGACAACCTGCCACCCCGCGCGGCTGAACGTCCGCGCCGCGGCGATGGCGGATCGGTATTTGCCGTCTGTGATAATCACCGTTTTCATTCCATGCGCTCCCGCTTCTTTTTTTGCGCCCTCCGGGGAAAACCCGCGCTTCGCCGGTCTTCCCTCCCGCGCCGGTCGGCGCGCACGCCCGGTCACACGCCGCCGCGCGTGGGAATTTTCTTTAGGATAGCATATTCCCGTTTGAAAAACAAGGCAGGCGTGGCGTGTCCCGCCCGCGCGGCGCGGGCAGCGGCCTCCTTATTCAAACTGCGCAATTTTCTCCAAAAACGCCTTTCCGTACTTTTTCAGCTTAAACGCGCCGACGCCCGACACGTCCAGAAATTCTTCCGCATTTCCCGGCTTTTTCGCTGCCATATCCCGGAGCGTGGCGTCCGAGAAGACCATGTACGCCGCGATTCCCTCCGCGTCCGCGATTTCCCGGCGCAGGGTTCGGAGCGCCTCAAAGAGCGCCGAGTCCTCCTGTGGCCGCGCCGTCGGGCGGCGCGTCTTCTTTCTCCCGCTCGGGGCCGCCTCCTCCCGCCTGACCGCAAGGCTGACCGTCTGGCCGCGAAACAGGACCTCCCCCGCGCGCTCCGTGGTCCGCACGGCCCGGTACGCGGGGTCGGTGTACAGGTATCCCATCTGCTCAAGCGCGTCGAGGCAGGCCTGCACCCTGGGTCTCGGCACCTCCTTCATGATGCCGAAGGTGGGCAGGCTGTCCAGCCCCAGCTCCCGAATGCGCTGATCGCGGCTGCCGCGAAGCGTGCGGATCACCAGCGCCGCTCCCACGTTGTATCCCAGCTTGTTTTCGATCCGCCGCACGCAGGAGAGGATCATCTGGGCCTCGGTCGTCACGTCCGCCGTCTCATATTTCGCCAGGCAGCCGGAGCAGTTTCCGCACGCTTCGGCATGGCTCTGCCCGAAGTAGTCCAAAAGATAACCCCGCAGGCACCCGTTTGTTTTGCAGTAGCCCACCATGTCCTGCAGCCGCCGCATGGCCGTTTCTGTTACCCGGCGGCGCTCCTCTGCGGAAAGCTCCTGATTTTCCTCGCCGTGCTCGATCAGATAGCGGGCGGTGGTCACATCTCCGGCAGCGTACAGCAAAATGCAGTCCGCCGCCTCTCCGTCCCGTCCGGCCCTGCCCGCCTCCTGATAATAGGCCTCCAGGCTCTGCGGCATGTTGTAGTGGATCACAAAGCGCACGTTGGATTTGTCGATGCCCATGCCGAAGGCGTTTGTCGCCACCATCACGGGCTTTCGGTCATAGACAAAGTCCTCCTGGCTGCGCCGCCGCTCCTCCTCCGACATGCCGGCATGATAGCGCGTCGCCGGGATGCCCTGCTCGCAGAGCTGCGCGCAGACGCGCTCCACCTTCTTTCTGGTGGCGCAATAGATGATGCCGCTTTTCTCCTTCCGCTCCCGCAGCAGCCGCATGAGCTCCCGGTCCTTTTTCGCGGGCTGGTACACGCCGTAATACAAATTGGGGCGATCAAAGCCCGTGACCACGCACAGCGGGTCTCTCAGCTCCAGGATCCGCGCCACGTCGCGGCGCACCGCGTCCGTGGCCGTGGCGGTAAACGCGGCAACCACCGGCCGCCGCTCCAGAGACTGGACAAACGCCACGATCTTCAAATAGCTGGGCCGGAAGTCCTGCCCCCACTGGGAGATGCAGTGCGCCTCGTCCACCGCCACCAGCGCCACCGGCACGTCGCGGGCCAGGCGCAGAAAGCGCTCCGTCCCCAGCCGCTCCGGCGCGACGTAGACGATCTGATACCGGTCGGCGCGAATATTGGCATACACGGCGCGCATCTGTTCCGGGGAGAGCGCGCTGTTGATATACGCCGCCGAGATCCCCGCCTCCCTGAGCGCCATGACCTGATCCTGCATGAGCGAAATCAGCGGCGAGATCACAAAGGTCACGCCGGGCAGCAGCATGGCCGGGACCTGATAGCAAAGGCTCTTTCCGCCGCCCGTGGGCATGACGCCAAATACGTCCCGGCCGGACAGGATGGCGTCGATCAGCCGCTCCTGCCCGTCCCGAAAATCCGTGTAGCCAAAGCATTCCCGCAAAACCGTCAGCTTGTCCATCGTCTTCTCCCCGTCCCGTTTTCAGGACCGCAATCCCCGCGTCCACGCGCCGGACGCGCCCTGTGCTTCGCCGGTCCTCTGATTGATTTGTGTTTATTTTACAGCGTTGCTTTCAAAAATTCAACACGGCAGCGCGCCCAGTCGATCCAAATGAATCAAAAGCCGAAAAAAGGCCGCCGCCTCGCGAAGCGTCTTCCGGATGCGGCGTCTTGATTGTTGCGGTTCAGCGCGCTCCGTCGTCGCCGAAAAATTGTTTCGGCCGCTTGTTCGCGCGGCGCATAACTTTACCTGTTTTGCGGATAATAGTGGAGACGTAAAATCAAATTCGGAAAGGACTTGAAAATATGAAAGCTACAGGTATCGTGCGGCGCATCGACGATCTCGGCCGTGTCGTCATCCCCAAAGAGATCCGCCGCACCATGCGCATCCGCGAAGGCGACCCGTCACAGACAACATTGGAGAAATGGCAAATATTCAGCTCCGCCATGTTGGATCTAGCCAAAAGAATGGGCCGGGAGTAGTACATAGTGAGGGGAGGCCGTGGTTTTACCATGGGTATATGAGAAGGTGGCAAATGCCATTTGCAGACATTGTTGTATCTGCCGGAATCTATCCCGGTGTTCATTTTGTTCCGATAGACAACAAAAGAGCCGCTCCTCTGCTTGCCTTTGGAGCGACTCTTTTGATTATCGCATATCGTACTCCCCGAGGTTTTCGCACACAAAACGCTCAAATTGCCATTCAGGTCCTTCAAAAAGCGTCTGCAGGAGAGCCTGTTGCAGCTCCGCCTTTTTCATTTTTCCAACATACGCAATCACTGCATTTTCCAACTGTTCTTGTTCTTGCTCTGCCATTTCCTCCGCTTCGATCACTTCTCGGTAGTAATCCTCCGCCTCTTCCGGGAAGACAGAAAAGTACAGCGCCACCATATGCTTGCAGACAATTCGCCTCCCAGCAGCGTGAGGACAAGCACATTGGGAACTCCGCGGATGCTCCAGATTGATCTTGACCTGATAGCTTGCCCCATTGCTTCCGATAACCTGTCCTTCATACTGATCATCGTCCGTTTCTCTATATCTCTTAACTTTTCCGCTTTTGTAATACTCATAGCCGCGCCATGCGGAAGCGGCGCTCGCAAGGTTGAGAAGCCCCATTTTATCCCCCCCTCTCTTTCCGTTGTTTAGCCCAAGGGTTTCACAGATCCATAGCACTATCATCCAACAGAAATTCCTCGATGCCAACGTATAGTATCCCACTCTCATCATGCCAGGGGGTGATATTCTCTCTCACCACCACGATCTTGCGGAAGGAATCCCCGATGCCGGTCAGTGAGGCGGTCTCCTGCGCCCGTTTCTGTTCGTCCGGAATTGCGAAGGCGGATTGGATATAATACCGCTGGCTCCCCCGGTTGGCCACGAAGTCAACCTCGTGCTGCGTCCGCTTGCTCTTGCCGTCCTCATCCCGGGAATTGATAGTCACGATCCCCACAGCCACGTCAAATTCCCGCACGCGCAGCTCGTTGTAGATCAGGTTCTCCATGATGTGGTTCTCCCCCTGCTGCCGGAAATTGAGCCGGGCGTTGCGCAGCCCCACATCGGAATAATAGTACTTCAGCGGCGAGCCGATGTATTTGCGCCCCTTCACGTCATACCGCTTCGCCTGATACAGCAAGAAGGCGTCGATGAAATAGTCCAGATACCGGCTGATGGTATCGTCCGCGATGGCCGTCCCCTTTACGGAGACAAAGGTCTTCTGGATTTTGGACGGGTTGGTCAGCGAGCCCACGGAGGAGGACACGATATCCAGCAGATCCTCCAGCACGATCCTCTCGTTGCCGATGTTGTACCGGGACATGATATCGTCCAGGTAAATTTTGTCAAGCAGCGTGTGGAGGTATCGGCTCTTGTCCTCGCTCGTCTTCTGCGCCAGCACCAGAGGCATACCGCCGAAGGTGAAATAGTCCCGCCATGCGTTTCGCAAGTCCCCCCCCATAGGCGGCGTAGAACTCTTGATAGCTCAGGGGATTAACCCGCACCTCGTCGCCCCGGCCGCGAAATTCCGTGAGAAGATCCGTGGACAGCATTTTTGAGTTGCTGCCCGTGACGTAGAGATCCACATTTTTGATCTTCATCAGTCCCAGCAGCACATCCACAAAGCCGATCTTCTCCTCCGGTCCCGGCAGATAGGGATTGGGGACTTCTACCACCTTTTGAATCTCGTCCAGGAAGACGTAATACATTTTGTCCTTGTCCACCAGCAGACTGCGGATATACTGCCCCAACTCCACCGGGTTCCGATAGCGGGCATTCTCGTCCTCATCCAGCGCCAGCTCAATGATATGATCGTCCGTGACGCCGTCGGCGTTCAGATACTGGTGATAAAGCTCAAAAAGCAGATAGGACTTCCCGCAGCGCCGAATGCCGGTAATCACCTTCACCATGCCGTTCTCCCTGCGGTGGATCAGCTTTTGCAGATAACGATCCCGTTGTATCATCATTTTATGCCTCGCGATTTCTTTGCAGCAATACGCAAAAATTTCTTATGGAGCAAGCGTAGCAGATCAGCAGGGAAAAATCAAGCGGGTCCTGCCGGCATGAAAGAATATTTTGCGACAAGCTGCATTTTTATCTCGCGGGAGGCGTTTTTCTCGTGAGAAAGGTGGCCTTACTGATAGAATAAATTGCTCATTATAACAGAGAAAGGCTTCGGCAAATCACGCCGGAGCCTTTCTGCCCTTCCAGAACGACCATATCAAACTTCCCGACGGTGAATTGCAGCACAAAGACCTGTTTTTTTGGATTGGCCAGCTTCGTCTCAAGCAATACAGCATCTTCCATCCCGCGCCCCATGATCTCGCTAAGGATTCGCTTCTGCACAGCACTTCGCTCGGTGATGGAAAGATCGCTGAATGCCGGATCAAGCAGCAAACTTTTAATCAGAGCTTTGGCCTGGGCATACTGCACAAAAATACGTGTCTAGTACGGTGCCGATGGCTTGTTCTTGTTTTCTTGCATAGTTCACTCTCCATCGGTATCCTCTCCGTTTCTGACAAAAGACAAGGACGCACTTAGTAAGATTCACAACTTGCTTTTCCAAAAACAGCCGTCTTTCTGGAGCAGCATCCTTCGGCGAGGTAAAGAACACCTCATTGCCCGGCAATTAAATCCAACTCTGCCCTTATGCTTCTAAAAACCGCATTTGGAGCCCGGCTGAAATCCTGAATTTCATACTCTGCACAAACCTTTTTGTCCCGGTAAATATGGATCTTCCCGTCTTCAAAAATGATCGTAGCATTCCCGAAGACAAAACCGATATCGGTCCCATCGTCGTTGATTTCAGTATCATTCAACGCGCGCTTCAACTCGGAGAATAGACGGTACTCCGCTTCGCTGCGGATCCCAAGCTCCGGCGCTTCGGAACTGTGCTCCAGGAGGAACATATTAGTGAACTGCCGCCCCATGGCATGTTCTTTGATCGCTATTGGCTTAGACAGGATGTTCCATTTCTTTACTTCCAGGTAGTAATACCACGCATCAGACTCTTTGGGAAGAAACCGGATATCTCTGCGTTTTACTCGTGTGCAGCTTTTAACCTCCCCGTAATACCGGATGCCGGATCCTGCACCAAACAGTCTGTTGGACTGATATAAAGCAACATATCGGATGGGAAGATTTTCATCTTTTACCTGAGAGACAGGAATATGATAGAACCTGTGTTCCAAGCATGCTGCCAGCTGGGAGGCCGACCTAAGGTCTCCAATCAGAACATCTCTGGTATCCCAGTCCACTTTCTGCAGTTTGTCCTCAATGCCCCGCGGCAGCGTTGCACGCTCGAAAGCGGACTCCGGAGAATCGGAAATGAGTTCGTCAAGCATCTGAGATACCAGACTCATTGCCGACGGGAGGAACGGGAGACCGCCTATATTGACTTTGCTGATGCTCTCGTAAAAACGGTGGTGCCGATACTCTTCCTCGTTGGAATAAGGGAAAAGCACATATGCGCCGAACATCGTGCGCTCATATGGGGATGCCCCGTTTTGATAGACGATGGCGTCCCTATATCTATGCATAGTGTTGATATCCCCAACCTCAGGACCGGGCTTGTGAGAAATGGTCTCATAATAATCAGTTCCCGGTAAAGCAGGATTGATTCTGTATTTGGCGTCGAACACATACTCGTAGTCTATGTCCACACCCTTTTTCCGGAGATTGAGCACATTATCGGGACGTTGTGTTCCTGTAGGCAGTTCAGTTTCCTTGGGATTATAGGACAGCGTGATTACCTCACCATTGACCGGATTTCGATACTTGACTCGGGATCTGCTGCCCTTTACAAGAGAAACATACAGTCCGTTCCCCTGAACCTTCACGATATCCTGAGATATCAGTTCATAACGATCCTTCATCAGGCTGTTAAGCTTGATAAAGCACCAGTATTCATATAGAACGGCCAGATCCTTAATAGAGATACTGAACACATCTCCCGTAATAGACAGGCCCCGCAGCAGCATCAGATAATACTTATAGAGATCACGATACCCGGGAGCCATGGAAAACACCAGGGACATCCCTGCCGAGGCTTCATGGGGGCCGACATCCGCCAGGAATGAAGCATTACTCCGGCGATTCAGATTGCGGATCATATCATCAATCTGCTCAACAACGGCCTTGTTAGCGCCGGGAGATTTTCGCCAAAAAGTGCCGGGAGATTTTCGCCATTTTGCGCCGGAAGAATTTAGCCAATTTTAGCCGAAAGAAAATCGCCAA
>CACWHX010000059.1 GCA_902760845.1 Oscillospiraceae bacterium
GGGGCGGTAGCCCCTTGACCAAAGCGCCCCTTTCTTTGCGGCTCCACCGCGTTTCTTTCCGGCATGGCGGAAAGAAATGGGGTGGACTCTGCACTAAGATGATGACTGCAGTACGCAATAAAAAGAACCAGCCCCAATCAACCACCCCCGCATCCCCGAGCCGAAGCCCAACGAAATGGCTTCAACTCGGTTTTTTTGGCTTGAGAAAGCGGTGGAGAGATTGACGAACTGCGCTGAGCATGCTATAGTGCATACGGAAATTGGATGCAACGACGGCATCCGATTTCGGGTGTTTTTTTACGAGGAAATAGATTGCAGGAGGGAAGAAAGATGAAAACATGCCCCAATTGTCACGCGCAGCTGGAAGATGAAGATCTGTTCTGCATGAAGTGCGGCGCGCGGCTCGGCGCACAGGAGCACACGCAGGAGCAGCCACAGGAGCACACACAGGAGCAGACACAGACGCAGTACGGCATGCCCGGCACGGCGCCCATCGTCAACCCCTATGACCACACCGCGGCCTTTGACCCCAGGGACATTTCAGAAAACAAGGTAATCGCCATGATTATCTATCTGCTGGGCGTTCCGGGACTCCTGATCGCGCTGCTGTGCCAGACGTCCGCCTACGTCTCGTTTCACGTGCGCCAGTCGCTGAAGATCACCGTGTTGCAGCTGGTGACATGGATCGGCGCGAGCATTCTGTTCATCATTTTCGCGATCTTCGGCGCAATGGGCTCCGCGGGAAGCATGAGCAGCTATCTGTACGGCTATGGCGGCGGTCCGCTGCAGATCATTCTGCGCATGGGCACGCTGGCGACGTTGCCGCTGCTGCTCGCGTCGATTTTTTCGTTCGTGCTCTGGATCGTGCGGATTATCTGCTTTCTGCATATCTGCGCGGGTAAGGCGGTCGAGCCCCCGATCGTCCGCAGCATGAAATTTCTGCGATAAGAAATCGTGAAACGATTGCCAGGCCCCGGATGCGAGCATCGCATCCGGGGCCTGGTGCGTTTTTCAGGTATCAGCGTAATAATCATAGACCAGCCGGGACAGCGCGGCGATGTCTTCCGCCGTCTGCGCGTCCTCCGAGCTGTGATTGCAGATCACGCACAGGAGATAGTCGCCCCGCGGCGTGAAAACGATGCCGACGTCCGCGCTGCACAGCCGCGGCAGGTCGCCGGTCTTGTGCGCGACCGCCGTCTCCGGCGGAAGCTGTTGCGGAATGCGATTGTTCACCGTCTGCGTCTGCAGCAGCTCCAGCATCTCCGCGGACCAGGTCTCGCTCACGCACGCGCCGCGATAAATCAGGCGCAGGATTTGCGCGCAGTCGGCGGCGGATGTGTCGTTTTCCAGGCCGTTGTCGGCCAGCATCAGGCGGTTGAGCCGCGTGTCCGGACAGTCGATGGACGCGGCGAACGCATTCACCGCCGCCATCCCGGCCGCCGCGTCGCCGCCGCCCAGCAGGCGGATCAGCCGGTTTGCCGCGTCGTTGTCGCTCACCGTAATCATCTGCCGCAGCTCGGGATAGACGGCGTCGTGCGCGAGCGCGCCGGCCTCGATTTCCGCATAGACCGCGCCCATGATGAAGAGCTTGATGAGACTGGCCGAGACCATGCGCCCGTCCTCCGGCACGTTTCGCTGCGCGTGGGCAGGCGCGCCATGGTCCAGCGGCTCCGCCCAGACGTCCCACTCCGCGTCGCGCCCGTCCAGAAACTGCTCCAGCCGCAGCTCCAGCGCCGTGTCCACTTCCGGGTCCGGCGCAGAGGACTGCGCCGCCGGCGTTGGCTCCGCCGTGGCGAGCACGGGCGCGGTCATGTCATACGTCGGCCGGATGCACGCGGAGAGCAGAAGCAGCCAGCCGGCCGCCGCCAGCGCGGCGCTCTTTTTGATGTTCATGCGCCACCACCCGTTTGGCCCGCCGCGCCGCGCGCGGCTTCTTCCGAAAGCGCGGCAAAATACTGGTCGATGCCGTCGGCAATGCCGAGCGCCGCCTGCTCCCGATAGGCGTCCGTCGCGAGCAGGAGGTCCTCGCGCTCGTTCGTCATGTAGCCGACCTCCACAATCGTCACCGGAATGGTTGACCAGTTGATGCCGGACATGGAGTCCGTCTCCCAGACGGGCTCCCGGCGGCAGCCGGTGCGGGCCGTGAGCGCGTCCAGGATGGACAGCGCGAGCGCGTAGCTCTGCGGATACAGCGCGCTGTTATAGGGGCTCTCCGGCGTCATGCAGATCGTCATCGCTCCGTTTGCGGCCGGATCGTCCGACCCGTTGGCGTGGATGCGGACCAGCACGTCGCCGCCCGCCTCGGCGGCGAGCGCGGCGCGCTCCGCGTTGGAGAGATCCACGTCGTTGTCCGTGCGTGTCATGACCACCCGATATCCGCGCGCCTCCAGAATCGCCCGCAGTTGCAGGCCGAGCTGCAGATTCAGCTCATATTCCGGGATGCCGGAATAGCGCCCGGTCGTGCCGCCGGTGACTCTGGCCTTCGTCTCGGCCGCGCCGGGGCCGATGGGCTCCTGCTCCGCGCTTCCATAGCGCTGGTGGCCCGGGTCGATCACGACGCAGCGGACAATCTCCGGCGTCTCTGACGCAATGGGCGCTGTCTCCGCGATGGGCGCGGGCGTTTCCGGCGCGGCGGAGGGCGGCGCGGTCTCCGCCGGCGGAGCCGCGCAGGCGGACAGCGCCGCGCAGGCGACCGCCGCCAGAAGGCCCGGCAGAAGGCGACCGCCGCGCCTCAAAAGTACGACCCTCCGAAGCGGCTGTTTTCATAGCGGACGATCAGCTCGATGTTGGCCTTCTCCACCGCGCTGAGCACATCGGAATCAAATTGATCCGACGGGATGGTCCCGTGGTACCAGTCCTTGCTCTCAAAATACGCCGCGAGCTCCGCGTTATCAAACTGCCGGCCGTGGCGCGCGAAGATCTCGTTGCGGGCCAGACCCAGCTCCCGCGCGCTCAGATCCTCCAGATCCGCGGCGGACAGATAGCGGCTGCTGCTGTCGGGCAGGATATAGTCCGTCCCGGCCTCCGCCTCCGGCGTGGGCGTGGGGGTGGATTCCGGCGCGGCGGAGTGCGCGGCGTCCGCCGTCTCGTCCGGCGCGGGCTCGGCCGTGCTTACGACCGCCTCCTGCCCGGGTTCGGCTCCGCCGGCGTCCTCCGGGTCCTCGCGGCTCAGCCGGCCGCTGATCGCCAGGAACGTGACCACGAGCAGCGCCACGACCACGACGGCGAGCAGCACGTAAGGGGTATATCCGGGCCGCTTTTTCTTTTGCGGGGCCTCGCCGTTGTCCTCAAAATAAATTTTCGGCGTGTAAGCGGCAGGCGTCTCCGCCTCTGCGGGCTCCGGCTCGAGCCGGCACCCGCAGCTTGCACAAAACGTACTGCCGTCGCGCACCTGCGCGCCGCACTGTCTGCACCACATACTGCGCCCATCCTTTCTTTGTGTCGATGGAAACGAACTTTGAAATTACAATATTATAGCAGGCTTTCCCGCGGCGCGCAAGGGCGCGGCGGCGGACTTTGTCCGATTTTGGCGCATTCGCGGCGTCACTCCGGGGTCGGAGCGGCCAAAACGGCGGCCGAGGCGGGGCAAACCGGCCCGCGCTTCCCCGGGGATGCGGCGAAGTTTCAAAATATTGCTGCGTTTCTGGAAACTTACACTTGAACTTCGTATGGAAAACGGGTAGAATAAAAAAGCGTATTTCGATTTCGCGCGATTTAAACAGAGAAAGAAGAGAGGACCATCATGACTACCGGAACCGTTTTCGCCTCCCTCAGCCTGCCGAATCTCATCTCCCGCATGCCGGGCGGCATCGCGCAGGGCATCATCTGGGGCGTTATGGCGCTGGGCGTTTACATTACGTTCCGTCTGCTGGACGTTGCGGACCTGACGGTGGACGGCTCGTTTACCACCGGCGGCGCCGTCACGGTTATGCTCATTCTCAGCGGCTGGCCCGCGTGGGCGGCGCTGCTCGTCGCGGTGCTGGCCGGGCTGCTCGCGGGTATGGTCACGGGCCTGCTGCATACCAAGCTCGGCATCCCGGCCATCCTCGCCGGCATCCTCACGCAGTTTGCGCTGTATTCCATCAATCTGCGCATCATGGGCATGTCGGCCAACAAGCCGGTGAATCCCGACCGGTATGCCCTGCTGCTCACGAGCCGCACCGTGCCGGAGGCGATCCTGGTGGGCGCGCTGCTCGCCGCGGCGCTCATCGCCGTGCTTTACTGGTATTTCGGCACCGAGCAGGGCTCGGCCATCCGCGCCACCGGCTCCAACCCGTCGATGAGCCGCGCGCAGGGCATCAACATCGGCCATATGAAGGTGCTCGGCCTCTCCCTCTCCAACGGGCTGGTCGCGCTCTCCGGCGGACTCATGGCGCAGTATCAGGGCTTTGCGGATATCAATATGGGGCGCGGCGCCATCGTCATCGGTCTCGCCGCCGTCATCATCGGCGAGGTGCTGTGCGACGCATTCTTCCGCAAGGGCTGGAGCTTCTATACGCGGCTGGGTTTTGTGGTGCTCGGCGGCGTGGTGTATTATATCGTCATGGTCATCATTCTCTGGCTGCGGCTGGATTCCAACGACCTCAAGCTCTTTACGGCGCTGCTCGTGGCCGTGTTCCTCGCCGTGCCGTATCTGCAGGCGCAGCGGCGCAGCTCGTTCCGGCTCGCGGGGAGAAACAGCGCCGCCGCCCAGGGCGGACGGAAGGAGGGCAACTGACATGCTGCAGCTGACACAGGTATCCAAAACCTTTAACCCCGGCACGATCAACGAGAAAAAGGCCCTGCGGGAGATCGACCTGCATCTCAAGCCGGGCGACTTCGTCACGGTCATCGGCGGCAACGGCGCCGGAAAATCCACCATGCTCAACGCCGTCGCCGGCGTCTGGCCGGTGGACAGCGGCGCCATCCACATCGACGGCATGGACGTCACCGGCCTGCAGGAGCACCAGCGCGCGCAGTATATCGGCCGCGTGTTTCAGGACCCCATGACCGGCACCGCGCCGAACATGCAGATCGTGGAGAATCTCGCGCTGGCGGCCCGTCGCGGCAAAAAGCGGGGGCTGCGCTGGGGCGTTACGAAGGCGGAGCGCGAGGAATTCGGCGAGCGGCTGAAAATTCTCGGCCTCGGCCTGGAGGATCGGATGACGGCGCGCGTGGGCCTGCTCTCCGGCGGGCAGCGGCAGGCGCTCACGCTGCTGATGGCGTCGCTGCAGAGACCGAAGCTGCTGCTGCTCGACGAGCACACCGCCGCGCTCGACCCCGCCACGGCGCAGAAGGTGCTGGAGCTTTCCGACCGCATCATCCGGGAAAGCGGGCTTACGGCGCTCATGATTACGCACAACATGAAGGACGCCATCGAGCACGGCAGCCGCCTCATCATGATGAACGAGGGGCAAATCATCTTTGACGCCGAGGGCGAAGAGAAGAAAAAACTCACGAAAAAGGATCTCATGGACAAATTCGCCGAGATTGCAGGGATGCAGCTCGACTCGGACGAGATCCTGCTGACCAAGTAAACGATAAGCCAGGCCGCCGGAACAGCATTGTTCCGGCGGCTTTTTTGCGGTTTGATATTTGGGGTTGACATTTTGCCTTCTTTGTATTATACTAAGTAACGCAAAGGAGGCAAACGCTATGATCCTGACGTTTGATTTTTCCAGCAGCGTCCCGTTGTATCTGCAGCTGCGGAATCAAATTGTGATCGGCATTGCGGAGGGGCGGCTCCGCCCCGGCGAAAAGCTGCCGACGATCCGCGCGCTGGCGGAGGAGAGCGGCATCAACATGATGACGGTATCCAAGGCGTATCAGATTCTGAAGCAGGAGGGATATATCGTGACGGACCGGCGCCACGGCGCCGCCGTCGCGGCGCGCGACGCCGTCAGCATCCCGGCGGACACGGTCCGCGAGCTGCGGCTGCGGCTGTCGGAGCTGCGGCTGTCGGGCATGGGAAAGGCGGAGATCCTGAGCCTGTGCGAAAAACTATATGAGGAAGGTGACGACGGATGTTGAAGCTCATTCTCTGGGGCAGCGTCTTCTGGATCGCGCCGCTGATCGCGTACATGCTGGTGAACGAGACGAAGTTCAAGAAAAACCTCGTGCTGAGCGTGACGTTCCCGCAGGAGGCGCGTGCGGACGGCGACGTGCAGCGCGAGATTCGCGTCTTTACGCGCTGGACCTGGGGCGTCTGCGCCGGTCTTCTGCTGTTGATCGTGCCGGCCGTCCTGCTCGGCACGGCGCGAAACGTGATGACGCTGTGGTGCGTCTGGCTGGAGGCGTGCATCCTGCTGCCCTATGTCCCATACGTGCTGGCGCGGCGGAGGCTGCTGCGGCTGAAGGCGGAAAAGGGCTGGGCGCGGGAGCGTCAGTCGCTGGTGGTGGACACGGCCGCGCTGCCGTCGGACCGCTGGCTGTCCCCCTGGCTCTTCGCGCCGCCGGTCGTCCTCTGCCTGCTTCCGCTGCTGTTCGACCGGGACTATGCGGGGGTGTACGGCATCTTCGCCGGGAGCTGTCTGTTGTTCTGGTTCGGCTATCGCTACCTCTATCGGAACAAGGCGGAGATGGTCGATGACAACGCGGAGCTGACAAAGGCGCTGTCGCAGATTCGAAAATACAACTGGGGCAAGATGTGGCTGATTACGGCCTATTTCATGGCCGCGTGCTGCGTTGTGATGGCGCTGGCGTTTCGCGTGGAGTGGCTGGGGATTCTGCTCACCGTGGGGCTCGCCGTGCTGCTCTGCGCCGCCGCGCTCCGGATCGAGCTGCGCACGCGGCGGCTGCAGGAAACGCTGACGAAAAACAGCGGCGCAAGCTGGTATCTCGACGAGGACGACAGGTGGATCGGCGGCCTTCTCTATTATAACCCCGACGACAGCCGGGTCATCGTCAACGCGCGGATCGGGATCAACACCACGGTCAACGTCGCGCGCACGTCAGGGAAGATCATCATGGGGCTGGTTGCCCTGCTGATCCTTGGCCTGCCGGCCCTGGGCGTCGCGATTGACCGAATCGGCACGCAGGAAATCGCGATTCAGATCGAGGAAAGCAGCGTGGTCGCAAAGGCCGGCGGGACGACGTATACCGTGGCCGTGGAGGACATCGACGAGATCACGCTGCTGGAGACGCTTCCCGACAATCTGCGCCGGATCGTCGGGACCGGCACCGACACGCTGCTCAAGGGAAGCTTCACATCCGAGCAGACCGGAAAGGCGACGGTGCTGCTGGACCCGACGACCGGGCCGTTTCTCCTGATCCGCACCGGAGGCGGGGACTGCTATCTGTTCGGGACCCGGGACCCTGCCGAGACAGAGGCGCTGTTTGCCGCGATCACGGCGGACCGGCCGCAGGCGGACGGACGCCGGGCGCCGGCCCGGCTGTGATGAACGGGGCGGGAAGCACGATCCCGCCGCCGGCCTTCGGGTCCGGGAATGATACAACACCCTCGGAAATCAGATTGATTCCGGGGGTGTTTTGTGGGATAATATCACCAGAACACAGAAAGGAGCGGTTGATATGGGGTTCACAGATTATGCAAAGACGTGTTATGAAAATCTGTTTTCCGGCGCCGGCGCGGGACTTCCGGAGACGGACCCGGAGTTCGTCGAGCGGTTTGCGCAGTTTGCCTTTGGCGAGGTGCCAAAGCAGCCGGGGCAGGGACTGGACGACAAGACCCGGTGCCTCGCGATTCTCGCGACGCTGCTGGGCTGCCAGGGGCTCGACGCATTCCGCGCCCTTCTCCCCGCGGCGCTGGACCTTGGCGTCACGCCCGTGGAGGCGAAGGAGGTCGTCTATCAGGCGGCGGCCTATCTCGGCATCGGGCGGGTTTATCCGTTTTTAAGCGCGGCGAACGCGGTGCTGACGGCGCGGGGCGTCACGCTCCCGCTGGAGGGGCAGGCGACCACCACATTGGAAACCCGCCGGGCGGCGGGCACGCGGACACAGGTGGACATTTTTGGCGAGCAGATGGAGGACTTCTGGCGCTCTGGTCCGGAGGAGAGCCGCCACATCAATCTCTGGCTGGCGGACAACTGCTTCGGGGATTACTATACCCGCACGGGACTGGATTACCGCCAGCGGGAGATGATTACGTTCTGCTTCCTCGCGGCGCAGGGCGGCTGCGAGCCGCAGCTTACGAGCCACGCGGCGGCAAACATGCGCATCGGCAACGACAAGGCGTTTCTGATCGCCGTCCTCTCCCAGTGCCTGCCGTATATCGGCTATCCCAGGAGTCTCAACGCGCTGCGCTGCGTGAACGACGCGGCGAAGCAATCTGCGCAGGCATAACAGGAGGGGCAGCATGCAAAAGGATGTATTGATTCTCACCGGCGCGGGACAGATTGGCATCGCCATCGCGCGGCGCGTGGGGTATGGAACGAAGATCGTTCTCGGCAATCGCCGCCAGGAGAGCGCGGACGCGGCGGCAAAGCTCCTCAACGAGGCGGGCTTTGACGCCGTGGGCACGGCGTTTGATCTCTCCAGCCGGGAATCCATTTTGAATATCATTTCCGTCGCGCAAAGCTACGGGCCGATCCGGTATCTGGTGAACGCGGCGGGTGTGTCGCCCTCCCAGGCGCCCATCGAGCGGATTTTGAAGGTGGATCTCTACGGCACGGCCGTGCTGCTGGAGGAGGTCGGAAAGGTCATCGCGCCGGGCGGCTGCGGCGTCATCATTTCCAGCCAGTCCGGCCATCGGATGCCCGCGCTCACGCCGGAGCAGGACTACGCCCTCGCCTGCGCGCCGACGGAGGAGCTGCTGTCGCTCGACTTCCTCCAGCCCGGCGCGATTCGCGACACGCTTCACGCCTATCAGCTGTCCAAGCGCTGCAACGAAAAGCGCACCATGGCCGAGGCGGTCAAATGGGGCGCGCGCGGCGCGCGGCTCAACGACATCGCGCCCGGCATCATCGTGACGCCGCTGGCGCTGGACGAGTTCAACGGCCCGCGAGGCGATTTCTACAAGAACATGTTTGCCAAGTGCCCGGCGGGCCGCCCCGGCACGGCGGACGAGGTCGCGAACGTGGCGCAGCTTTTGATGAGCGAGGCGGGCGCGTTCATCACCGGCGCCACCTTCCTGATCGACGGCGGCGCGACGGCGAGCTACTTCTACGGTCCGCTCCGGCCGGAAGCGTGAGAGGACGGACCCGTGGAGGCGGGCGGGCGCGGGCAACGAGCGCCCGCCGCGCGGAAGATGCGCAGGGCGGCATGCATGAAAGAACGCCGGTGATTGAGGGTGGAAAGATCCGGCGCTCTGGTGTATAATAAACCGTCATTTCGGCTGGATGCCGGACGATGGGCCGGTTTGATGAGACGGCGCGACATGGGGGCGGCTTTATGAATGTTGAATCCTTTTGGAAGGATATCCTGGAACAGAATCGTGACACACTGGCAGGCTATTTCTGCCCGGGCGCGGCAATCCGGTGGCACTGTACGAATGAGCAGTTTACCGTTTCGGAGTTCGTCCGGGCGAACTGCGACTATCCGGGCGAGTGGGACGGAAAAATCGAGCGTGTAGAGGAATACGGTCCTCATATCGTAACGGTTGTAAATGTATTCCCCAAGGATCGGTTCGCATCGTTCCATGTGGTCAGCTTTATGGCGCTGAAAGAAGACAGAATCCTGACGCTGGACGAATACTGGGCCGATGACGGAGAGGCTCCGGCATGGAGAAAAAGCATGGGCATCGGAACGCCGATCCGGTAGAGCAGGATTTATCGGGGGACCGGGAATGGAAGATTTCAGCATAAATGAAATGCTTGAAATGCAAAAGTCTTTGCAGGAAAAATATGAAACGCTGGTAAATTCCAGTCTTATCTACCGGCGTCCCCATCACCCGGCGGTCGTAAACCACCCCTGTTTTTACTGCCACTGACGGCCGCATCTTGCCGCATTTCGGCTGGGTCATGACATTGTGACCCGATATTAAGGCAAAGATCCGCTCGGCAAATCGGGGCAGAATACGGCTTTTCAGGAGGCTGAACGTTTTTGACAAAAATACTATTCATCTGCCACGGGAGGGCACAAACCAGCCCCGTTTTGCGACGTCTCACCACGAAAAA
>CACWHX010000060.1 GCA_902760845.1 Oscillospiraceae bacterium
CACCATTGTACAGGATTTCTCATGAGTTGTCTTCTTTTTTCGTGTTGCACTTGATATGATAACGCATCCGCTGAAAAGAAAGCCGGTGGAATGCCTGCACTAACTTCGGTATCTTAACGAAGCGCCCGGCCACAATTCCGCACCCCGCCCGTCGGCGCCGCATACCATGTACCGCCACAGCACTGCGCCATAACCCCGCACCCCGGGTGCAGCGAGCAGCCGGCAGACTTGACGACGAATCGGGCCCGCCGGCTGGTTTTTCCTTCTCACGTTTGCATCTGCTTGAGCATCTCCCCGCGCAGGCGTGCGATGATGCGCTTTTCCAGCCGGCTGATATAGCTCTGCGAAATGCCCAGCGTGTCGGCCACCTCCTTTTGTGTGGACTCCCGCTCCTGCCCAATGCCGAAGCGGAGGAGAATGATCTCCCGCTCGCGGTCGGAGAGCGTGCCGATGGCCCGCATGAGCATGGCGCGGTCGGCGTCGTCCTCCAGGGGGCGGCTCACCTCGTCCGGCTCCGTGCCGAGAATGTCCGAGAGCAGCAGCTCGTTGCCGTCCCAGTCCGTGTTCAACGGCTCGTCGATGGAGACCTCCGTGCGCTGGCTGCTGATCTTGCGCAGATGCATGAGGATCTCGTTTTCGATGCAGCGCGAGGCGTAGGTGGCGAGCTTGATGTTTTTGTCCGCGTTGAACGTGCGGATGGCCTTAATCAGCCCGATCGTGCCGATGGAAATCAAGTCCTCGATGCCGACGCCGGTGTTTTCAAACCGGCGCGCGATGTATACCACCAGCCGCAGATTGTGCTCGATCAGCAGCCGTCCCGCGGCCGCGTCCCCCTCGGTCAGCCGGCGGATCGCCTGCTGCTCCTGCGCGCGGTCGAGCGGGGCGGGCATCGTGTCGCTCCCGCCGATGTAGTACACCTCCGGCGGCGGGCAGAGCAGGCGGCGCAGCGCCCGCAGCACCGTGTTCAGCCTGAACAAATAATCCCCTCCTTTTCGTCGATCCGGGACCCGATCGCAAAGCGGCGTCTCGCAATCGGCCCTGTCATTCCGGCGGAAGCACCGCCTCAAACTCGCCCGACGCCGAGAGCGGCGTTGGCGCAAGCGCGACGAGCAGCGACTCGTCCGCACCATCCACGGCGACGCGCTCCGGCCGGAAGGCGACGAGCAGCGCGCCGTTCAGCCCCACAGCGGAATAAGGCAGCAGCCGAAACCGCCCTGCGCACCCCGGCAGGGCGGAGAGCGCCTCCAGCGCCGCGATGGCGTCCTCCGGCAGCGCGTCGCCCGCCGCCCCGGTGAAAAGCGGCAGCACCGCGGCGCGGTCGGCGATGGCGGCGGGGCGGCCGGAGACCGGATCATACAGGCCGTTGCCGCTGTCGCGCAGGCCGCGCAGTGTGACGCTGCGGCCCCGGTCGGTGATGACGACGGGGCGAATTTCGCGCGCGGCGCGCTTGGCGCGGCGGCGGAACACGAGCGACACCGCCGCATAGCACACGGCGAACGACAGCGCCAGCACTCGCCCGGAGACGGAGACGAGCGCCCCGCCGAGCGGGTCCGTCCCGGCGAGCAGGGACGCGGCGAATACCGCGCCGCCAAACAGCGCCGACACCGCAAAAAACACGACCGTGCAGCGCAGAAGCCGCTTCTCGCCGCCGAACGCGACGAGCGCCATCGCGACGCCCAGCGCGAGCTTCATCGCCGTCGCGCCCAGCCAGCGCAGCTCCGGCAGCACCATGAGCACGGCATACGCGGCGCCGAGGAGCGCCGCGAGGGCATAGCGCCAGCGCCGCAGCACCACGCCGCACACCCTGGCCGCCGCAAGCACGACGCAGTAGTCGATGAGAAAATTCAGCGCAAACAGGCTGTCGAGGTAGAGCACTTCCATGGATGCAGGATAGCACAGCCCGCATGGGAATCCAGTCAAAGGCGACCTTTTCTCAAAGACCGGCGGACTTGACGCATTTCGCCAAGTCCGCCAACCAGGTTGTCGAAAAAAACCAAAGCACAAAAGAACCGCCGCGCAATGGCAGAGAAAGAGGATACCAATCCGCGTGCCGCACACCGCCAAGCCGCAGCTCCCGCACCGCGTCAACGCATGCACTATAAACCACGCGCCGCTTCGCGCCAAGACACTCCCCAATCCCCATATCCCGCACCCCGCACTACGGCGGCGCACTTGCGCCGCTCGTACAGGCGCATCCGACCGTAGAAGGGTAAGCCCCCGGAACCGCGCGCTTGCGCGCGGTTCCGGAAGAAGCGATGCCTACCACCGCACCAAAGCGCCCCTTTCTTTGCGGCTCCACCGCGTTTCTTTCCGGCAAGACGGAAAGAAATGGGGTGGACTCTGCACTACGTCAATATCTGCAGTGCGTAATAAAAGGGGCCAGCCAAAACCCACCACCCCGCATCCCCGAGCCGAAGCGACTTCGGCTCGGTAAAGGAAGAACGGGGAAGCGGATATGGAGCCGCCGCGCTCCGCGCGGCTGCGGAATGGAGCGCGCCCGTTCTGACGTTGCGCCCGTTCTGACGTTGCGCCCGTTCTGACGTTGCGCCCGTTCTGACGCCGCCGCCCGTTCTGACGCGACGCTGTCAAGCTTCCCCCGTGACAATGCCGCGCACCGTCTCGGGCGAAAGCTTCGTCTCGCGGCGGTCATAGGTGAGCAGGCCGTTCAGCTCCGTCTCCACGTCGCTGAGCTGCGTATACACCGCGGCGGCAAGCCCCTGCTCCCGCGCGGGATGAATTTGCCCGCGATAGAGCGTCCGCAGCGCCTTTTCCAGCGCCGCCGGCGTGGAGCAGCGCCGATATCCGAACGCTTTGCCGCGCTTCGCGTGCCCCTTCACCCGATGCGTGCAGCCGCCGAACTCCGAGAGGAGCACCGCGCGGCCGAGCTTGTCCGGCGCGAAGCGGAATTTTCGAAAATAGACATGCAGACTCTGCACGTCGCCAAAGCCCTGATCGTGCCAGCCGCTGGCGGGGTCGATAACGCGCGTGCGGTCATACTCACGGATGGCCTGCGCGGCGGTGAAGCTGTCAAACTGCCCCCACCCCTCGTTGAACGGGACCCACAGGACGATGCTGGGATGGTTATAGAGCGCGGCAACCATCTGGCGCAGCTCGTTCAGAAACGTCCTGCGTCCGGCGGCGCTGTCGCGCCCGAAGAGCGCGTAGCGGCTGTCGTCCAGGTGGCGGCGCGTGACGAGCGGCGCGGAGACGACGAACGGATCGTACCGCCCGCCGCCGCAGGGCATGTCCTGCCAGACGAGCATCCCCAGCCGGTCGCAGTGATAGTACCACCGGTCCGGCTCGATCTTCATGTGCTTGCGTAGCATGTTGAAGCCCATGGCTCTGGCCGTTTCGATATCGTGGAGCATGGCCGCGTCGTCCGGCGCGGTATACAGTCCGTCGCTCCAGTAGCCCTGGTCGAGCACGCCGTTATGAAAATACGGTTTGTTGTTGAGAAACAGCCGCGTTACGCCGTGCGCGTCCTTTTCCACGGTGCACTTGCGCATGGCGAAGTAGCTGTACACCTCGTCCTCGTCCAGCCGGACGCTGAACGGATAGAGCACCGGCCGCTCCGGCGTCCACGGGATGACGTTCGGCACCGGCACGCGCGCGGGCGTCCCGGCGGCAAAGCGATAGTGCCTGCCCAGCAGCTCCATGACGCACTGGCCCCGGCCGCGCACGGTGATCTCCACGCAGGCGTCGTCCAGCAGGGGCGTGATCTTCAGCCCGCGGATGAAGTTGCGCGGCACGCTCTCCAGCCACACGGTCTGCCAGATGCCGCTCTGCGCCGGATACCAGATGCCGCCGGGCTTCAGGCGCTGCTTCCCGCGCGCATCGGGCACGGTGTCGCTCCGATCGCGCACGCAGACCATAATCGTATTTTCCGCCGCGAGCACATCCGTCAGCTCCACGGTGAAGGGCAGATAGCCGCCGGTATGCGTGGCCAGCTCCGCGCCGTTGCACCAGGCCGTCGCAATCTGATCCACCGCGCCGAAATGCAGCAGTACGCGGCCGCGGTTGAACCCCTCCGGCAGCGTGAACGCGCGGATATACCACAAATATTCGTCCGGCCGCAGCGTATGCCCCACGCCGGAAAGCGCGCTCTCCGGCGAGAACGGAACGAGGATCTCGCCGTCGGCGTTGTCGGGTCGCTGCGCGCTCCTGGTGATCGCGTAGCTCCACGGACCGTTTAAGTTCAAATAGCTGTCGCGCGCCAGCTGCGGACGCGGATATTCCGGCAGCGGCCGCGCCGGATCGAGGGTCTCCCCCCACGGAGTCAGCATCAGAGCGCCTCCCTTTCGCAATTTGCCCGATTTCCGGGCGCATCAATCATTTTACAGGATTTTTTCCGGCTTGTTAAGAGGCGAGGTCGATTTTCGACAATTTTTAAGGAATGTGGGGAAAATTCATCTTCCCGTTGTAACAATTGTCAAAAAGTTGGGCGAAAAAGGCCGATTTGCCGACATTTTCACGAATATGTTAATAATTAAATTAGTATAAAACGCGGTTTTTGGTGGACTTGCAGAAGCGAGTGTGATAAGATATTTCCGTCAAAAAATAGAGAGGTGATGCAAATGCCCTTTAAGTTTCATGGCGGAGTTCATCCCGACTATAAGAAGGCGCCGGACGTTCCGGTGACCTTCATCACACCTCCGCCGCAGGTCGTCGTCCCGATGGCGCAGCACATCGGCGCGCCCTGCAAGCCTCTGGTCGCCGTGGGCGACCAGGTGACGATGGGCCAGAAAATCGGCGAAAATGAAGCGCCCGTTTCCGCGCCGATCCACTCCCCCGTGTCCGGCAAGGTCATCGCCATCGAGCCGAGACCCCATCCCCTGGGCGACATGATCCCGGCCGTGGTGATCGAAAACGACGGGCTGGACACGCCGTGCACGGATCTCGCTCCGCTGACCGAGGAGGAGCTGAACGACCAGGACGCGATTCTCATCCGCATCCGCGAAGCCGGCATCGTCGGTATGGGCGGCGCCATGTTCCCGACCGCGTTCAAGATTCGCGGCGGCCTTGGCAAGGTCGATACCCTCATCATCAACGGCGCGGAGTGCGAGCCGTATCTGAACGGCGACCATCTCACCATGCTGAACCACCCGGAGGAGCTTCTCAAGGGCATTCAGCTCGCGCGCATCGCAAGCGGACTCGACAAGGCGTACTACGGCATCGAGAAGAACAAGCAGGACGCGATTGACCTGCTCAATTCGCTCCATCCCGAGCAGTACGGCGTGGAGATCGTGCCGGAGGAGGTCAAGTACCCCCAGGGCGGCGAGAAGCTGCAGATCAAGGCCATCACGAATCGCGAGGTCAAGCCCGGCGGACTGCCGGCGGGCGTCGGCTGCAACGTCATCAGCACCCAGACGGCGTACGCCATCTACCGCGCGTGCTACGAGGGCGTGCCCTGCTTCGAGCGCACGCTCACCATGGCGGGCAGCGCCATCGCGCATCCGGTCAACGCCGTATGCCGTGTCGGCACGCCGTTCAGCTATCTCGTCGAGCAGTGCGGCGGCTTCGTCAAGGAGCCGAAGAAGGTCGTCCTCGGCGGCCCGATGATGGGCCTGATCGCAACGAATCTGGAGGCGGTCAACATCAAGGGCACGGCCGGCATCCTGTTCTTCACCGAGGAGGAGGACCGCACCGTCGAGAATCCGACCTGCATTCACTGCGGCCAATGCCTCACCGTTTGCCCGATGAAGCTGGAGCCTCTGTACATGTATAAGTACTTCCAGAAGCGCGACTTTGAAAAAATGCAGCAGTACCACGTTCTCGACTGCATCGAGTGCGGCTGCTGCTCCTACAACTGTCCGGGCCGCCTGCCCCTCACGCACTCGTTCAAAACCGCGAAGATTCTCTTCGCCGTCAGGGCGGCCGAGGAAAAGGCCCGCGCGGAAGCTGCTGCAAAGGAGGCTGAACACAAATGACACCAAAAGAATATACCTTTGACGCTGGGTATCAGCCTCAGGTCCGCGCCAGGCGCGGCACGCGCGAGATCATGCTCGACGTAATCATCGCGCTGCTCCCCGCCGTGGCGGTCGGCGTGTGGCAGTTTGGATTTGCGGCCCTCATCCCGGTCGCGACGAGCATCGCGTCCTGCGTGTTCTTTGAGTGGGGCTATCGCAAGCTGATGAAAAAGCCCAGCTCCATCGGCGACCTGTCCGCCGTGCTCACGGGCCTGCTGCTTGCCATGACGCTCCCCGGCAACACCCCGTGGTGGATTCCCATCATCGGCGCGTTTTTCTCCATCGTGCTCGTCAAGCAGCTCTACGGCGGCATCGGCAAGAACTTTCTGAACCCCGCGCTCGCGGGGCGCGCGTTCCTGTTCGCGTCCTACGCGACGATCATGGTCAACTGGAACGGCTGGCTGGGCAGCGTGGACGCGGTTTCCACCGCCACGCCTCTCGCCCAGCTCTACGCGGCGGAGCCGACCGCGCCGACCATCTCCATGCTGGATATGTTCCTCGGCAAGATGCCGGGCTGCTTCGGCGAGGTCAGCACGCTGGCGCTTCTGCTCGGCGGGGTCTATCTGCTCTGCCGCAAGGTCATCACCTGGCACATCCCGGTGTCCTGCTTCGCCACCGTGGCCGTGCTCACGCTGATCTTCGGCAACGGCGGCATGAACCATGTCGATTGGATGCTTTACAATCTGCTTTCCGGCGGTCTGGTCCTCGGCACGATCTTTATGGCGACGGACTATTCCACAAGCCCGGTCACGGCCAGGGGCCGCATCATTTACGGCATCGGCATCGGCGTGCTCACGGTGGTCATCCGCTATTTCGGCGGCTATCCCGAGGGCAACACCTTCGCCATCCTCATCATGAACTGCTGCGCCTGGTTCCTCGACCAGCTCACGCAGCCGCGCCAGTTCGGCGTCACGAGGGAGGACGTGAAGGCGAAGAAGGCCGCCGCCAAGGCCGCCAAGAAAGAAGCAAAGGAGGCTGCCGCAAATGGCTGATACCAAACAGAAAAGCGGCTCCAATCAGATCGTGAAGCTGGCGCTGGTCCTGTTCGCGGTGGCCGCGATCATGGCGCTGGTCCTGGCCCTCATGAACGAGGTCACCAAGGACACCATCGCCGAGCGCGCCCGCGTCAAGACCGAAACGGCCTATCACAACGTCCTCGAGGCCGCAAGCTACGAGGAGCTCGACCCCGCGTCCTACGAAAACGACGATTCCATGACCATCACCAGGCTCTCCGAGGGCAGGGATGCCTCCGGCGCGACCGTCGGCTACGTCGCTGAGACGACGTTTTCCGGCGCGCAGGGCATGGTCACCATGGTCGTCGGACTGGACGACGAGCTCACCTGCACGGGCATCTACGTCACCGAGCACTCCGAGACCTCCGGCCTCGGCGCGAAGGCGGCCGACACCTCGGCGGGCGCCTGGCGCGACAATCTGGTCGGCCAGGGCGACGGGCTGGGTCTCACGAAAAACGGCGGCAGCGTCCAGGCCATTTCCGGCGCAACGATCACGTCCAACGCGGTCGTGAACGAAGTACAGACGGTGATCGACGCCGTCAAGAGCCTGGGTTAAGGAGGTACCGGAATGCATATCAAGCAACAGTTCAAAGAGGGCCTCATCACCAACAACCCCGTTCTGGTGCAGCTCATCGGCATGTGCGCCACCATGGCCATCACGACGAGCCTGTTCAACGGCATCGGCATGGGCCTGTCGGTTCTCGTCATCCTCACGTGCTGCAACGTGGTGGTCTCTCTCATCCGCAAGGTCATCCCCAATGACATTCGCCTGGCCATCTTCGTGCTGGTCATCGCGGGCTTCGTGACGCTGGTCGATATGGCGCTGAAGGCCTGGATCCCCGCGCTGAGCGAGTCGCTGGGCGTGTTCATCCCGCTGATCGTCGTCAACTGCATCATCATCGGGCGCGCTGAGGCGTTCTGCCAGAAGAATCCGGTCGGTCCGTCCTTCTTCGACGGCATCTTCCAGGGTCTTGGATACACACTCGTGCTGATCTGCATGTGCGTCATCCGCGAGCTGCTCGGCAAGGGCACCTTCGGCGCCGGCATCTTCAACACGGTGAACGGCATCGGCACCGGCGAGGGCATCCGCATCTTCCCTGCGGAGTACGGCGCGCTCGTCATCACGCTCCCCATCGGCGGCTTCATCACGCTCGGCTGCCTGATCGCGCTGATGCAGTATGCGCTGAAAAAGAGCGAAAAGAAAAAAGAAGCCAAAGAGAAAGAACTCGCGGAAAAGGAGGCGGCTTAACACATGGGTCCGAATACTTCCATCATCACCATCGCCCTGAGCGCCATCCTCATCAACAACTTCATTTTCTCCCAGTTCCTCGGCTGCTGCCCGTTCCTCGGCTGCTCCACGAAGCTGGACACGGCCGCCGGCATGGGCCTCGCCGTGATCTTTGTCATGGGGCTTGCGTCGGCAATCTGCTGGGTCGTCAATGAATACATCCTCATCCCGCTGAATCTCGCGTTTTTGCAGACCATCGCCTACATTCTCGTCATCGCGGTGCTCGTGCAGTTCGTTGAGATGTTCCTGAAAAAATCCGTTCCGTCGCTCTACTCGGCGCTCGGCATCTACCTGCCGCTGATTACCACCAACTGCGCGGTTCTCGGCGTCGTTCTGCTCAACACGCAGTACAGCTTTGATTTCCTGCAGAGCGTGGTCTACGGCATCACCGGCGGCGCCGGCTTCATGCTCGCGATTTGCCTGTTTGCCAGCGTGCGCGAGAAGGTCGAGTTTGCGGAATATCCGGAGAGCTTCGAGGGCTTCCCGATCGCGCTGGTCTCGGCCGGCCTCGTGGCGCTCGCGTTCATGGGCTTCTCCGGCATGAAGATCGGTTAAGGGGGGCGCAGTATGGATTTCAGTCTGATTTTAATCGCCATCGCCGTGCTCGGCGCGATGGGCGCCATCTTCGGCGCGATTCTCGCCTTTGCCGCAAAGATCTTCTATGTGGAGGTCGATCCGAAGCAGGAGGCAATCCGCGCGTGTCTCGCGGGCGCCAACTGCGGCGGCTGCGGCTACCCCGGCTGCGACGGCTATGCCGCCGCGGTCGCAAAGGGTGAGGCGCCGACCAACCGCTGCGTGGCCGGCGGCGCGGAGACCGCCGCCAAGGTCGCGGAGATTATGGGCGTCAACGCCGGTGTGGGCGAGAAGATGATCGCCTACGTCCCCTGCTCCGGCGGGGACGGCGTCGCCGTCAAGCGCTTCAACTACAAGGGACCGAAGGATTGCCAGGCGGCCATGCTGTTCGGCGGCAAGAGCAACAAGGAGTGCTCCTTCGCGTGCATCGGCCTCGGCAACTGCGAGAGAGCCTGCAAGTTTGACGCCATGCACGTCGTGGGCGGCGTCGCCAAGGTTGACCGCGAAAAGTGCGTCGGCTGCATGGCGTGTGCGGAGGTTTGCCCGAAGAAGATCATCCAGCAGGTGCCGTACAGCCAGACCGTGCTGCAGGGCTGCCGCAACATGGATAAGGGCGCGGTAACCCGCAAGATCTGCGACGCCGGCTGCATCGGCTGCATGAAGTGCCAGCGCGAGTGCCCGGCGGAGGCCATCAAGGTCGAAAACGGCCTTGCGCAGATCGACTACGACAAGTGCGTCCAGTGCGGCCACTGCGTCGATATCTGCCCGCGCGGCATCCTTCACGATCAGGTCGCAAAGCTGAAAAAAGCGGAATAAGCATCATACAAAAAAAGGCTGAGAGCGTTTTGCTCTCAGCTTTTTACCGAGCCGAACCCGCTTACGCTGGGGGACGCGGGGGTGCGGGATTGGGGCTTGGTGGCCTCGTTAAGATACCGCAGTTGTTGATCGTAGTGCAGGCATTCCACCGGCTTTCTTTTCAGCGGATGCGTTATCATATCAAGTGCAACACGAAAAAAGAAGACAACTCATGAGAAAACCTGTACAATGGTGTGTACCCAAACAAACCAGAACAGGAGTGTTCCCATGAGTTGCTATCACCATCTTACCATTGTTGAACGAGAATTGCTATACGCCT
>CACWHX010000061.1 GCA_902760845.1 Oscillospiraceae bacterium
CAAGCAGAAGCTGGACGCGGGTGAAGCAAAGGTCGCCGCGGGTCAGGCAAGCTACGATGACGGCACCGCGCGACTCGCCGCCGCCAAGCAGCAGCTGGATGCGGGCGAGAAGCAGCTGGCCGAGTCCAAGGCGGCAGCCGCTACCCTGATCGGAGGCGTCGATCAGGTGAAGGCCGGATATTCGACCTGGAACGGCGGTTACACTACGATGATCAAGGCGGCCTCGGACAAGGCGGCCTCGGACGGGAAGCAGATTCCGGTTCCGGTATTTGACGAAAACGGTCGCCTGACCACCGACGGCATCGACGCCGCCATCGCGCAGATCGACGCCGCCCCGGCCACGCAGGCCGCGCTGGTGGCGCAGTATAAGGCCGGCGCACGTATAAGGCCGGCGCACGTGCACAGGCAGCGGTCGCGAATCCGAATCTCACGGACGAACAGCTCGTTGAAATCGCCGATAATGCCGCCATGAACATCGCAAGCGATATGACGACGATCCCGGACGGGCAGACAGTGCCTGTCGGCCAGCTCTATCTGGCGCTGCAGGATGCAATCGACAACGCGGACACAAACAAGGCACAGCTAAACGGGCTGAAGGCCAACATCAACGCGCTGAATACGGGCCGGAGCCAGCTTGCAGCCGGCATCAACCAGATTCTCAGCGGGATCACCGCCAATGAATCCACCAAGGCGCAGCTGGACGAAAAGGTTCCCGCCGCGCAGCAGCAGGCCATGCTCGCCGACATCAACAGCGGCAGCGAGGCGGAGTTTGATGCCGCCGTCACAAAGTTCCTGGGGATGGCCGACCAACTCATCAACGGCGCCGGTGGTCTGAACGACCAGATCGCCGCGGGTGAGAAAAAGCTTGCCGACGGCAAGGCCGACTATGCCGCAGGTGAAGCAGATCTTGCCGCAGGCGCTGCCGAGCTCGAAAAGGGCAAGGCTGAGCTCGCCGCGGGCAAGGCCGAGTACGCCGCCGGGCAGGCAAAGCTTGCCGATGGCGCAAAGCAGCTCGCTGCAGGCCGGCAGACGCTCGAAAACGGCAAGGCTGAATACGCCGCCGGGCAGGCAAAGCTCGCCAACGGCGCGGAGCAGCTCGCCGCCGGACGCCAGAAGCTGGACGACGCTGCAAAGCAGCTGGCCGAGGGCAAGCTGAAGCTGAAGGACGCCGAAAAGCAGCTGGCCGACGGTGAAAAGAAGATTGCCGAGTTTGAGGACGGCCGTGACAAGATCACCGACGGTCTGGACTCCGCAATCGCCACCAAGGCCGACGGCGGTCTCACCAGCATTGCCGACCGCCTTGGCGCCGACTTCAGCTACATGAAGAACAAGGTCGATCTCGACATCGAAAAGGGCGTTGAGGTCGTCAAGGCCGCGCGCAGCTACTCCGCGGACAACGGCGCGGCCGTTACCAAGGAGCTCACCGCTCGCGTCGTCGGTGACGTGCTGGGTCTGGCCGCATTCGTGCTGGCGATTGTCGCCGGTATCCTGGGCCTGGCCGGAAAGCTCAGAGCCTCCGGTGTGCTGGCGCTCCTCGCGGCTGTCGCCGCTGTCGCCACCGCTGTTGCCGCAGGCACGGCCGGCTCCGTCTTCTCCGTCGTGGCCGGCTCCACCATCGGTGCGCTCGCCATCGCGGCAGGCGCCGTTCTGGCGGTCGTCGCGGCCGTGCACGGCATCGTCGCACTGAGAGCGGCCAGCACCACCACCACGGTGTAAGCCCTCGACCAAAGCAAAACACATAGCACAAGCGAAGCCACCCTCCCGGCGTATTGCCGGGAGGGTGGTTTTTTTGCATTTGCTGCGGGTGACGCAATCAAGGGTTTCCTTCTGGCGCCTTGTCTGACTTCAGCCATTCGCGCAGGCCGCGGAAGAGCGCCCGGTCATAGCTGGTGGGCCGCAGCTCCTTGCGGCAGACAAGATAGATGCTGTTCATGACGGTGGGCACCAGCGGGATCGCCGTAAACTGATAGCGATCCCGATAATACGCAATGATGGAATCGCTCCCAAACGTGATCCCGTCCCCATGCTCCACGCTGAGCAGGACGGTCTCCACATCGCCGGTGTGAATCGCGGCGAGCGGCAGCTCGAGCCCCGCCTCCTGATACATCTGCTCGACCGTGCGATACATCGAGGAGCCGACGCTGTCAATGATTACGGGCAGCCTCGCAATGTCCCGCAGCCGCAGCTCTGTCTTCCCGGCAGGCGCGAGATGCCCGGCCAGCAGGACATAGAGCGTCTCCTCGCGCAGCAGTACCCGCGTGAAGACGCGCGTGTCGAAATACTTTTTCATGTCCGCGTGCATTTTCAGCACCGCATAGTCGATCTGTCCCCGGAGCAGCGATTCCCGCAGCTCCAGATAGGAGCTCGTCTGGAGCTTGGCGTCCAGATCGGGATGCGCGAGGCAAAACGCCCGGAAAAACTCCGGCAGCCGCACCGCATACATGTTGGTCATCATGCCGATCGAGAGCGACCGCTGCGATTCGCGGGACAGCTGGCGCATGGAATCGCGCAGCGCCTCATACGAGGCGGCAATCGGCGCGGCATGGCGGACGAACGCCTCCCCCGCGCCCGTCAGCTCCACGCGGCGCATCGAGCGGCGAAAAAGCTGGACGTGCAGCTCGTTCTCCAGCTTTTTGATCTGCTGCGAAATCGTCGGCTCGGTGACGTATAAATTCTCCGCCGCCTTTGAAAAGCTGCCCGTCCGCGCAATTTCCGCGACGTACAGAATATCCTGCAAGTTCACACTGCTTCCTCCTGCTGCATTTATTGATAGGCATTATCAATAAATGCAGTATAGCAAACAATTTCTCTTTTTTCAATCGACAGAATAAACTAATTTCATAGCACACCGGAGACCCTACCCCAAAAAACTGAGAGGAGCTTCAAGCATGTACAACTTTGTTCTTGCATTTGTCATCTGTGCCGTCGCCTATCTCCTGGGCGAGGTGCTGTCCAACCTGACCAAAGCGTGGATCCCCTCCGTATTTGTAACCGCGGTCCTCATGCTGGTCGGGTATTGGACGATTCTGCCGACCACCGTCGTTTCCGATGCAAACCTCATCCCGTTCGGCTCCACGGTCGTCATCTATCTGCTGATCGCGCATATGGGCACCGTCATCAGCCCAAGGCAGCTGGCCGAGCAGTGGAAGACCGTCGCGGTCTGTCTGGTCGGCCTGCTCGGCATGTGTGCCGCGTCCCTTCTGGCCATGAAGCTCGGCGTCATCCGGCGCGACTACATCATCTCCGGCCTGCCCGCGCTCACGGGCGGACTGGTCGCCGCCACGACGATGCAGACCGCCGCGCTGGAAAAGGGACTCGCCGACGTCGCGCTCTTCGCCATCGCGATGTATTGCGTGCAGGGCTTCGCCGGGTATCCGCTCACGGCGCTCTGCCTGCAGTTTGAGGGCAAAAAGCTCTCCAGGGCGTTTCGCTCCGGCGCGGCGGCCGGCGCGGGCGCAAGGACCGCGGTTGACAGCGTCAACGGGAAGCTGCTCACGGACGCCACCGCGCGAAAAAAGCTCCTGCCGCCGATTCCCGACAAGTGGAATGGCCCCGTGACGATCCTGCTGAAGCTGGCCATCGTCGCGTGGATCGGAACGCAGCTTGGCCGCATCTCCTTCTGGGGCTTTCATCTGAGCGGCGTCGTATGGGCGCTGGTGCTCGGCGTGCTGGGCACCGCAATCGGGTTCCTGGATGAAAACGCGATGACCAAGGCCAACTCCTACGGCATCGCGATGTTCGCGCTGATGATGTATATTTTTGACGGCCTGAGCACCGCAACGCCCGCAATGCTCAGCGCCATCATCGGGCCGATGCTGCTGCTGATCGTGGTGGGCGTCGCCGGTATGGCGCTCTCCATCTGGGTCGTGGCCAGGCTTCTGAAAACGGACTATGCCATTGCCCTCGCCTCCGCGCTGACCGCGCTGTACGGCTTCCCGCCCAACGCCATCATCACGGAAAACACCTGCAGCGCCATCGCGCAGAGCGACGCGGAAAAGGAATATCTCATGGAAAACATGTTCCCCCCGATGATCGTCGGCGGGTTCGTCACGGTCACGATCACGTCGGTCATCATCGCCGGCGTATTCGCCGGCCTGCTTTGAAAGGAGGGCACACATCATGAACGCCAGAAGGCTTGCAGAACAATATCAGGACTACATCATCGAGCGGCGGCGCTGGTATCACAAATATCCGGAGCTCTCCCGCGAGGAGGCCGCGACCCGCGCCGCCATCCGGCAGGACCTGCTCGATCTCGGCATCACGGACATCCGCGAGATGCGCTCCTGCTACGGCCTGATCGCGGACATCCACGGCGGCGCGCCGGGCAAAACGGTCGCGCTGCGCACGGATATCGACGCGCTCTGCGTCAGAGAAGAGACGGGGCTGCCGTTCGCGTCCGTCCATGACGGGAAAATGCATGCATGCGGGCACGACGCGCACATCGCCATTTTGCTGGGCGCGGCAAAGATCCTGAACGAGACAAAAGCGGAGCTGCGCGGCACGGTCCGCCTGCTCGTGCAACCGGAGGAGGAGGTCGCCGAGGGCGCGCGCAAAATGATGGACGAGGGCGCGCTGGACGGCGTGGACGCCATCTATGGCGGGCACGTCTGGGGGACGCTGGACGCGCCGTACATCGACTTCACACCCGGAAACCGCATGGCGAGCTGCCACAGTTTCGAGATCGAGGTCGAGGGCGTCTCGGCGCACGGCTCGTCGCCCCAGCTCGGCGTGGACGCCGTCGCCGCGGCGGCCGCAATCATAAACGCGCTGCAGCAGTGCGTGTCGCTGCAAAACGACCCGCTCAATCCGCTGGTGCTGACCATTGGCACCATCAACGGCGGCAGCCGCTTCAACGTCATCGCAAACCGCGTCACCATGACGGGCACCGTCCGCACCTTTCTCCCCGGCACGGAGATCGAGGATCGGATGCGCCGGGTCATCGCGCACACGGCCGAAGCGCTCGGCGCAAAAGCGACGCTTTCCTACCACTACCTGACCAGCCCGCTCATCAACGCCGACGACACGCTCAACCGGCTCGCGCGCGCCGCGGTGACGAAGCTCTACGGGCCGGAATCCCTCGGTCATCTCGGCGCGCTCATGGCGAGCGAGGATTTCGGCTGGTACGGCCAAACCGGCATCCCATATGTCTGGGGCTTTCTCGGCAGCCACGATCCGGCGTGCGCGCAGGCGTATACGAATCACCACGAAAAGTACGACATTGACGAGGCGATCCTCCCGCGCGGCAGCGCCGTCATGGCGCAGTTCGCCGCAGATTTTCTGGCGGAGGCCTGAGCGCGCCCCGGCAGCGCGACGCGACAGCGAAAGCTTCCCTCCCCCTCGCTTCGAGAAATGCAAAGCACCCTCCCGGCAATGTGCCGGGAGGGTGCTTTGAGTCTGTCGAAAAACTTTTTCGACAGATGAGCCTTGCGCTGCAGTCCTTGCCCTCGTTTGCCACGCCGCTGCCGCTCCTCTCCAAAACAAATCCGAGGATTTGTTTTGGGTAAGGAAGAACGGGGAAGCGGATATGGAGCCGTGCCGCTTGCGGCGCTGCCCCTTTTTGACAGACTATGACCACCCGCCCGGCGTACTGCCGGACGGATGACTTGTTTACAGGATTCGCTTCATCCCGGGGATGCGCCGCAGCGCCCACGTGACGAGGCATGAGACCGCGAGATTCCCCAGGATCAGGACCGGGAAGAGCCAGAGTCCGATTTCGTAGGGATTGATCTCCAGGTATCGCAGCAGAAGGCGGATCCAGATCATGTGGATCAGATAGACGCCAAAGGAATTTTCGTCGATGAACAGCAGCAGGCGGCCAAACGCCGACGATGGACGCCGCGCCGCGGTTTCATCGCCGGAGCACAGCAGACTGAACATACCCACCGATTGCAGGATGACGAACATGGAGCTGTAGCTCGCCAGAATTTCGTCCAGCCTCTCCGCCGGCAGGCGAAAGCGCAGTATGGCAGCCAGCACGATCAGCACCGTGCCGCCCAGCGCCGCGCCGGCGGCCGCGGGGCGGGACAGTCGCAGCGCGCCGCTGGAGACGGCGTAGCCCGCAAAGAGGTAAAAGGGATAGATCGTCGAGACGTGAATATAAAAGGCGCTCTCGACGTTCGCCATCCGGGTCAGCGGCAGAAGCGACAGAAACACCACATACACCAGCAGCAGATAGCGCAGGAGCCGCTCTGAGCTCTCCTTCGCGACCATTCGGTAAAAGGGCAGCAGCAGATAAAGCCCCACCAGAAGATACAGATACCAGAGATGCGCCCAGCTTTGCCCCGTGAACACATTCGCAAGTCCCTTCAGCAGGGACAGCAGCGAAAAGGGCTCCCGGTTCATCAGCAGATCAAAGCCGCGATAGATCAGCCCGAACAACAGCAGCGCGCCGACGACGCGAAGCAGGTATTTGCGAAAGATCTTCTCCAGCGTGACCTCCCGCGCGGGGTCAAGCAGCAGCGCGCCGGAGACCATCACAAAGCACGGCACAGCCCACATCATCACATAGACCACGGCCATGGATGCCGTCAGCTGTGCGAGCGACAGCCGGTCGCGGTACAGAATTTCGGCCGCGTTGACGGTATGGAGCGTGATGATGGCGACGCAGGCGGCGGCACGCAGATAGGATAGGCCCGAAACCCGCGCTCCCCGCGCCGTCCCGCTCCGCTCAGTAGACGAGTCCTTCATCGCCGATGCAGCCGCTGTCGCTGCCGGGATCCGCGGCGGGCGGGTCCGCCACGACGGGCACAGGCTCGGGCGCCGGTGTGGACACGCTCGCCGCCGGCGCCTGCGCGGGCGCGCTCTGCCCGCCGGACGAAGCGGCCGCAGAGGTCGCCTGCGCCGCCGCGATCTCATCCTCCCGAAGCTTTTGCTCCGCCGCCTTGGTGCTGATGTCCTGATCCGTAAAAATGGCGTGGTATGCCACGAACGCGACCTCGTCCTCATAGCAGAGCGTGCCGCTCTCCATATCGTCAAACGGGAAGTAGTGCAGCACGACGACGGTATCCTCCCCGTCCTCGGTCTCCGCCTTCAGCGTGAGCTCGATGTCATAGGCCGGCTCCATTGCCGGAGCATCCGCGTCGCCGTTCTCTTCGGCGAGCCGCGCCGCTTCAATGGCCGCAGCAGCGTCATAGTAGAGGATGCGCTCCTCGCCCGCTGCGAACACGTCGCCATCCGGCAGCATGTTTTCCGGGAACGTCGCCTCATTGCTCTCCCGGATCGAAAAGCCCACAATGTCCCGGCCTGTCTCATTTTTCAGCTTGACCCGATAGACCGTCTCCCCGCTTTGCTCCGTGCCGATCGTTTTCAGGAGCGCGTCGGGGTCGGGCTGCACTTCGGCAAACGCCGTTTCGGTCGGCTCCGGCTCGGCGGTCCCCTCCGCGCTCCCGCAGCCGCACAGCAGCAGTCCGGCGGCCAGCAGTCCGATCAGGCCGGGCGTCAATGATTTCAGCTTCATGGTTTCTTCTCCTTCCGCCTCCAATGTGGATTTTAGAGGCTCATAACCGTGTAATCCGCGTACTGCCACGTCCCGGTCTGCCCGTAGCTGATCATATAGCCGTTTCGTCCAGTTCCATATGTAAAGTCCGGATCGAACACATACGTCGCGCCGTTGATGTCAATCTCCACCCAGGAGTGCGGCCCCCAGCCGCCTCTGCGCAGCGGGACCTTGCCGGACATCTGCCGCGGCTGGTAGCCCAGGCAGACGGCCATCTCGTAAAAGGTCGCCGCCATCACGTAGCAGTTGCCCTTGCGGTTGGTGAAGCCGAAGTTGGCAAACCACTCCGTCCCCGGCGAAGGATTTTCCGGCATGTCGGCCTTGCCATGGCCGTAATACGGCAGGCTCGCCGACCAGTTGAAGGCCGCGCGCAGGTCCCAGCCGACCTGGTCCAAAACGGCCTCGGCCTGCGGATAATAGACCTGCCACACGCTCCGGTTCAAAATCGCGTTTTGCCGGGCGTCGCAGTTGTGGAGGAAGCGAATGATCTGGGCGCGTGTGCAGGGCGCATCCGGCGAAAATCTGCCGGGTGCGGTGCCGTTGGTAACGCCCTGCTCCGCCGCCCAGCGCACAGGCGTGTAATAGTAGCTGTTGCTGGCCACGTCGCTGAATCCGTTCGCCGCGGCGGGACGCTGCCGCCGGCAGCGCCAGATCATCGTCACAATCTGGGCGCGGGTGCAGGTCTGGTTTGGCGAGAACGTCGTCGCCGACGTGCCGACGACAATGCCGTTCTGAGAGGCCCACAGGACAGCGTTGTAGTAATAAGCGCCGCTGGAGATATCGGCAAACGGGTTTGCCCCTCCAGCCGCCGGGCTTCCGTTGATGCGATACAGCAGCGTTACCGCCTGCGCCCGGGTGCAGGCCTGGTCCGGGGAAAACATCGTGTTGGAGGTGCCGTTGGTGATGTTGTTCGCCAGCGCCCAGTAGACGTCGTTGTAGTAATATGCGCTCTCATACACGTCGCCGAATCGCACCGTGACGGTGCAGGAGGCCGTTCGATCCGCCACCTTCGCCGTGATGACAGCCGTGCCGAGGCCGACCGCCGTCACGACGCCGTTGGCATCGACGGCGGCAACGCTCGGGTTCGACGTCGTCCACACGGCGGTCTTGTCCGTGGCGTTTTCGGGAAATACCGTAAGCAGCAGCGGATGCGTGCGCTCCGCCATCAGCGTGAGCGCCGTGTCCGACAGGCTGATGCGCTCGACCGCAATCGGCTCCGGCTCCGGGTCCGGTTCTGGGTCCGGGTCAGGATCAGGATCACCCGCGTCGTCGTCATCGGCCAGGGCGGTCGCATGCTCTGCCGCGGCACCGGCGGCATCCGCCTGCTCCACCGGCGTTTCGGCCTCAAAAGCGGCGGCAGGCTCGGTCTCGACTGCCGTTGCCGGCGGCAGCAGCGTCAGCACGACGCAGAACGCCAGCAAAATCGCCAGAAATCGCTTCATCTCTCTTTCCTCCCATCCCAGGCAATCGCTGCAAACTGTCGTTTTTTCGACCATCTGCACGAATGTTCTGATTAATTGCCTTATTATAGCACATAGATGAGAATTTGCATAGAACCAATCTTTCAGAAACGTGACCTTCCCTTTTTCCGGCATGCGCAGCGCAAAAAAACTTCCCACGCCGGATCGTCGGCGTGGGAAGATTGCAATCTTGTTTTTCAGTCTTTGCCGCTTGCAGCGCCCGGGGGCGCGGAGCATCCGCGCGCCGCCGCGGCGCGGAAGCGCGGCGCGTCGCCGCGGCTGACGCGGACCTCGTAGCCCACGGAGCGCACGCGCTGCTGCATGCAAAAGCGGCACTCCGCCGCCTCGTCGCCGGTGCAGATTTTTCCGTCGTACAGCAGATATTTTCCCCGCACGCCGGTGGGGGAGAGATTCGGCATCACAACGTTCGCGCCCGCGAGAATGCCCTTTTCCCGGCCGCGCACGTCGATGGTGCCCAGCGCCGTCGTCGCGGGAATGAGTCCCGCCGGGAACATCAGCCGCAGGACGCCGATCAAAAACAGCGTCAGCTCCGCCGTGCCCGCCGGCTCCGCCCGGAACGGCGTGTCCTTGTGCGGAATGAACGGCCCAATGCCGATCATGTCCGGCTGGAGCTGCCGGAGAAATTCCAGGTCCGTCACGATGTGATCCGTCGTCTGATACGGCGACTGGAGCATCATGCCCGCGCCCACCTGATAGCCGATGCGCTTGAGGTCCCACAGACAGCGCACGCGGTTTTCCAGCGACAGCTCCGGCGGGTGGAGCCGGGCGTAGTGCGCCGGGTCCGCCGTCTCGTGGCGCAGCAGATAGCGCTCCGCCCCGGCGTCAAAGTACGCCTGATAGCTCTCGGTGCTCCGCTCGCCGATGGAGAGCGTCACCGCGCAGTCCGGAAACCGCATCCGGATCGCCGACACGATGCGGCAGATGTCCGCGTCCGTATACGCCATGTCCTCGCCGCCCTGCAGCACAAAGGTGCGAAAGTCCAGCGCATAGCCCTTCTCGCAGCAGTCGAGAATCTCCGCCTCGGACAGGCGATAACGATTGCAGCTCCGGTTGCTCCGGCGGATGCCGCAGTAGAGGCAGTCGTTGCGGCAGTAATTCGTAAACTCGATCAGGCCGCGCAGATAGACATCCCGCCCAAAGTTTTCCGTCTGCCGGATGCGCGCTTTTTCAAACAGATAGTCCGCGCTCGCGCTGTCCCGCCCGTCGATCAGCGCGCGCAGGTCCGCGCGCGGCAGCGTTCCCGCTTCAAACAGCGCGTCGATCCGCGCGCGCTGCTCCGCCGCGCTCGTCATGCCTTGGAGTATGCGGCCTTGACGGTCAGGCCCGGAATCCGTCCAAGCTTCCCCGTCAGGGCGCTGATCGTGTCCGCCGGCGCGTCGATTGCCACGCTGATGAGCGACACGCCCTTCGTCGGGTAGGGGATCCCCATCCGGCCGATGATGTGGCGGCCATATTCGTGCAGCAGCTCGTTGACGCGCGAGACGCAGTCCTTATCCTCTACCACGATGGAGATGATCGCGATTCTGGTTTCCTGCTCCGTCATGTTCCGTTCCTTCCTTTCTCCCGGTATCGATCTTGTCGAGAATGCCCTTCAGATACGCGATGGTGACGCCGTAGTTCGTCATCGGGACGCCGGCGTCCCTGGCGCGCTGGATGCGGGAGCACACATATTTCCGGTTGAACATGCACCCCCCGCACTGGATGACGAGATCATACGTCCCGATATCCTCCGGAAAATCCGCGCCTGCCGTCACATCGACGGTCAGGCCCGGCCCGGTGCGCTGGCGCAGCATCCGGGGAATCTTCACCCGGCCGATGTCCTCGTCCAGCGGCGCGTGGGTGCAGCACTCGGCGATGAGCACCCGCGACGACTCCGTGAGCGTGTCGATGGCCCGGACGCTCTCGGTATAATACGCAATGTCGCCCTTATAGCCCGCGAACAGCACGGAAAAGGACGTCAGCTTCGTCTGTTCCGGCTTGTGCGCATAGACCGTGTCGAACACCTGCGAATCCGTCACGATGAGCGCCGGCGGCGCCTTCAGCCGCTCCAGCGCGGCCGGCAGCTCCTCCGGCTGCACGCAAATCGCGATGCACTGCCGGTCGAGCGCCTCGCGGATCGTCTGCACCTCGGGAATGATGAGCCGTCCCTCCGGCGCCTGCGGATCCTGCGGCATGACGAGCACGATCGTGTCGCCCGGCCGGACGAGGTCGCCTAGGATGAAGCGCTTTTCCGGCGCGCGGGAGGCGGCCGCGATCAGCGCCTCGCGCAGATCGTCTATCCCCGCTCCCGTCACGGCGCTCACCGCGAGCGCGGTGCGTCCGGTCTGCGCGCGCAGCCGCTCGAGGAGCGCGGCGTTTTCCGCCTCGCTCCGCTGATCGGCGCGGCTGAGAACGGCGATCACCGGCGTGGAGACCGCGGCAAAGCGCTCCAGCCACGCCTGCTCCTGCGTCCAGTCCGGCGTATCCGCAAAGAGAATCACCGCGAGGTCCGTGGCCTCGGCCGCCCGGCGGGACGCCGCGGTGCGCAGGCCTCCAAGCGCCCCCGCATCGTCAAAGCCCGCCGTGTCCAGAAGCACGCACGGGCCGATGCCGTGAATCTCCATCGTCTTTTTCACGACGTCCGTCGTCGTGCCCGCCTCGTCTGACACGATGGACACCGGCTGCTTTGCCAGAGCGTTGATGAGCGAGGATTTCCCCGCGTTCATGCGCCCGAAAAACCCGATATGCGTCCGGTTGGAGACCGGCGTCTGACTCAGGGTTCGATCCATCTTCCGTGTTCCCCCTTCTCGATCAGCTCCAGCGGGATGACGGCGGCGTACTCCCGCCCGTTTACGGGTTCGCTCCGGATGGCGATGTCCACCCCGAAGGCCGCGCGCATGTGCTCCGCCGTGAGAATCTGCTTCGTTCGTCCGAAAAGATGCACACCGTTTCCAAATAGCAGCAGTGCCTGATTGGAAATGCGCATGGCGTGATCCGGGTAGTGCGTGTTGACGACCGCCGTGATGTTCTGCTCGCGGCACAGGCGCTCGATCAGGTCCAGCACGACGATCTGATTGCGAAAATCCAGGCCGGACTCCGGCTCGTCCAGAACGAGATACTCCGGCTCCGCCGCGAGCGCGCGGGCAATCAGCACGAGCTGCAGCTCGCCGCCGCTGATCTGGTCGCAGCGCTTGCCGGCCAGATGCGGGATGCCCGCAAGCTCCATCGCGTGCAGCGCAAGCTCCCGGTCGCGCTTCCCGGGCATTGCAAAATCTCCCAGATACGGGCTGCGTCCAAGCAGCACCAGGTCCTCCGTGCGGTAGGAGAACACCGGCGCTCTCGCCTGCGGGACGTAGGCGACGCGCCGCCACAGCTCGCGCCCCCTGATTTTTCGGAGGTCACGGCCGTCGATGCGCGTCACGCCGCCGTCCCACGGCAAAAAGCCCAGCAGGCACTTGACCAGCGTCGTCTTGCCGACGCCGTTTGAGCCAAGAATCGCAACGACCTCGCCCGATTCCGCCGAGAAGCTCACATCCTGCAAAATCGGCGTCCCCCTCCGATAGGAGAAGGAGCCGGCGCAAACCTCAATGCTCATGTGCGCAGCCCTCCCGTCCGCCGCAGCAGCAGAATGAATACCGGCGCGCCGATGATCGCCGTGAGGATCGACACCGGCACCTCCGCCGCGTTCATGCAGCGCGCGAGCGTATCCACCAGCAGCATGAACAGTGCCCCGGCCCCGATGGACGCGGGCACAACATAGCGGTTGTCATTGCCGAAGAGCATCCGCGCAATGTGCGGGATCAGCAGGCCCACCCAGCCGATCACGCCGCAGGCGGAGACGATGGCCGCCGTCGTCATCGCGGCGGCGGCGACGACCATCGCCCGCACGCGCTTCAGGTTGACGCCCAGCGACCGCGCCTCATCCTCCGAAAGCGAGAGCGCGTTCAGCCGGAAGCGAAGCAGAAAGATCAATACCGTACCGACCAGGATCAGCGGCGCGCCCAGCAGCATGGAGCTGCGGGTAATGCCGGAAAAGCTCCCCAGCAGCCAGAACGTGATGACCGGCAGCACGTCCTGCGGATCGGCGACGTACTTGACGAGCGACACCAGCGCGGAGAAAAGCGAGCTGATGACCATGCCCGCCAGAATCATCATCAGCATGGAGGGGTTCTGCGCGCCGGCGCCGCGCGTGACGGCATAGACCAGCGCCACGGCGGCCAGCCCGAACAGGAGCGCGAGCAGCTGCACCTCCGCCGCGCCGCCGCCCAGCAGAATGCCGAGCGCGGCGCCGAAGGACGCCCCGTTCGCCACGCCGAGTGTATCCGGCGTGGCGAGGGGGTTGGCAAACAGACTCTGGAACGCGGCCCCCGACGCGGACAGCCCCGCCCCCGCAATCAGCGCCATCAGAATGCGCGGGATGCGAATGTTGTGGAGCACCGTGCGCACGTTATCCTGCGCGGCGAGCGCGCGCCGGGCGCCGAACAGCTCCTCGAAGACCCGCGCCGGCTCGATATGAAACTGTCCCATACAAAGCGCCAGAACGGAAAACACAACGATCGCCGCGAGCATGACGAGCATCCACACCGCAAATTTTCGACGCTGGTCCAAGCGCTCTCCCCCTTACACGATCAAACTTATCTCCAGGACCCGGCCGCGCTCGCCGGGTGATACATGGCTTCGATCTGCTCGTCCGTGAGCTCCACGCCGTAGAGGTCGCGGTAATAGCTTCGCACGTCGGCCGTCAGGTCAAACTCCGGGAACAGATCGGGATACAGGATCGTCGCCATCCACTCCAGCGTCATGGGCGTATCCACCCCGGGCGTATAGGTGCGGTAGGTGCCGAGCGGCATCTTGTAGACCTGGCCGTTTTTCACGGCAGACACTGTGCTCCAGTCGTCGTCGCCGATGGCGTTGTTGTAGAGATCATCCGGCTGCGTCTGGGTAAAGTTCGTGATGATAATCACGTCGGGGTCCCACGCATAGACCTGCTCCATGGTGATGACCGCGCTGGAATTGTCCGCCGCGACCTCGTTCGCCGCGTTGATCGCGCCCGAGGCGTCGCACCACCACTGGCCGAAAAAGCTCGACCCGGAGGTGACCATGGTGTTCTCGTCATACTGGAACAGAAACAGCACCGTCCTGCGCTCTTCGTCGGCGAGCGGCGCGACCTTCGCCTGAATCTGCTCATACATGGCCGTGCTGAAATCCGAGACCTCCGTGCTGATGTCCACGGACGGGTAGATCTGGCTCAGCAGCGCAATCCACTGGTCGTAGGTCACAATGCAGTCATAGTGCCACTTCGTCGGAGAGACGCCGACGGCCGTCAGCCCGGCGTTTTCCAGCTTCTCGCCGAGCGTCGAATTGCCCGCGTTGTAAAACACGATCTGCGGGTCGAGGGCGACAAGCGATTCGACGTTCACATCGTCCCCGGTCATGATGTCGGTGCGCACGTCCAGAATCTCCGGGTACAGCTCTGAGAGGATGCCGTTTTTGGCGGCGTTCATGCTGGCCGGCTCCATGGCGAGGATCGTCTCCGCCGAGCCGAGGAACACCGTCAGCACCGAGGGCAGCGGCAGAATATCCAGCACCACGACCCGCTCCGGATCGGTGGGGACGGTCACCGTGCGGTCCGCGTGGTCGGTGATCGTCACGGTGCCCGCCGCCGGCTCCGTGCCCTGCGCCGTCTCCGCGGGCGTCTCCTGTCTGGAGCCGCACGCCGTGAGCCCCAGCAGCAGGCACAGGCAGAGCGCCAGCGCCGTCAGGGCGTGTCTTTTGTTCGTTCTTGTTGTTTTCATAACATGCTCCTTGTATTATAGAGTAGTAGTGTTTATAGACCCTCTCCAAGGTCTGTGCTACAATGCAGAGGATGCTGTGGATTGGTATTAGCTCCTACCGCA